>DAOOPK010000011.1:0-26791 GCA_035388205.1 Bacteroidales bacterium
GATATTTCAGAATTTTTACAGAATATTTCTCCTAATATTTTACCCGTTGATCCTAAAACCAATTTCGCTTTAGTGTTAAGATTACCTGTCAGATTTCCGTCAATACGTAAATCTCCGTTTGATGTAACATCTCCGTTTATCGAAGTGCCATTACCGATAATGTTCAGGTTGTTTTGTTCTTCTTCGTAACTTCTTGCCATAATATTTCAATTTTTCTTTTACAAATATATAACAATTGTATTATTTTTATTTAACAGAAACGTAAAATTAACTAAAATCAATCAAAAACAGGAATTTTATACATTTTTTTTATTTTTTCTCCTAATAAACTCAAATTATTCTTTCTATAATTATAATTTAGCGAAAATTCTTATTAAAAGAAATGCATTTAGATAAAAAACATAGCATCTCCATACCTCATATTGCACTCGAAGTAAATAATTCATGCAATCAAAACTGTGTTTTTTGCTATAATCATATACCTCACATCAAGTGTAATCATGAAAGTAAATACGGCAATCTGAAAAAGGTACTTAAAAAGATATATTCACAAGCTGAAATTAATTCTATAAGTTTTACCGGAGGTGAACCATTACTCGAAGGCAGACTTTCAGAACTTGTTATGTATGCAAAAATGAAAAAATCGCTTACCACGATTATCTCAAACGGGACTTTATTTTCTGAACAAATATTGAAAGAACTGACATTGATTAAAAATGATCTTTTCCAACTGCCAGTACATTCATTTTTATCTGAGGTACACGATAATATGACCGGACTATCTGGTTCTCATGAGGAATCTGTAAATGCAATAAAAAAACTGAATTCCTTCAAAGCTAATGTTGTTGCTGTTATCGTTTTAACTTCAATGAATCAGGAAGATATTTCTCAAACAATAGATTTTATAGTAAATCTTGGAGTGAATCAAATTTCCGTTGACAGATATAATATAGGTGGCACTAATAAAAACTCTGCTGGTAAAATTTTACCGGATTTGAATCAAATACGAAATACATACTTATTAATTAATAAGAAAGCTCAAGAATTCAAATTACGTATTACATCAAATGTTTGCACTCCGCATTGTGTACTTAATCCCGCAGATTATCCGTTTATAGGTTTTGGTAATTGCCCTAAAAACTCTTTGCATTTCCCACTTACGCTCAATTCATCGGGCGATGTAAGAGTGTGCAACCACAGTCCTGTAATTGCAGGCAATATTTTCAATCAACATATTGACGAAATACTTGACTCTGCTTATGTAAAATCCTGGAATCTTAATATCCCCGAATATTGCAGAGATTGTAAGCTTTGGGATATTTGTCGTGGCGGATGCAGGGCAGCGTCGGAACAAACCGGTGCAGACAATAGTTGTGTTGACCCTATGATCAGACAACGGAAAAGCTGATAATGATTTAATATCTATTCTCTCCAGGTTTGATATACACAAATTTATATTTTTAATCATATTACATTATATATTGGATGCAGTCTGACTAAATAAAAAAAAATACATTAAAAATCTACCAAATCATTTGATTTTTCATTGTCATTAAAAGATTTCTAAAAAACCACTCATAATATTCGACATACACATGCTGATATTACTATATTTTATCATATTTCATTTAAAAACTAATTAATTAAGCAAAAAATATTGTGATAAAGAAAAATATATTATTTTTGCAGTCCGTTTGGTCATCCAGCCTATGGAGTAAATATTTTATTATTTATTAAATATTATTAGTAGTGAAAACATTGAAGTACAAAACGATATCAGCAAATAAGGAAACTGTCAACAAACAGTGGTTTGTTGTAGATGCTGAAGGTGAAGTCCTCGGACGTCTGGCTGCAAAAGTAGCATTAGTCCTTCGCGGAAAACACAAAACTGACTATACTCCTCATGTTGATTGCGGAGATAATGTCATTATTATTAACGCTGAAAAAATTCGCTTGACAGGCAACAAACTTGAAGATAAGGTTTATATAAGTCATTCGGGTTATCCTGGCGGCCAAAAATCTGTTCCAATTAAAAAAGTAATTGAAAAGAAACCTGAAAGGGTCTTGGAAATCGCTATTAAAGGGATGTTACCAAAAAACAGTTTGGGCGATCAATTATTCAGAAATTTATATATTTATGTTGGTACTGAGCACAAGCATGAGGCTCAGCAACCGGCAATGTTGGACTTAAATACAATTAAATAAGCATTATGGAAGTTTTTAATGCAATAGGACGTAGAAAAGCTGCCATTGCAAGAGTTTATCTTAGCGAAGGCAAAGGAAACTTTTCGATAAACGAAAAGAAACTGGAAGAGTATTTCCCGTTGATGCAATTGCAATATATTGTTAAGCAACCGTTTTTGACAATTGATAAAATTGATTATTACGATGTTATGGCTAACATTGACGGCGGCGGCATTAAAGGTCAGGCAGAAGCTTTAAGGCTTGGTATATCAAGAGCTTTATTAAAAGTTGATCCTGAGTATCGTGCAAGTCTCAAACCTATGGGATTTCTTACACGTGACCCGAGAGTTGTTGAACGCAAAAAACCGGGACAGAAGAAGGCTCGTAAAAGATTCCAGTTCAGTAAACGTTAATTCAATTAGTGAGTATAAACCGAGTTTAGTATCTAAATTATCCGGATTGTTTTTATCAAAATGCTACCGAATAATTGTTACTACAGAATGTAAACTTAAATTTTAAAAAATGCCAAAAGTAAATTTTGATCAATTACTTGACGCCGGTGTTCATTTTGGACACTTAAAGCGTAAATGGAATCCGTCTATGGCTCCTTACATTTTTATGGAACGTAACGGCATTCATATTATTGACTTGCATAAAACAGCTATTAAAATAGAAGAAGCTGCAAATGCTATGAAAAACATTGCAAAATCAGGAAGAAAAATTCTTTTTGTTGCAACAAAGAAACAGGCTAAGGATATAGTTGCTGAAGAAGTAACAAAAGTTAATATGCCTTATGTTACGGAACGTTGGCCCGGAGGTATGCTTACAAACTTCCCGACAATTCGTAAAGCAGTTAAAAAAATGTCTTCTATTGACAAGATGCACACTGACGGAACTTTTGATACATTGTCAAAACGTGAAAAATTACAAATAACCCGTCAAAGAGCTAAATTGGAAAAAAACTTAGGCTCAATTTCTGATTTGTCAAGATTGCCGGCTGCTTTGTTTGTTGTTGACGTATTGAAAGAAAAAATTGCAATACGAGAAGCCATAAGACTTGGTATTCCTGTATTTGCAATGGTTGATACCAATTCAGATCCAAAACCTATTGATTTCCCGATACCTGCAAATGATGACGCTTCAAAATCTATCCAACTTGTTGTCAATTTAATGTGCGAAGCTATTAAAGAAGGTTTGAGTGAAAGAAGCATAGAAAAAGAAACCAATGTAAAATCATCAGACGAAACTGAGGAAAAAATTGACGGAGAAGAAAAGAAAAAAACAACACGAACAAGAACAAGGGCTAAAAAAGATTTAATTAAACCCAGCGTTAAAAGTGTTGATATTTCTGATGACGATGATGAATAGTTTTAACTTTTAAATTTAATAAGATGGCAAATATAACAGCAGCCGACGTCAGCAAATTAAGACAAATGACCGGTGCAGGGATGATGGATTGCAAAAAAGCATTAGTTGAAGCTGATGGCGACTTCGAAAGAGCTAAGGAATTAATTCGTGAAAGAGGCTTAGCTATTGCGAACAAAAGAGCAGACAGAGAAGCATCCGAAGGTGTAGTTTTGGCTAAAACAATAAAAAATAATACTATTGGAGTAATTATTGCTCTGAATTGCGAAACAGATTTTGTCGCTAAAAATGAAGATTTCGTTTCACTGGCAAAATCTATTCTTAATGTTGCAGCAGAATCTCTTCCAAGCAGTCTTGATGAGTTAAAATCGTGTAAAATAAATGGGAAACCAGTTTCTGACCTGATCTCTGAAAACAGTGGTAAAACCGGTGAAAAAATGGAATTGGCATACTTTGATAAGATCGAATCTGCTCAAGTTAGTTCATACATTCACATGGGAAACAAATTAGCCACTGTTGTTGGACTAAACAAAGTTGTTGACCCTACAATAGGTTTTAATGTTGCTATGCAGATTGCTGCAATGAACCCTGTTTCAATAGACAAAGACTCTGTTCCACAATCTGTAATTGATAAAGAATTAGAAATTGGTCGTGAACAAGCACGTCTTGAAGGAAAAGCTGAAGAATTACTTGACAAAATCGCTCAGGGAAAACTTCAGAAATTCTTTAAAGAATCTACTCTTTTAAATCAGGAGTTTGTTCAGGAAGGAAAAATTACCGTAAGAGAGTACTTACAGAAAAAAGACAAAGAACTCACTGTTACTTCTTTTAAAAGATACGGATTATCAAACTAGTTTTGTGTTTTCATATTTAAAAAAAGCTGTCCGAAAGACAGCTTTTTTATTAACTGATTTTTAGACTAATGTTTCTATTTGCTATTTTTGCACTTTACTAATTGAAATGATAAATAATAAAATCTATATTGAGACTTATGGCTGCCAAATGAATGTTGCAGATTCAGAGACTGTTGCTGGAATTCTCTTTCTACAGGAATATCAGATAGTTACAGACATAAACGATTCGGATGTGATTATAATTAATACTTGTTCAGTTAGAGAAAACGCAGAAAAGAAAATATGGAATCGTTTGGATTTCATAAAAAGTCTCAAAAGAAAAAACAAAGAGCTTAAAGTTGGGATTATCGGTTGTATGGCACAGAGACTAGGCACGGATATTTTTAATCATCCTGTCGTTGACTTTATTGCAGGACCTGATGCATATAGAAATCTGCCGGAACTTATCCAAGATTCTTACAGCTCTAACAAACTGTTTAATACAAATTTCATTTCCGAAGAAACATATTCGGGTATATTACAAAAAAAAGTATCACATAATAACATCTCAGGCTTTATTTCTATTACAAGGGGCTGCAATAACTTTTGTTCGTATTGTATAGTACCTTACACACGTGGTCGTGAACGCAGTGCAAGTTACCATGACATTATTAACGAAGTCAGGAATCTATCAAAAAACGGGTTTAAAGAAATAATCCTTCTGGGACAAAATGTAAATTCATATTATTTTGAAGACAAAAATCATAAAATGAATTTTCCAGGACTTCTTAAAATGGTTGCACAGACTGCACCCGATTTAAGAATAAGATTTACAACATCTCATCCGAAGGATATTTCTGAAGAACTTATAAATGTTATAGCCCAAAATAAAAACATTTGTAATCATATCCATTTACCTGTTCAATCCGGCAGTAACAAAATACTTGAAAGGATGAACAGAAAATATACAAGAGAATGGTATCTTAACAGAATTGACATGATAAAATCTAGAATTCCTGATGTTGGATTGTCAAGTGATATATTTTGCGGTTTTTCGGGAGAGACCGAGGAAGATTTTCAGGAAACATTAAATTTGATGGAAACCGTTGGCTATGACATGGCTTTTATGTTCAAATACTCAGAAAGACCCGGAACCATCGCTTCAAAAAACCTGATTGACGATGTCCCTGAAAATGTAAAAAAAGAACGTTTGGATTGCATGATACACCTTCAAAACAGGATATCTTTGAAGAAAAATAAAGCAGATATAGGAAAGAGTTTTGAAGTACTTGTCGAGGGTTTTTCAAAACGTTCACAAAACATGCTGTTTGGGCGAACCGAACAAAATAAAGTTGTAGTATTTCCGGCTTTACACTTTAATCAAGGTGATAGAGTATGCGTATTAATTACAGATGCCAGTTCAGCTACACTAAAAGGAAGAATAATCAATCAATAACGAAGTCTTATGAGTAAAACAAAAGAATTCCGCGCCTATCGTTCTTTGATGAATGAAAAACTTTTGAATAAAGATAATAAAGTCATAAAAAGACTTTATAGCCTTGACGCTCTTACTTATCAGGATTCAGCTTTAAATTCAAAAACCAAGGAGATGCTCGGTTTGGTTGCTTCAATGGTCTTAAGATGTGATGATTGCATCAAATATCATCTTGAAACCTGTTATAAATTAGGAACAACAACTGAAGAAATAATGGATATTTTTAGTGTGGCAAATGTTGTCGGTGGAACAATTGTAATACCTCATACCCGCAGAGCATTGGAATACTGGGAAGAATTAATTTCAGAAAAGTAGTCAGTTTTTCATATAATTATTATACAATTCTCATTTTTATTGAGATATCAACTGTTTGACTATAATAAATCTCTTGTTTTTTACGTTGTTATTTATAAAAGTTACGATTTATGGAATTTATTTTTTTTCAGTATCCAGCATTTAATAATAACTAAAAACTTCAGACATGAAAACAAAAAAATCACCTCACGCCAATATCGAAAAAAAAAGATTCCTATTTTTAGAAATAGGCTTTATCCTTTCGCTTGGACTTTGCCTTGCAGCATTTGAATGGTCATCTGAGAAAGTCTCAGAATCAGATCTTGGCAATTTATCTAAGACTGATTATTTCGACGAAGATGTCCAGTTTACTGTTCAAACGCCTCCTCCCGTCATTAATACGCCACCAGCTTCAATAATCCCTGAAAACATTATTATCACTAATGATATTGTGGATAACAATATGGATGATTTTATTTCTGATCTCAGTGGTCCTGTTTCGCCTGTAATTATCAACCCTATCATCCCAGAGGATATACTTGAAGAACCAGTTGAAATAGTAGAGTATGTTAAAGTGGAAATAAAACCTTCATTTCCGGGAGGGGATTTAGCTTTATTGAAATATATAAGTGAAAATACAAAATACCCTGAAATTTGTCGTGAAAACGGAATACAAGGAAAAGTATTTGTTGAATTTGTAATTGGAACGGACGGAAAAGTTACAGATGTTAGTATTGCCAAGGGAGTGGACAAATATCTTGATGAAGAAGCCGTAAGGGTTGTGTCAAGTCTTCCTCAATGGAATCCTGGCAAACAAAGAGGAAAAGCCGTACCCGTTTCCTATATAATACCTATTAAATTTGTTTTGGGAAATTAGTTACTAGAGGAAGAACAAGGCTACTCCGATAACCGAGATAACAGCTCCGAAAACTTCCATAAAAGCTACTTTTTCCTTATTGATTATTACTGAGGGGAAAATAATAATAATCGGAGCGAGAGAAGTAAGAGTTGCAGCAATTCCTGTAGTTGTGTATTTAATTGCCAATAACGAAAACGAAACGCCAAGAAAAGGACCGACAAAAGACCCTAAGGACACTGCTTTCATTGCTGAAACATTTTTCAATCCTGACAGTGTCTTTTTCCATAATCCTGCAAAACTGATTATGATTATATAACCTACAACGCCGGCTATAATACGTATCTGACTTGCAGCAAAAGCATCATAATTTCCCATACCTTTTTTACTGATAACCAATCCTCCAGCTTGCCCTAATGCTCCACCAAATGCAAGAAGTAAACCTACAACAGTTGTAGAAAGTCCCGATTTGTTTTTAACACTATTGTTTTTCTTTCTTTTAAGCAAAACCATAACTATTCCCGATATTGTTATCATCATAGCAAAAATCTGTTGGCCTGTCATAGTTTCGCCCAATATTATCCATCCCATAATGGCAGTAATTGGAGGGACCATAGACATTACCAACATCGAAATTCTTGCTCCTATAATTACAAAAGACTGAAAAAGCATTATGTCTCCTATTACAAATCCAACCAAACCCGATAATAACAACCATAGCCATGTATTAAAATCAGCATCTACGGGTAGAACAAACCCTCTGAAAATCAATGTGTACAAACTAATGTATATCAAGGCCATTGACATTCTTATCAAATTCATTGGGACAGAACCGATTTTCTTCCCTGCAGACTCGTATGATAAAGAACTGATAGTCCAACATACCGAAGTAATCAATGCAAATATTTCTCCCTGATATATTCCCAAAGTTTTAAATATTTTACAGCAAATATATATTTAATAAGTATTTCAAAAATTTAAAATTTATATAGTTTTGTACAATGAGTAATGAAAAAATAAATATTCGAAATCTGACTGATAATGAAATTATAAACTTCTTGCAGGAACAATCTGAAAAAGAATTCAGAAAAGACCAAATCAATACATGGTTATGGAAAAAAGGAGTAGCATGTTTCAATGAAATGAATAATATTCCTGAATCTTTGAGAAATAAATTAGACAACAGTTTTTATATAGATAAGATCAAACTTGCCGAAAAATATATAAGTAAAGATAAGACGACAAAAGTTCTATTTAAGACGCATGACGGTCACTATTTCGAAGGTGTAATAATCCCTGATCGCAACAGAGTCACAGCTTGTATTTCAACACAAATCGGATGTCCACTCAAATGCAGTTTTTGTGCTACGGGGAAATTGAATTTTGCCAGAAATTTAAACGTAGGTGAAATATTTGATCAGGTTTTTGAGTTAAATATATTAAGTAAAGGTATCTTACAAAATGGTCTGACTAATATTGTAATTATGGGAATGGGCGAACCTTTATTAAACTACGAAAATACAACAAGAGCCACCGATATTTTTATTTCCGAAAAAGGTTTAGGATTATCTCCCCAGCGGATTACTTTATCAACCGCAGGTATTCCGTCAGGCATAAAACGTTTGGCAGATGAAAATGTTAAGATAAATTTGTCGATATCTTTACATTCTGCCATAAGTTCCAAGAGAAATGAGCTGATGCCCGTAAATAAAAGATATGACCTTAAGGAACTGGCAGATGCAATCAAATATTATTATAAGAAAACCGGAAAAAGAATCACTTACGAATATTTATTATTGGGAGGTGTCAACGATTCAGATAAAGATGCTGAAGCATTAACTGAATTTACAAAGATTTCAGCCTGTAAAATTAATCTCATTGAATATAATCCGACTGAAAATGATTTTTATAAAAACCCCAGTAAGGAAAGGACAAAACAATTTGAATACTTTATAAAGACTAAGAATCTTGTTGTGACAATAAGAAAATCAAAAGGACAGGATATTAATGCAGCATGTGGTCAATTAGCAAATAAAAATCATTAAATTTTCGTATTTAAAGAAAAATATCTATATTAGCACACTATTAGTAAAACCAAGAATTATGAAGAAAATTATTTCATTATTATGTTTCGCAATCATTTGCACAGCAGCTATACACGCGCAATCTTCGACTAGTTTCGGATACGACAAAGAGCTTATTCTGGACAAATTAAATGATTATGTAAGACTGATCGGGGCAGATTCTGACGGGTTTTATGCCATAAGAATAAATGAACGTGATGAGTTGTATATTGATTTTATCAATGGACAATCGATGACAAGAGAATCGTCAAATCAGTTGATTTTGCCGATGATCGAAGGTTTTCAATCCGAATATTTAGAAATGTTTTATCTTGATGGGAAACTTGTCTTGCTGACCCAAGTGTTAAACAATACTGTTAAAGAGAAATCTCTTTACATTCAACAAGTAAATAAAAGTGGACAAATCATCGGAGAGCCGTTGATTATTGGGAAATTGACAAATCAAAATATTGCTGTTGATTTCAATGTAAAGCTTACACCAAATCAGCAGAATATTTTTGTTTATTATAATCGTCCATTTCAGACTTATAATGAAGAACCTTACTTTTTTAAAGTCTATAGCCCTGATCTAAAAGAAATCTATAACAATCAGGTTAAGCTTCCTTTGGTTGGAGAAGCTTTTGAAATTGATCAAATTGAGATAGCTAACAGCGGTAATATATATATGCTGGCAAGAATAAGTCCTGATCCACGTCAGTTGAAAAGAATGAAAACGATAATTTACGATTATAAACTTTTAATTTTTGAAGTTTCAACAGGAATTGTTACTGATGTTGAAGTTAAAGGTAAAAAATTCATTTTGGTTGATGCAATCATTGGTGTTGATGAAAATGAACAAGTTGATATTTTCGGCTTCATGGTAAGAAAAGGTAAGGACAATTATGAAGGGGTTTTTCATCAGAGATATGATACAAAACTAAAACAATTTGTAGCCGGTGATTCAAAGAAAGCAGATTATATTTTTTCTAAGACCGAAATCCCCGAATTCCGTGCAGATAGGTTAATGAAAGTATATGCTGATATGTACAATTATAAATTGCTGGATGTTTTATACCTCTCTAATGGTGGCTCTGTTGTTATTGCTGAACATTATAATATTTGGACAGATTCAATAATTGAACCAGGCACAAAAAATGTTATTTATAATGACTATTATAGATATAATGATATTTTAGTGGCATATTGTAGCCCGGAAAATAATATGGAATGGATGACCAGAATTCCTAAAGCTCAGTACAGTTTTAACGACCTAGGAAAATATTCATCTGTCGCTGCTTTTGCAATTGGTGAAAAAGTATTTTTGTTCTATAATGATAACCCGAAAAATCACAAATTACTTGAAGCACAAAATCTTGATGGAAATTCTTACAAGGAGATCGTTGGTCCTGACAGAAAAGGTGTTGCAACTGTAGTTTCAGTGTTTTCAGATGGAAAAGTTCATGGAACAGCATTGTTCAATAAAAAGAACAAGAAATACAAAATTATTCCGGAATTGTTTAAAGAGTATGATTACAGACATTATGTAATAACACAAAGCGGAGCAAAAGTCAAATTTGCGATGTTTACAGGAAAATAACAAGTAGCCGGTTTAAAGCCGGCTTTTTTATAATGCTGCAAGGAGTAAATCTAAGTCTTTAGAAAAAATGCCATGAATTACACCAATATTTTCATCAGTAAGTATTCCATTATATATGTAAACCCCTTTTCTTACGCCCTGATTAATTTTTAAATACTGGGTCATATTTCCACATGACTGCATTTTAAATAATTCTCCGGCAATTATATTGCTGATAGCATAAGACGCAGTTCGAGCAACTCTCGAAGCAATGTTCGGCACACAATAATGAATAACTCCGTGTTTAAGAAAAACTGGATTTTTATGGGTAGTAGCTTTTCCTGTTTCTGTTATGCCTCCCTGATCAATACTGATGTCAACAATTACAGAATTTTTCTTCATCTGCATGACCATTTCTTCAGTAATAATAATATTCGGGCGTTTATTATATATTTTTAAAGCCCCAATAATAACATCGGCAGTCTTTATTGCTGATAGTAATACTTTAGAATGAATTGTACTTGTAAACACTTTTGTGCCAATATGTTGCTGCAATCTGTCAAGCTTTGACACAGAATTATCAAAGATTTTAACCATAGCTCCCATTGCGTGAGCTGTTTGTGCAGCATAGGTACCTGCTGTGCCTGCTCCAATAATGACTACCTCTGTCGGAGAAACTCCGGTAATTCCACCAAACATTTCTCCCTTACCTTTATGTATATTGCTTAAATATTCGGAAGCGATCAGAATTGATGAACGTCCTGCTATTTCACTCATTGATTTGACAATAGGATTCTGTCCTTTTGCATCCTGCATTGTATCAAAAGCCAAAGCAGTAATTCTTTTCTGCATCAGTTTTACAAAATACTCTTTTTCCTGACAATTCGAATGTAATGAAGTAATCACTAATTGATTACCTTTTAATAAATCTATTTCTTCGATTGTCAGAGGGAATATTTTGAGTATAATATCACAACTCAAGATATCTGAAATATTTTTTGTAATAGTTGCTCCATAATCCGAATACTGGAGATCAGTAAAGTTTGCTCCTTTTCCTGCTCCTTCCTGAATGTAAATCATGAACCCCTCTTTGACTAATTGTTCGACAGCCAACGGAGCTAAAGGGATCCTGTGTTCTATCCCACTACAATCAGCCGGTATTCCAATTTTCATTGACTTCTTTTCAGTTATCACTTCCAACATCTCTTCCTGGGGCATCATAACCGAGCCGTGAATAAAAGCTGTGTCTGATTTATGTGTTGAGGTCATAATTTTTTTCTATAAAGATATCTAATTTTTAGCAAAATTTCAAAATTATTTTCATTTTACTTCAAGATATGAAAGCTCAAAATCAATTTGTTTTTTCTGTAAATTAACATTTATAAGTTTCACACTTACAATTGATCCCAGTTGGTAACATTTGTTTGTATATGTGCCGGTAATACAATAGTTCTCAGCATCATAAGTATAAAAATCATCATTAAGCGTTCTCATGTGTACCAATCCCTCACAAGCGTTTTCTTTCAGCTGAACAAAAAAACCCCATTCTGTAACTCCGGAAATCACACCTTCAAAGACCTGACCAATTTTATTTTTCATAAACTCAGCCTGCTTATACTTTATCGAAGCGCGTTCTGCAAGACTTGCCTGTTGTTCCATATATGAACAATGCTTAGTTTTTTCCTCAAGACTTGTATTATCATATCTTTTCCCTCTAATACTATCAAACAATATTCTGTGAACCAGCATATCAGGGTATCGTCTTATTGGTGAGGTAAAATGCGTATAATAATCAAATGCTAAACCATAATGACCAATATTTTTAGTCGTATAAATTGCCTTACTCATTGCCCTTACTGCAAGGTTTTCTATAACATTCTGTTCAGGCTTGCCCATTACTTCAGAAATTAATTTATTCATTGACCTTGCCAGTTTGATATTATCTGAAATATCTATCTCGTAACCAAATCTCTTTATAAAACCTGAAAAACTGTTCAATTTATCTTCGTTTGGTTTGGGATGAATTCTATATACGAAATCTTTTATTTTTTGTATCTTTCCCATTTCTTCGGCTACTGTTTTATTAGCCAAAAGCATAAATTCTTCAATTAAAAAATTTGACTCGATAGATTCTTTAAAATACACGCCTGTCGGAATAGCATTTGCATCTAGTTTAAATTTAACTTCAAAATGCTCAAAGTTAAATGCCCCCTTCCTAAAACGTTTCTCCCTTAATATTTTCGCCAACTCGTTTAATGATGACAATTCATACAAGAAATCGCCTTTTTTATTGTCCATAGTATTTTGAGCCTCTTCGTAGGAAAATCTCTTATCGGAATTTATTATCGTCTTTACAATTCTGTAGTCAATCATCTCAGCTTTGGTGTTCATTTCGAATATAACCGAAAAACAGAGTTTATCTTCTCCGGGTCGAAGCGAACATAAGAAATTCGACAACTTTTCGGGAAGCATAGGCACTACCCTGTCAACCAAATAAACTGAGGTAGCACGATTATAGGCTTCTATATCTAATTCACTATTCTCGGTTATATAATTTGTAACATCTGCAATATGAACTCCAATTTGATAATTTCCGTTTTCAAGTTTTAAAAACGACAATGCATCATCAAAATCCTTAGCATCTTCCGGGTCAATGGTGAAAGTAGAAATATTTCTAAAATCTTCCCGGATTTCATAATCATATTGAGTAATCTTATCACTTATCTTTAAAGTCTCTTTTTCTATAACTTCAGGGAATCTATAGGGTAAGCCGAATTCTGCAAGTATAGCATGCATTTCTACTTCGTTATCACCTGATTTGCCCAACACTTCAACAACAATTCCCTTTGGGTTTTTACTTTTCCTTGGCCATTCTGTTATTTCGACAATCACTTTTTCTCCGTCATTTGCACCATTAAAGCCATCGGAAGGTACAAAAATGTCGTAAACCATTTTTGGATTATCCGGAATCAAAAATCCATACGAACCCGAGCATTCTATGGTCCCAACAAATTGATTATTTGCTCTTTTTATAACTTCTATTACCTCCCCCTCCATCCTGCCACCTTTTCTACATGCGTAAAGGCTCACTTTAACAGTATCACCGTGCATTGCAGAATTCAGATTATTAAATGGGACATAAATGTCATCGGATATATCAGAACTTATTACAAAAGCATGTCCGGCTTTATTCATGTCAATTTCACCAACTACAAATCCAGTCTTTGAGCTTAGTTTAAATTTCCCTTTTGAGATTTCTTTTAAATTTCCTGAAACCTTAAGCTCATCAAGTATTTTAACTATCAATGTTCTATCATTTGATTTATTGATATTCAACATTGAAGCAATTTGTTTATAATTCAATTCTTTTTTAGGACTTCTTGAAAAAATATTTAAAACTTCCGAACTAAGAGTTTTCTTATTTAATCCTCCTTCTGACTTATTTTGTTTTTCCATATCACTCAAAGTTTTTGTTTTGGCATTAAGTTTGCAAAAATTGTAAATATTAAAATAAAAATAGTTGAATTTAAATAAAAAATAGTATTTTTAACCAAAATTTTAAAATTAGTAACCAAATTAAATTTTATTACCATGAAGACAACTACATTAACAAGAATCATTTTAGCAATAGGAGTTTTAGGAACTGTATTTGCTTTTTCATCCTGTAAAGGAAAGAAAAATGTTGGTGGTGCTGGGAAAAAACCAATTGAAATAGTTATCCCATGTAAAGATGAAGGACGTTCTGACAAGAATTATTTCAGAGCTGACGCTAGTGCTACTTCTCAGGATATGAGTTTATCAAGAGAAAAAGCTTTATCAGCAGCAAAAGGAAAACTTGCCGGTCTGATCAACACCAAAATTAAATCTGTTACTGATCGTTATGTAAACGAAACCGAAGTAGGACAAAATTCAGATTTTGAACAAAAATTCGAAAACCTTACGAGAGAGGTCGTTAACCAAACATTAGTTGATGTTGCTATCATTTGCGAAAAGAACTTTCAGGAAGCAACAGGTAAATACACTACTTATGTTGCAATCGAAGTCAGCAAAGATGCTATGTTAAACGGTATCAACAACAGTTTGACAAAAGACCAAAAGCTGAGAGTTGATTACGACAAAATGAAATTCGAGCAGATCTACAACGAAGAAATGGATAAACTTGAAACCGAAGGTGAATATTAAAATCAATAAGTAATATGAAAGGGGTAGAAATTCTACCTCTTTTTTTGTTTAACAATTTAATTAATTAACGTATGAAAAAAAATTATCTAATTATTAGCGTTTTTATGATGGCTATAGCCATTTTTACAAGTTGTAAGAAAGATGTTGCAAAAATTGACAAAACAAACCTTGTGGGAGCATGGACAACTGAAATATCCGACTCAGAATCAAGGACTATGTTGTTTATGGAAACTAATGACATTTATCCTGGAGCAGGAAGTACTGATGCTTTTGTGGTTATCACCGTTACCGATACCGACACAACATTCGCATTTCTTGGATCTTACGACGTTATTGAAGGCTACTTAAAAACTATGTCTGGTGCAAATGAATATGCAAACGAAATTCTTGAGTTTACAAATAAAAAATTGACATTGTACTCTGATGCTACTGATGACAACCAAAGAATCTGGAAAAAAGTAAAAAGCGATTGGTTAACTGATAATCCTTTGGATTAGTAAGGTGGTTGGTGTTTAATGCAAATCTTGGTTTTTTCTCTGGCGTACTTAAATTGTATGCTTACAAAAAACCATGAATTACAGCTAAATTTAAAACAATTTAAGTTGATCATCGGTTAGCTTGTAAGTTAACCGATGATATTTTGTTATACCAAATTTGGCGATGGCATCCCGATGTAATTTTGTCGGATAGGCTTTGTTTTTATTCCATGCATATTCTGGATGATTCAGATGTAATTTGTACATAAATTCATCCCTATAAGTTTTTGCAAGGACAGAAGCTGCAGCAATTGACATATACAAAGAATCTCCCTTGACTATACATTTATGCGGTATATTCTGATATGGTTTAAACCTATTTCCATCAATCAGTAATAATTCAGGTATGACCTTAAGTTGTTCAATTGCTTTGTGCATAGCTAAAATTGAAGCGTTCAGAATATTTATCTTATCAATTTCGATATTATCAACAAATGCGACAGCCCAGGAAACAGCTTCCTTTTCGATTTCCGGTCTTAGTTTATCGCGTTGCTTCTCACTTAACTGTTTTGAATCATTTAATAATTTGTTTTTATAATCATTTGGAAGAATTACTGCAGCCGCACATACAGGACCTGCGAGGCATCCTCTTCCTGCCTCATCGCAACCTGCTTCTATTTTAGATATATCAAGAAATTGTCTAAGCATCTGCTAAAATACTAAAGTGCTTTTTCGACACATTGCCATAATCTTTCTGCTGACTTGTCCCACGAAAACAATTCGCGTTGTGACCTTGCTTTACTAATGAGGGTATCTCTTAAATGCTTTTCATTCACTAATAATCTCATATATTCAGCAACTTGGTTGTGATTATCAGGGTCACAAATCAAAGCAGCATCTCCCACAACTTCGGGAAGAGATGTTTTGTTACCCGAAATTATCGGAGTTTCACAATACATGGCTTCGACCAGTGGTATCCCAAACCCTTCGAAATATGGAATATATACCAGAGCTATAGCAGAAGCCAGATATTTATGTAAAGATATTATATCGAGCCTTCCGGTAAAGATCACATCATTTTTGAACAGCATTTGATCAAGTATTTTTTCAATTTCGGGTGTATTATGCAACTCCGATCCTACTATAATAAGTTTTTGGGAATAGTCCCCTGATAATCTAAATATTTCATATGATTTTAGTAAGCCCGGAATATTTTTTCTTGGTGTAAATGCTCCAACAAAAATAAAATAATCAAATCCGTCAGTAGTGTTTCTTTTAAAATCATCTTTTTCTGCTTCATTCAGAGGGGTATAAATCGCATTGGCACCATTATAACATACGTTTACTTTATCAGGAGCTATTTCAAAAGTTTTACATATATCGGCTTTAGAATATTTCGAAACGGTACCAATACTAGTTGCCAATTTTGCATATTTTGGAAAGAAACGATTATAATATTTACTAACTAAAAATGGTAATTGTTTCGGATTATGCACGAAATTAATATCATGAATAACACTTACCTGAGGAATTTTTGCTCTTAGAGAAATAAAACCATCTGTTGAAACAAAAATGTCGGCTTTAATTTTCTTTAAAATCCGTGGTATTACCAATTCAAACCAAATATACCAAAGTATAGGGTGTCTTGTAGGAGGTCCTGCAACAATGGGGATGACATTTTCTGAAAAAATAAAATCGGAGTTAAATGGTCTGTCAAAAATAAAATAGAACTTATGTTCAGGATGCTCAATGGTAATTCTTTTTAGGGTTTCAAAACTGAACCATCCGATACCTTCGAGTTTATTTTTAAGCAGTAATCTTGTATTTACGGCAATATTCATTACAACAGTCCGACTTGTTTAATTTTTTCGAGATCTTTAGGTGTATCAATCGAAATACTTTCATGTTCAGTAAATGCGACTTTTATTTTATATCCATTTTCTATCCACCTGAGTTGTTCAAGACTTTCGGCAAGTTCGAGAGAAGATTGTTTTAGATTTGTTATTTCGTGCAAAACTTCAGTCCTATAAGCATAAAGTCCTATATGTTTGTAGTATAAATGTTTTGAGACCCATTTACTTTCACTTACGCCTCTCAGATATGGGATTGAGAATCTGCTAAAATAGATTGCTTCATTTTTATTGTTGATTATAACTTTAGGTTTATTTGGATTGAAAATATCATCTTTATTATTTATTGGTTTTACCAAAGTTGCGATTTGATTTTTCTTTTGTTTAAAACACTTTTTTATTTCCAAAAGTTGTTCTGTTTTAATAAAAGGTTCATCTCCCTGAATATTCACAACTACATCCCATTTTTTATTTTCAATTACTTCTATTTTTTTTATTGCTTCCGAACATCTGTCTGTACCACTTTTATGTTTTCGTTTAGTCATCACAACCTTTCCTCCGAATTTAAGTACTGCGTCAAAAATTCTTCCATCATCAGTTGCGACATACACATCATCAAACACTTTTTTTGCCTGAATATAAACATTATGAACCATAATTCTTCCATTAATATTTATTAATGGTTTGCCCGGAAAACGTGTTGATGCATATCGTGCCGGTATTATTGCAATAAAATCCATAAACAAAATTTGCCTTAAAAATAATCAATTTTAATCTTTTATCATTGATTATCGTAATAAATAGTTTTATTTTGTATTTATGCACAAACTAGACAAGAATAGTATAAATAATTTCAAATCCAACAGGGCAATACTTCCGGCAGTAATAGGATTGGGTATTGTGTCGTTATTTGTGTATCGAGATTTTAATAAGATAGATTTTTCGTTATTTTCAGTAACTTATTTAAGTTTCATTCTTCTTTTTTGTGCTTTCGGGATGTTATTTTTCCGTGATTTCGGTTATGTTTTGAGAATGAGAGTATTATCAAGCGGAGAGCTAACATGGTTGCAATGTATAAAAATTGTTTTTCTCTGGGAGTTTGGATCTGCAATTACACCATCGGCAGTAGGAGGAACAGCAATAGCGACAATTTTCCTATGGAAAGAAGGATTGACAGTAGGCAAAAGCACATCAATTGTCATGGCAACCTCATTTTTAGATGAATTATATTTTACAATAATGTTTCCATCTATCGTATTAATATTTTCGTCTGCCCAACTATTTCCTACAGACAAAGCTGGTTTTGTGTATAATAACTTGTTGGTTTTTGCATTGATCGGATATAGTTTAAAGTTAAGCTGGACTTTGCTCATGGCATATTCGTTATTTATAAAACCTCAGTTTTTTGCCAAATTAGTAAAATCTATTTTTAAAATTCGTTTTCTCAGAAAATGGAATGATGGTGCCGAAAAAATGGCTAAAGACTTTGTCATTGCAAACAAAGAATTGAAGAAAAAGAAGATAGGTTTCTGGATAAAATCAATACTTTCAACTTTTATATCATGGACTGCAAGATATTTTGTTCTCAATTTTATTTTTCTAGCCTTGGTATTATCAATCAAATCGGGCGACGAATCCATTACTGTATTTGAACATCTTCTTATTTTTGCAAGACAACTGGTAATGTGGATACTGATGTTAGTCATGCCAACGCCGGGAGGAAGCGGATTTGTTGAAACAGTATTTACTACTTACATGGCTGATTTTGTCCCCGTTGCAGGTTTTACTGTAATTATGGCATTACTGTGGAGATTAGTAACATATTATCCTTATTTAATAATCGGAGCAATAATTACTCCCAGTTGGTTAAAAAGCAATTTTAAAATTAAAAGAAAATGAAGACTATAGGACTTGCCTGCGATCACGCCGGTTTTAAATTAAAAAATCATTTAATCGAATATCTAAAAACAAAATCTTATAAGACAATTGATTTTGGGACAAATTCGGAAGACAGTTGCGATTATCCTGATTTTGCACACCCTCTTGCTGTTGCTGTTGAAGATAAAATATGTGATTTCGGCATTTCAATATGTGGTAGTGGAAATGGCATAAATATGACTGTGAACAAACATAGCAAAATAAGGAGTGCATTGTGCTGGAATGTAGAAATATCAAAACTTGCCCGTTTACATAATGACGCCAACATTTGTGCCTTACCTGCAAGGTTTATTACAAATAAAGATGCCGTTGAAATTATTAATACATTTCTAACGACTGAATTCGAAGGCGGCAGACATATTAAAAGAATAAACAAGATTCCGATAAGTAAGAAATAAATATAAATTCAAGATTAAACAGACATCAGATTACAACCTCTAACATCGGCAAAATCGAAACGCCCCGAAACTGTGAATGATCCATCGCAATCAACAGCGCCAAGGTCAGATGTTTCGATAAAACAGCAAGAATTAATATTAGCAAGGTCAATTATATTAAGTGCCCCATTCCCTATTGAATGAACTGAACGCGGATCTGTGGTTTCTCTTAGCAAAACTTTCATCCAGGGAGGACAAAAATATTTGCCATCAGCCTTTGAATATGCTTGTGATAATAACTCTGTCATGCCATATTCGGAGTGAATTGCAGAAACTCCGAAAGATTTTGTAAGGATTTTGTGCAAACGTTCACGAGTAATTTCTTCTCCACGTCCTTTCATACCACCGGTCTCCATAATTATACCATGCTTGCAACCAATAGAATAATTTGACGCAAATTCCAACAAGGCAAAACTCACCCCTATCAAAAGATATTTAGTTTTACTCTTCTCATTTTTTGAAATTTCATCGTAAAGTGCTGTATAGTCGCTTAGAAAAAACCCACCTCCGGGTTTTGCTTTTTTTAGCAATCCGTTAACCATATAGATAAGACTTGCATTTCTTCTCTCAATATATGAAGGAAGTAGTGCAAGAATCACATAATTTTTCGGATTGCCATAAAAGAGATTAAATGCCTGATTAAAAGCTTTTTCATATAGTACTACATCAGAGACAAAATGCTTTGAAGGAATAATTCCGGTAGTTGAACTTGATTCGAATATTGTATATGATTTATTTTTGCAACTAACAACCTGTTTTGTTTTAAAAAATGGAATCGGTAAAAATGGAATATTGATATAATTTTTTATACTGTCGGGGTTTACTTTGAGAAAATCACAATAATTTCTATAAACTGAATTATTTTCATACTGAAATCTGAATGCAAAAATTGATAACTCTTCAAACTCAAAATCTGAAATATTTGAAAATATTTTTTCTCTGTATTCTATTAAATTCATTTTTTCAAACAGTTAATCAAAAAAAAAGAGGTATAAACATACCTCCAGAAATCATATTTTTGATTGTCAACGTTTTATAAACAGTGTGTATTCATTTTCAAAATTCAGGAAGTATTGCCCTTTTTCCAATCTTGAAACATTTACAATATTTCCCACTCCTGTTATTAATTCTTCGCCAAACTCATTAATAACTTCATAACTGGTGTTATCGCTAAAAACAATTTCTTTTGAAACGCTGCTCAACTTTGTCATTATTTTGACCTTATCCTTTGTAATATTATAAACTATCTCATCCGAATAGACTTTTCTTTTTAAATGATCTATCTGATAAACTCTAAATCTGTTTTCACCATTAAAAGGATAAGTTTTTATTGAATATGATCTGTTTCCAGGACCTCCCTCACCTGGCATTTGTCCAATCTCTATCCATTTACCCCATCTGAATTCTTCGACATAAAATGTAAGTTTTCCGGACTCACTAGCTGTAACAAATCTCAGAACATTGTCAAAGCCTAATTCATGTGAGAGAATCTCGTAAGTACAAAGAGGTTTGAGTACTTCAGGATTAACCAGTTTAGGGGTGCAAAATTCGTGGTGTTTAATTGTTACCACATATTCCTGCCCGTATTCCAATCCGGCATAATCCAGAGCAATACGAAAGGCACTTGAATTAATAACTTCATTATATTTCTCGTTATTAATTAAAACTTCGTAAACGCAATACTCCTCTCCGGCATCAAGCATTGGGTTCATAATATATAAATCTTTGCCCTGATAAATACCTTTTAATATCATTTCGCTAGCAGATAATCTAATACCGGCTAATAAGATTACTATCACAGCAAAAAATATTTTGTTAATTTTCATTGTATTGCTATATCAACAAATTATCAACAAATTTAATACAGAAATTAGGTTTTCACAATTTTTTTTTGAAAATATATAGAAAAAGTAAAAAAAATAATACAATGACTGCTTATATAACTCTAATATACAACTTATTAGCATTTGTTAATTTTTTTGTTTGTAACATAAAATAATCTAATTGAAATTATTGTTATACAAATACTATTTTTGCTTTGATTATAAATTTTAGATTGTCGAAATGAAAAGAAATGTTTTAATTCTATTAGTTTTAATAAGCTATTATGCTGTATCTCAGGAATATACGAATGAGAAAATATACTATCAAAACGGGAATATCAAGGAAGAAGGCTTGTTGCACATGGGTCAGAAATCCGGAACTTGGAAATACTGGTCTCCAGACGGGAATCTTATGGCAGAAACAGACTATTATAAAGATCTTCTTCATGGAATTAACAAGATTTATTATCCAGACGGGAAAACACAGGAAGAATATAATTACTGGGGAAATGAAAGACATGGTGCTTTTGTAGAAAACTACCAAAACGGGAATACGTCTGTCAAGGGTTTTTATCACAGCAATTTAAAAGACAGTATCTGGCAGCAATATTATGAAAATGGGCAGTTACAATCGGAAATTATTTACAAAAAAGGGATTATAGTATTTATCAAGTCATATTACACATCATCCGGCAAACAGACAGTAACAAATGGCAACGGAGAAATGACGAGTTATTATGATAATTTACAAAAGAAGTCCGATGGGAAGATTGAAAATGGTCTTGAGCAAGGATTGTGGACATATTATCATGGGAACGGCAAAAAGGCTTCCGAGGGGAACTACCATAAAGGTGAAATGGTTGGTACATGGCTCGAATGGTATGAAAACGGAAGCAAAAAGAGTGAGATAAGTTATGATACGGGGATGAATATTTTCTGGACTATAGACGGCACCAAAGAAATGGAAGGAAAGATGATTGACGGCAAAAGAGATTCTGTCTGGACATACTGGTATCCTACAGGTGAGATAAGGAGTATAAACAATTACACGAACGATCTTCGACAAGGTTTGCAGATTAAATATTATGAAAACGGCAATAAACAATCTGAGCTCAATTATTCTGAAGGGAAATTAAACGGAGAAGCCCATTTTTGGTTAGAAGACGGTAAAAAAGATATAGACGGACATTTTGTGGATGATCAGCAAGACGGATTATGGACTTATTGGCGTTCTGACGGAACAAAAGGCAATGAAGGGAATTATATTAAAGGTAAAATGGAAGCTAGATGGACATTCTGGTATTCAAACGGACAGGTATGGAAAGAAGTTGATTATACAAAAGGATTAAAAGATGGCGTTTGGAATGTTTATTACGAAAACGGCAAACAATTTCGTGAAGGAAAATTTGAAAATGATTACGAAGTTGGCGAATGGAAAGAATGGTACGAAGACGGAACTTTGGCAATGCAGGGGAATTATGATCTGGGAGTGATGACAGGGACTTGGACAACGTGGCATAACAACGGCCAGAAGAAATCGCTAATTGATTATGATAATGGAATTATTTCGGGCAAGAATTATTTCTGGTATCCCAATGGCAAGAAACAACTGGAAGAATCTTATAAGCTTATTGAAGTAAAATCGGATGATGATTTCAGTATAAAAAACAAAACAACTTCTGTGTTGAATGGTTCATACACTACCTATAGCATTCAAGGGACTGAGATTATTTCGGGAGTATATTATGAGGGCAGACGCAACGGCAAATTTGTTTACCGAAACAGCAACGGAGATATTGTCAAGGTTGAAAATTACAAGATGGATAAACCTGAAGGGAAATGGCAAACATATTATGATTTTGGACCTATCGAATCGGAAATTAACTATAAAAACGGCGTTAAAGAAGGAAAATCAACATATTACGACCAAAAAGGGAATATCACATATCAATCAGTTTTTCACAGTGGGAGACAAACAGATATACTTATTGATTCTGACCCGAATTTACCTCAAAACTAAGGCGGGAACAGATAATGAAAAAACTGTCCCTGATAATTATATATTTAGTTCTTAGCCTATTCTGTTTTTCTCAAAAAAAGAGCTATTTGTACAGTGGTGGCATGTTATTCTTACAACCCGGTTACACAATTGCACAAAATCCTCATCAAAATATTGAAGCTTTAGGTTTTGGTATAGGTGGCATTTTACGGTTTTACGTTAAGAATCACATTTGTGTGGGTATAATCGGGGGTAATCAAAAAACCGGATATAACTCAACAGGGTCAGAGAATTCATATATAAGTCTGGGTTATGGTGGGCCACTAATTGGTTATACATATCATAAAAACAGCTTTCGGTTTTGTGCTGCCATAAGTGTAGGCATGGGAAAAATGAAGAACCTGCATATTGAGTCTCAAAGTGGAGTTGATCTTTCAGATGCTGATTATTACATATACAAAACGTGGGTAGGATATCCGATTATAAGTGCAGACTATCTTATTACTGAAAAAATAGCAATTACTTCACAACTTATTTGTTTGGGGACATCTTATAATAAAAATGATTTGTATTTTTGCCCCGTTTTTCAGATAGGTATTTTATTTAACAGATAAAAACATGGTACAAGAAGATTTTTTTAAGAAAATTGTCGCTCACTGCAAAGAATATGGTTTTATTTTTCAATCCTCCGAATTGTATGATGGACTTAGTGCAGTATATGATTATGGTCAAAACGGGGTTGAATTAAAAAACAACATAAAAGAATACTGGTGGAAAGCAATGACTCAATTGAACGAAGAGGTTGTAGGCATAGATTCTGCAATCTTTATGCATCCTACAGTATGGAAGGCTTCAGGGCATGTTGATGCATTCAATGATCCACTTATTGACAATAAAGATTCGAAAAAAAGATATCGTGCTGATGTTTTGATAGAAGATCATCTTGAAAAAATAAATGAAAAAATCAGCAAGGAAGTTGAAAAAGCATCTAAAAGATTTGGAGATGCATTTGATGAACATCAGTTCCGTACAACAAATGTACGTGTGCTTGAATATGCTGCAAAAATTGAATCTGTCACTAAGGCTTTTAATTCTGCTCTCGAAGAAAATGATCTTGAAAAAGTTCGTCAAATAATCATTGAAGAAGGCATTGTATGCCCGGTATCGGGAAGTCGCAACTGGACAGAAGTAAGGCAATTCAATCTGATGTTTGAAACAAAACTGGGTTCAGTAAGTGAGGGTGCTAACACGGTTTATTTACGTCCGGAAACGGCTCAGGGGATTTTTGTCAATTACCTGAATGTACAAAAAACCGGCAGGATGAGAATTCCTTTTGGCATTGCACAGATAGGTAAAGCATTTCGTAACGAAATTGTTGCAAGACAGTTTATTTTCCGGATGAGAGAATTTGAACAAATGGAGATGCAATATTTTGTAAAACCCGGCGAAGAACTGAAATGGTTCGAGAACTGGAGAGAAAAACGGATGAAATGGCATCTTGCTATGGGGATAAGCCCGGCAAAATATCGTTGGCACAAACATGACAAACTGGCTCATTATGCAAATGCTGCATTTGATATTGAGTTTGAATTTCCGTTTGGATTTAAAGAGCTTGAAGGAATCCATTCCCGTACTGATTATGATTTGACTCAACATCAGAATTTTTCGGGTAAAAAGATACAGTTTTTCGATAATGAAACTGGAGAAAGTTATGTTCCATACGTTGTAGAAACTTCGGTAGGTCTTGACAGGACATTTCTTTCGTTGCTTTCTGCCGCATATAGCGAAGAACAAGTGGGTGATGAAACTCGTGTTGTCCTCAATTTGCCTGCAGCATTAGCCCCTGTAAAAGTTGCAGTTCTTCCACTGGTAAAGAAAGATGGATTGCCTGAGATGGCACGGAAAATCATGGATGATCTTAAATTTGATTTGAACTGTATTTACGAAGAAAAAGATTCCATCGGCAAGCGCTATCGCCGTCAGGATGCAATCGGAACGCCATTTTGTATTACTGTTGATCATCAGTCGCTTGAAGATAATACAGTAACTATACGCTACAGGGACGATATGACACAGGAAAGGATTTCGACTGATAAATTATCAGGCATCGTAAAATCAAAAACTGACTTAAAAAATCTTTTAACAAAGTTATAATTTCCAATCAGCAAAAATGGAGAAAAAAAACCGCCTGATAGTAGTTTATGCCCTATTGATATGCTCAATGATTCTATGGGGATCTTCTTTTGTTTGGGGGAAGATTGCACTTGAATATTATAATGCAATCACAGTTATTTTTTTCAGATTATTTATTTCTGTCATTTTTCTTATACCTGTTTTACTTATTGCACGCAAATTTATCTTACCGAAACGAAAGCATTTGCACCTGTTTATGCTATTAGCATTATTTGAGCCATTTTTGTATTTTCTTGGAGAGACCAATGGGTTGAATTATGTGGATCCGTCAATGACCGCAGTAATTATTTCAGTTATTCCATTATTTACGCCATTTGTAGCCTACTACTTTTTAGGAGAGCGTATTTCTGTTCTTAATCTTATAGGAATAGTCATTTCAATATCAGGAATTATTTTTCTTGTTTTTGGCAAAGATATGAGCTTGGAAGTACCAATTAAAGGATTGTTGCTTTTATTTCTGGCAATTGTTGCTGCCAACGGATATAGCGTTATGATTAAAAAAATTCCTGATGAGTATTCTGTTTTAACTGTAATTTTCTGGCAAAATGTAATTGGGATGTTATATTTTCTGCCAATTGCAATGTTTTATTCTATAGACGATGTTCTAATAACAGGATTCGTAAGCAGAGGATTTTGGGCAATAGCAGAATTGGGAATACTAGCATCTACACTTGCATTTTTGTTTTATATGTACGGTTTGAAATTTATGCCGATAACAAAAGTAAATGTGTTTACAAATGTAATTCCAATATTTACTATCATAATTTCATATTTATTTTTTGATGAACAAATAGGATTTAAGAAAATTGCTGGAATCTTGATTGTAGTTTCGGGGGTAATTCTGTCACAATTGGGAAAGACAAAGAAAAAAAATTAGCAGTTAGAGAAGTTCCGAATCATTTAGCATATTGAGGATAATATGAAAGATAGTTTTCTTGCAAGAACGTTATCAGTACTTTAATCCAACATCTTAAATAATTTTAATCAAAATGTTTGAGGATGAAAAGAATATTCTTTAACTTTGGAACGAACAAAGAATTAATTCCTATATTTAAAAAAAGTCTTCTGGTAGGTAAATGATTTCGACAATAAATTTGGGATTGAGGGGGCGAAGCTGTGTAGATATGAAAATGAAATGTGTTAATTAGATGATTGATGGAAATAACAAGGCATGGGGCGTGGAGCATGGGGCGTGGGGCGTGGAGCATGGGGCGTGGGGCGTGGAGC
>DAOOPK010000012.1:0-26594 GCA_035388205.1 Bacteroidales bacterium
AAAACAAAAACCTTATCGGCATTTTCAGCCGAGTTAATCTTGAACATAATGTTCAATTGCTCATTCTCCGTTACAATCGGTTGTTCTGTAACAGTGTCATACTCAAAAACCGGATTAACAACGATGTCTAATATCTGTACATCGGTTTGAGAAAAAACATTTCCTAAAAATAATAAGGAAATAAAAACAAAAAGCAGTGTCCTCTTTTCCATAGCAGTAATATTTAAGTTTGTAATTATTTTGGTGTAGTAAATATATATGATATTTTGATTGAAAAAGTCTTTTTGACAAGCTAAAATATAAACTGCATTGTTTATAATCGGTTAATAATGCAAATAATAGTAAAACATAATTCTTAGTATCTATTTTGCTGTTTATCTGTTTTTAGTTGACATTTAAGCGAATTTGTTTTATCCTTAATATATCTCTACATTCAGTTTAATAGCTTTTTTTAACTTTTGATAAGTTTTTCTTATCAGTTATTTTCCATATAAAGACCGTTTAGTATTTGAACCTTATCGTTGGTAATTCAAATGTCCAAAAACTTTAGTCTTTATCATACGGATAAGTTGATACGTCAAAGCTTGAATTGTTTTATTAATAAACACAGAAGTAAAAAACAATTTTGGGAATTTGGTGAGTAAATTTATGAAATCGAAAAAAAACTTTAAAAAAAAGAGCTAAAATGGCAGATTATGAAAATTGGGATGTGTTTTGGGAGATTTTTAACCACAATAACTTATTTACTTTTATTATTTATCATTTCCCGAGAAATCCAAATTATTTTTCAATTATACCATTGTTTTAGTAGTTTTGCGGCGTGAAAAATATCGTTAACAAAATATTTGGACAAAGCGAATCTGCCGAACAACTTTTTGGTCTGCTGAAACAAAAAGAAGAAAAACAGAATATTATTTTGCATGGTTTATCAGGTTCTTCAAAGGCCTTTCTTATTGCTTCTTTGTTCGGTCGTGAGAAAATGTTGACTTGCATAATTTTGCCGGACAAAGAAACCGCTTCTTATTGTTATGATGATTTGGTAAATATCCTTGGAGACGAATATATTTTGTTTTTCCCCAGTGCTTATAAAAGATCTGTCGAATATTTTAAAACCGACAAGACAAATATAGTCCTGAAAACTGAAGTTTTGGGTAAACTGAGTTCGGGCAAAAAACCATATATTATCGTAACTTATCCGGGAGCAGTAATTGAAAAGGTTATAAAAACTCGCGATTTTGTTCAAAACAGTCTTGAAATTAATGTCGGAGAAAAGCTTTCTATGGATTTTGTAATAGAAATGCTAAACGAATATCAATTTCGGCGCGAAGATTTTGTTTACGAGCCAGGCACATTTTCAATAAGAGGAAGTATTATTGATGTTTTTTCTTTTAGCAACGAACTTCCTTACAGAATTGATTTTTTTGGAGATGAAATTGAAAGTATCAGAACCTTCAATCCCGAATCTCAGCTTTCGACACAAAAACTCAAAAAAATACAAATAATTCCCAATATACACGAACATCTCGAACAGAGTGAGAAAGTGCCATTTTTTGAATTTATTAATAAGAATTGCAAATTTTGGCTTGACCAACCGGAGATGATTTTTGATAAAATTGATAGCACATACAAAGCTGCAGAACTTAGATATTCTGAAATTGATAATTCCGAAATTGAAGATGATGACATTTGTGTTCTAGAGCCGGAGAAAACCCTGTTAAATTCTCAGGAATTTACAAATAATCTAAACCATTTTCAACTTATTGAAATTGCTCCGCGATCTGTTTTTACTTCTGTAACAGAATTCAAATTTAACATAGAACCTCAACCTGCATTTAATAAGAAATTCGATTTGCTTGGCGAAAATCTTAAAAATAATGAGGAAAATTACTACCAAACCTTAATCTTAAGTAATAACGAGAAGCAATTGCAAAGATTAAGGGATATTTTTGCGGATAAGAGTCAACAAGTATCATTTACTCCGGTAAATAAAACAATTAATGAAGGATTTATTGACCACGAAAGTCGTACTTGCGTTTATACCGACCATCAGATATTTGAAAGATATCACAGATTTCAAACTAAAAAAATCTCTCATGGCGAATCTCTTAGCATTCAGGATCTTACAGCATTACGCCCAGGCGATTTTGTTGTTCATGTTGATAATGGTATCGGAAAATTTGGTGGACTTCAAAAAATCAATAATAACGGCAGAATTCAGGAGGTTGTAAGCATTATTTACGATAATAACGACATTTTATATGTCAATATCCACACACTTAACAGGATCACAAAATATCGTGACAAAGACGGTGAAGCTCCGAAAATACATCGTTTGGGTTCTGGACACTGGAAACGTTTAAAGGAAAAAACTAAGAAAAATATTCAGGATATAGCACGTGATTTAATATTGTTATATGCAAAAAGACGCGAACAAAAAGGCTTTCCATTTTCTTCCGACTCATATCTGCAACATGAACTGGAATCTTCGTTTATGTATGAAGATACTCCCGACCAAAGTAAAACAAACGAATCTATCAAGTCTGACATGGAATCCGATATTCCTATGGACAGACTGGTTTGCGGTGATGTCGGATTTGGTAAAACTGAGCTGGCAATCAGAGCAGCTTTTAAAGCGGTAAATGACAGTAAACAAGTAGCCATACTTGTGCCTACAACAATACTGGCGTTGCAGCATTATCAGACATTTTCGGAACGATTAGAAAAAATGCCTGTCAATATTTCATATATCAGCAGACTGAAATCCTCGAAAGAGGTCAATGAATCACTAAAAAAACTGAAAGAAGGGAAAATAGATATAATTATCGGAACTCATAAACTTATAAATAAAAATGTTGAGTTTAAAGATCTTGGACTATTAATAATTGATGAAGAACAGAAATTTGGAGTTTCAATGAAAGAAAAGCTAAAGCAAATAAAGATTAATGTTGACACTCTTACACTTACTGCAACACCAATTCCTAGAACTCTGCAATTTTCACTTATGGGAGCCAGGGATTTGTCTGTTATCAACACTCCACCACCAAACCGGCAACCTATCATTACAGAATTACATGCTTTTAATAACGAAATAATAAAAGAAGCTATTTATTATGAAGTAGGACGAAACGGACAAGTTTTTTTCATTAATAACAGGATACAAAACATCTATGAAATTGAAAACCTTATACATAAACTTTGCCCCGAAGTCAAAACTGTTGTTGCTCACGGGCAAATGGAGGGCAATCAACTTGAAAAAATAATTCTTGAATTTATCAGAGGTGACCATGATGTTTTGGTAAGTACTGCAATTGTCGAAAATGGAGTTGATATCCCAAATGTAAATACAATAATAATAAATAATGCCAACAATTTCGGGTTAAGTGATTTGCATCAGTTAAGAGGACGAGTTGGCAGAAGTAATAAGAAAGCTTTCTGTTATCTACTTGCTCCTCCCCTAAATACTTTAACCCCGGAAGCAAGAAGAAGATTAAAAGCCATAGAAGAATTCAGCGAACTTGGAAGTGGAATTAATATTGCCTTACAAGACCTTGACATTCGTGGTGCCGGTAATATTCTGGGAAGCGAGCAATCCGGATTTATTGCAGATATAGGTTTTGAAACTTATAATAAGATACTGAACGAAGCTCTTGACGAACTTAAAGATGGTGAATTCAGGCAATTCTTTTCTGATATTTCCTCTTCTGATAAATCAGCCATAATTTCCGAAAAAACCGGTGATTGTCAAATTGAAACAGATATGGAAATTATGATCCCTGATTATTATGTTTCAAGTACTTCTGAACGAATAAAACTGTATAAGGAACTTGATAATATGACAAATCCGAACGATTTAATAAAATTCAGAGAGAATCTTCAGGACAGGTTCGGCGAAATTCCTGCAGAAACAGAAAAGTTGTTTGATATCGTACATTTGCGTTGGACAGCAGTTGCACTGGGATTTCAGAAAATAATTATTAAAAACAATACTTTCATAGGGTTTTTCCCTTTAAATCAAAAATCAGAATACTATTCGTCGAAAAAATTTGCCTCCATCCTTGAATACATACAAAATCATCCCGCAAATCTTCAACTGAAAGAGCAAAATGATAAACTAACTTTGAGAATTGCTAATGCAAAATCGATTGAAAGTATAACTTCAGTATTGTTAAAAATTAAAGATTGGGTTTTTCAAAGTGAACAGACGCTAGTTTAATTCAAAATATCAGTTTTTCTTTCTGCATTATACGACCATACCTTATCCATTTCTCATGTATTTAAACAAAATTGGCATTATTCATTAGCTGAATTGAAAGATTTTCATTAAATTGCTTCAATTGAAAATAAATATGGCTTAATAAATTCTAGTCTAATTTAGTTTTTCTTCATGCCAACAGGTTGGCTTAGCAAAACGTGTTGATTCCTTTTTAAATTCAGCATTTTTGCAATCTTATCCTTACTTATCCAACCCAGAACAACTGTTGCTAGATTTTCAGAAGCAGCAAAAAGATAAACATTTTGTGAAACATAGCCAACATCTGTTGCTGAATAGAATCGTTTAGTCTTTTTATCTATAACTACCGGCATTTTACCAAAATCGGCAACATATACAAGAACAATCGGAGCCGAAGCCACAAAATCCTGTCGTCCCATATCTTTGCGATAGTCACCCTGCTTAATGGCTTTAAGAGTATGAGAAAATGCGTCATACAAATAAATCCCTGATGCTAAAGCAACATAGACCTCTATTTCCTGATCATTCATTGCGGTGGGAGCTGTACGCATTTTTTGTTCAGGTCTGTTAACTCCATTGGCTGCCCAGAGCAAATCAGAAATCTGCTGCAATGACAACTCTTTAGTGTCAAATTCTCTTGTCGAACATCTTTCATTCAACGAAGCCATCAAAGGTTTTCCACCATCTTTATTTGGCGCAGGCAATATTAAATCTTTTAATTCCTGTCCAATTACATGATTAACAGCGAAAGTAACGACAAAAAGGAGTATTAACTTCTTCATAATAAATTTTTAACAAATATAGACATTTCCTAAAAATTGTCAATTTCTATTAAATTAAAAAAGTCTTCCAATTGGAAGACTTTACTTAGTAGCGGGGACAGGACTCGAACCTGCGGCCTCCGGGTTATGAGCCCGACGAGCTACCAACTGCTCTACCCCGCAATGTGGTTGCAAAGATAATACAATAATATTGGTAATGCAAATTTATTTTTAATCTTTACAATTTCTGAAACAATATTAAATAAATACAGCCCTCTTAATGTTACAGTTTATGCGTTATATTCAAAAGATTAGTTAAACTAAATCTCATTTGCATAGAAACTCAGTCCACAGGCATCGAATTCCAACTCAATTTTTTTATCAACTACTTGCAGAGTGCCGCCATAAACATTGCAAACCCCCTGATAACCATTTGTCTCAGGTTGTATTTCAATAACGTCTTCATTTGCAACGCCCGTTAAAACCACATCCGGTTTGACTGCTACCTGACCGTCTGTTATTGTTATGGTGTAAATCATTTCTGCTTTGTTATAGGTGATAACCATATCACATGGATAAGAATGTGTCCCCATAACATAGTTAACTTCGTGTGTTCCTTCAACCGATCTTCTCAGACGATCTTTTTCGCAGCCTGTAAACAAAACTGCAAATAATATCATCAAAACCGCAATAAGATATACTATTCTTTTCATGATTTATTTATTAAATTATTACTAATCAATTATAATTTTCCGCTATAATCCAACCGCACTTTTTGTACTTCTCTGTAATTTTCGACAAATCTCTTTTTGATATAAACTCATCTTCAACAAACAAAATATAACTATCCTGTTCCGGGTTTAAAACTATTTTCTTTATCTTTTTGGGTTTCTCCCACGCCAAATCTTCAATTTCCATTCCAATTGAAGGCACTAAAACACCATCGAATTGCCTGACTAATAAGCATTTGGCGAATTTTTCATCTACAAAAACTTGATTTATTATTAAACTCATAAGAACTATTTAAGAATTAATAAGCTGAAACAAAAATAAAAAATATTTGAGTTGAATTGTAATTATTAATCTTTATTTTCTGATTTTTACTATTTTTGTTTTGATAACGAAAATCAACGTAATTTTAGACCAATAAATATGATTACTACCCTGAAAAAACACCTGATAATATTGATGACTTTGTTATTTTCAATCAATCCTATCTTTGCCCAAAAACCTGACATTCTGAAGATCTATACTGAATTACCTGATGAATTTCTTAGTTTGAAGATTTTTGAAGATTCACAACCTCTGTTTCAATTAACGAACAGAAATGAGTTTTTGAAAGAAAAGTTTTTTGACAAAAAGGATGGCTTGTATAAGGCAAGTTTCTGGGACTTTGAAGAATATTACGGGTATGATGAACCTGATACGACACTTGTCGTGGATACAAATTACTGGATTGAGATTAACCGCGAAAACAGTTTGGCATCATATAAATTTGATTATGAAGGCAACATTCATAAACTGGACTTTGTAATAATACAGAAAAAATCAGAGTATTTTCTTGCAATTTTAGAACAATACAAACCCGGTATGGGAGTTCCCTGCATTATTGAGACAAACTCATTTCCTGCGACAACCTCAGGAGTAATTAATAACAAGCATCATATTGAAATTCCACAATTCAAATGGAATTGTTTTTACCCGAAGGAAGATGTAAAAAAACTCAATAAAAAGCTCCTGAAGGGGGTTGAAATTCCTTATTTGATAGGTGTAAAAATAATTGACAACCAAGCCAATATTTGTCTCAGTCCGGATATAGACGAGCTGGTGTGGCGGATGTCAGAAAATATTGAATTTGCTGATAATGATGATATGTCTGAATATGACCGATATTTAGAAACGCAAAAAATCCTCGGCCTTGAAAACTTGCCGGAATCGAGACAAAAATGCATACCACTGATAGAACTTATTGAAATGTGATATTATTAAAATTTATTCTATTAGAAAACTATTTTCTGAAAGAGTAACATTTTTAATGATTATTGATTTTTTGGTACAATTTGGGAACAAATGTCGGCCAAATGAATATAAAAAAAATCGGGTTAAGTCTGATAATCAACAACTTAACCCGATTATATTTTAATAAATTGCAGTCCGACGGGGACTAATAACTATCAATTTTAAAAAATTCGCAAAACCTTACAAAACCTTACTTCTATTTAGTAATATCAATGCTTACAAATATGACATTATTTTAATTACTATTGAAATAAATTGAAATAAATTGCATAAAATTGCAATTTGGTTGACCAATGGTTGACCAAGTTTTAAAATATTATTATCTTTGCATTGAATCAAATGTTAAAATTATGGCAACAATTACATTTAAACCTCGCGGTGAAAAAGAATACCAGAAAATTTATGTTATTTTAGTTAACGGACGTGAAACTATTATTCGACGTTATACAGGTTACGACATCAAAAGAAACGATTGGAGTTTTGCAACTGGCAGACCAAAACCAAACGATGAGGAATTAAAGAATCTCGACGTTAAACTAAACAACTTAAAAGCAAAACTTTACAATCTGGTAAACGATGCAATTTCAAACAGTGAAAAAATTACTGGTGATTGGTTACAAAAACAAATTGACATACAGGCGGGGAAATTTATTCCAGAAGTTGAGGAACAACAGAGAATTGAACAAAGCAGAATAATCAACAGTATTGACCAATACATAAAAAAACCCGTAAAGGATCAACTAAAACGTGTTAACAGTACTTTGGGCAAATATCGAACTTTGAAAATTAAAATTCATGACTTTGAAACCTACAAAAAGAAACAGTACTTCGTTAAAGATGTAAATATTAAGTTTAGAGACGATTTTACGGAGTACCTTACAACCGTTCAACAGTTATCAGAAAACACCACAGGACGATATTTAAGAGCATTAAAGACAATTTGTTTAGATGCGAAAGTAAGAGGAATTGAAACACACCCACAACTCGAAGTTGTTACAGGAATATCAGAAACCGCACACAAAATATTTTTGTCTTTTGATGAGATTGAAACCATAAGTAAAAAAGAGTTTATACGTACTGCATTAGATAACGCGCGGGACTGGTTGGTTATTGGTTGTTATATTGGACAACGCGTCGGGGACTTACTTAATCTTACATCAAAGAACATCGTTTATAAAGACGGTTTGCACCTCATCGAATTAAAACAACAAAAGACTGGTAAAAGTGTAATTATTCCAATTGTAGAACCAGTGCAAAATATTCTAAACAAACGGGACGGGAATTTTCCCGAGAAAATAAGCAGTGTAAAATTTAACGAACATATTAAAGACGTTGCAAAAGAATCTGGAATAAATGAAATTGTTGAGGGTGCAAAAATGATTGAAGTACAGGACGGAAAAAATAAAATATATCGTAAAATAATAGGTAAATATGAGAAATGGGAATTAGTAACCTCGCATATTTGCAGACGTAGTTTTGCAACTAATTACTATGGTGAAATGATTACTTCACTTATTATTAACATCACTGGACACAGTACCGAAAGTCAGTATTTGGAGTATGTAGGAAAACCACCAATTGACCACGCGCGACAAATTGCAGAATATTTTAATTCTATTTATCAGAAACAACGCGAAAAACTTAAAAAAGAATCTTTAATTTTACAGAATAATGCAATTTAATACTGGCAACGTATGAATATTAGAATCGTACCTTATAAGAAAAACAAAACAAATTTATTATTGGATTGCGCACCATTTTACAGACATTTATTTGATTGTAAAATTGATTTGAGGGAAATACAATTCTATAGAAATAAATTGCGTCCTGCAAGTTATTTGACATATTTACAAAGTGCAATTGTTTGTTTGAAACAAAGTTATTCTTTAAGTTTTCACAATTTAAACCAAAAAGATAAAACCGTTTTAATTCAGCAAGATCAGATAAAAATTGAATTGCGCCAAACCTTTAATCAAATTAGAAAATACTCATCAGATACAAATAAATATTCAATTTACGGAACTCTCGAAAACTACAAAAGCAGTTACGACAATAGAGTTAAAATATATTTATCACTAAATAGATTTTCAGATATTAAAGAATGTGATTTTATCACAAGGGAAATAAAATTTTACAAGAAACAGTTAAAAAATAACTGGTTTGCCCTTTACGACGATTTTTATTCTATTAGTGAGGAAATAAAATTTTCATCAACTCGAATAATTGAATTTTTAACGTCAAAATTGCAATCACTCGAAACAATCAATTCAGAATCAATCAACTTAAAATTATCAGTTGAAAACAAAAACAAACACCCGTTGATATTTACTGATGAGGGATACAAATTGTTTGAATATTTAGTTTTAGAATATATCGTCAAAGATCCAAAAACAATAAAAGTTAAATATTGTGAAATATACCACTATATCAAAGATTATGAAAAGCAGGACGTAACCAGAAAACTTTTATTATGTAATCAGTTAGAGTATATTGATTTTTTAAAAAATGAATACAATGTTTTATTGAGTAAAATACAACCTCAAACATACGAATACAAGGACAATAATAAACAGAGATTAGACCAGTTACGACGGATAATATTGAAATGAACAACATTGAACAGATACATACAAAAATGTTGAAATAGTCAGGCAGTTTCTTGCACTCATAAATTTAAACGAAATATTTATGAGTACACAAATTCAAATTATTCAGAATCCTGAGGAACTGCAAAACGCAATCCTAAACGGAGTAAAAGAATTGATTTCACAATTGAAATCAGAGTATCAACCAAAAGAACCCACAGAGTATTTAACGCGAAATGAAGTCAGGGAACTGTTGAAAGTTGACCTGTCAACCGTTCACAATTGGACGAAACGGGGCAAACTTCGCGCGTATGGTTTGGGCAACCGCGTTTATTACAAACGTAGTGAAATAGAACAAAGTTTAATTTGCATCAATCAGTAATGTTATGACTGGCAACGCAAAAATTGTTCGACATCATTACAAGGTAGTGAACGAACTAAAACAATACACTGTATTTGAGTTGACCGCATCGGAAAACGGCAAAGTGTTAACCGACTTAATCAGAATCGAAAACGACCGACATTTTCACAGAGGGGACGGTTTTTTGCAATGGTTAAGAGTACGGAACACAAACAACTGGAGTAAATGCAAATTGATAACAGGTTTGTTTTTATCGTCCCAAAAATCAATTTACTACGGTGATATGATTTACAGCAGTTGTAAAAACCTATTGATTTTCAAATACAGTAACGACGGCAAACAATTACAGATTGATTTTTACCCGCGTTTTTGCCCGTCAAAACCCAAAATTGAAGAGATTATTAAAAACAGTATTTAGTTGTTAGAATCAACGAAAAAGGGGACAAATCGTCCCCTTTAATCAAATGTTGGTAATACTGGCAACGCATCACCAATGCAAAAATAATAAAATTATGATTGATAATGTAAAAATTTATATAACAGACCAGGAACTAATAAACACAATTTGGGACAACCCGCGATTGTGTTATTCCAATAAGTCCGAACCGTTGAACAAACGTACTGCAGAAATTAAAACGAACTTAACGCGGGAATACAAACACCTGAAATTTATTAAATATTCTGACTGTTTAATTATTGTTGGCAGTCTTCATTATTACTACAATAACGGTTTGCACAATGCGAACGATTTTTCAATAGTTGATTGTATTAAAACCGTTGAAAATTTAATTTCTGACTTCGGACTGATACCAGATAAATGTGTAATTCAAAATATTGAATTTGGTTTAAATTTGCCGTTAAGAATTCCAGTTGATGAAGTGATAAAATCATTAAAATATCATGCAAAGAATGAGTTTAGAAACAGTCCAGAATTAGAGTTTTCAAAATTTAGTGCCTCTTATAATTCAGATCACAAAGTAAATAACTACAAAATTATAAAAGCATACGCGAAAGGTTATCAAACTTTTGCAGACGGACGAAGACACGCCCCAGAAAATACACTTCGGTTTGAGGTTAAGAGCAAACAAAGTAAATATTTCAATACTTTAGAAATTTACACACTCGAAAACCTAACAAAACTTAACATTTACAAACGAGTAACAAACGAGATACTAAACGAATATGACAAAGTTTTGTTGATTGATAGACGTTTGAGATCACAGAACAATAAACGATTGAACAAATATTTATATTCTGAATTTTGGGACGATTGCATAACATCATCGGATCGTAATAAATTTACAAAGCAGAAAAAGGAATATTTAAAGATTTTGAATCGTTACCCTGAAAATATGTTTCATTTAATCAGAACTGAAATTGTTTCAAAAATAGGTGCATTTTCCACAGGATTAGAAAACTATCAAAAAAGTAAAAATGGTGCATATTCCACTATTAGTATAATTGGAAACTGCACCACCTTAAACAAATATTGTCAAGATAAAGGAGTAACGTTGTCAAAAGATTACATTCAAGAATACACCTCAAAATATTGTCAGGTTACAGGACTTAATATTTCGATGCAACGCGATAACAGTTTTTTGTTATCACATACAGGACTTAAATATTATCTAAAACACGAACCCGAAACATTTGCAACTATTAAACAACTATTCTTAACTGATTTTTGGAACGGTGCAAAAACAAACATTCAAATTAAAGAAATTGCACACCAGATCAGAAACACTTTTAACCGACGAAGTATCAAACAAGAAAAATTATATCCTAAAAATTCAAATTTATTGTTTGATTTAAATTCCCTTTCGGTTAAAGAAAATAAGTTTTGTATGTGATTTTTATTTGAATTACAATAATTTATTTAGCTTTGTACTTAAACCAAAAAGTCAGTATTATGAAAAAATTATTATTATTTCTATTAATTTGTGCAAACATATTTTGTTTGTTTTCTTGTGGTGGTGGTAGTTCAAAAGTAAGCAGTGAGGAAAAAGCAAAAAATGACAGCATACAAAAAGCAAAAGAAGACAGTATTAAATCAGAATTTCTTAATCAAATTGCAAAAGATAGTGTTCGTTTTAAAGAACTTGAACAAAAATTTAAACATGAAATTGATGAGTTTGACAGTACATCGAACTACTACGAACACAAAAACAGATCTAATAATTATTTAAGTTCTGGTTTATATACGTTAGTCTGGGAACACACTGGTAGTATCTATATGTATAGTTATTATTACGGTAGTGATTGGTTGTTTCATACTCAGGTTGAAGTTAAGATTAACGACAAAACTTATAAAACTGAAAAAGTTGAAACCTACGACGATTTATATCACACAAATGTTTTTGGTGGTAGTATTTCTGAAAAAATAAGTTTTACTGGTGGCAAAGATAACGGAGTATTAGAAGCAATTGCAAAGAGTAGTAAAGACGATGTGATTTTAATACGTTTTACTGGTGATAAATATTATAAAGATATTAAAGTGTCAGAAATGCAAATTTCTGCATTAAGAGAATCTTATGAATTATCTGAAATTCTGAAACGGAGAAATGAGTATTTGGATAAATATTCTGAAACTGAGTAACAAAAGATTGTCTTTAATTTGATTACTTTTTAAGTCAAAGAAAATAAGAATTCAAATGAATATAAAGAGTGCCTAAACAGTACTCTTTTTTATTTTGTCTTAACAAAGTAAAAACAAAGTAACAACAACGACAAATCACCGTCAAAACATCGTTGATCCTGAACTAAAATCTTACGAATCTGACACACATAAAGGGAAAAACAACCGAAAAACCGAAATAACAATTTATTTACAATTTTATAAAATCGGACGAATCGAACACCCATAAAGGGAATATTTAGTAAAATTGGACAAATCGGACACCCATAAGAGGGAATAAAAATAACGATCTGCAGAATAAAATGAAACGAATGAAATACCCATAAAGGGAAATTTTAGAGTTTTTACAGTCCCGAAAAAGAAATAGCAACCGAAAAGCAACCGAAAAGCAATTTATAATCAAAAGAATTACAAACATTGTACGCGCGTAAAATCAATTTTACTTACAACCTCATAAAACCTCAGATTTTGGTTAAATATTCTCATGGTTGACCAATGGTTGACCAAGTATATAAAAGAAAAAACCTAACTACTTGATTTATAAGTAATTAGGCTTATTCTTTGCAGTCCGACGGGGAATCGAACCCCGATTACCAGGATGAAAACCTGGCGTCCTAACCCTTAGACGATCGGACCGTAAACCAATTCGTATTTGGGGACTGCAAAGAAAAAAATAATTTCCTTTCTATGCAAATTTTTTTTGAGTTTTTTAGAAAAATTACTTCGGACTACCAACATACTCTATATCAGCATGTTAGTCACGGAATTAATCCATATCAGCTTCAAGTTCCTCTGTCATCTCCAGATTATGAAATACTTTTTGTACATCATCATCGTCTTCCAGCAAGTCAATCAGCTTTAGAACAGACTTAGCTTCACCAATAGGAAGAACCTTTGTATCATTTGGAATTCTTTCGAGTTCTGCATTTGAAACTTCTATTTTTAATTCTTCAAATTTTTTGTTAAGATTTCCGAAATCTTCCATTGCACATGTTACTGTAACAGTGTTATCCTCAACTTCAATATCTTCAGCTCCTGCATCAATAAGTTCCAGTTCAAGCTCATCAAAATCCATTGATGCATTTTTTTCAAATTCAAAAACGCCTTTACGATCAAATAAAAAACTTAAAGACCCGTTTGTACCGAGAGTTCCATTAAATCTATTAAAAATAGCCCTTACATTTGAAACAGTACGGTTATTATTATCTGACAAACATTCTACAAAAACAGCAATCCCATGAGGAGCATAGCCTTCAAAACTTATTGCTACAAAATTTGCACCATCCTGATCTCCTTTTTTGATAGCTCTCTCAATATTGTCTTTAGGCATATTAACACCTTTTGCATTCTGCACAGCAATCCTCAACTTTGCATTGTAATCCGGATCATGTCCTCCGCCTTCTTTTACAGCTATAGTTATTTCTTTTGACAATTTGGAAAATATCTTTGATCTTTTAGCATCTATTGCCCCTTTTTTTCTTTTGATTGTTGACCATTTATTGTGTCCTGACATAAACTATAATTTTGAATTCCCGGCAAAAATATAAAATTATTGCCTTATGATAAATTTATTATTGAAAAATATCACTACAAATTTTTTATAATCATAAAAACTTATATATTTGCAAAGTTTTAACGGTGGATAGATTTGGATGCTTGCAACCACGAATTAAAAAATGCTAAAACTCGTCTAGCCTACATCCTTTAATATCCGATAAATTTAGTAATAATTTAAAATTTATTGAAATGAGTTACTTTTTTACCTCCGAGTCTGTTTCAGAAGGGCATCCTGATAAAGTTGCCGATCAGATTTCGGATTCTATTCTTGATGAATTTATGGCTTTTGATAATGCTTCGAAAGTCGCATGTGAAACACTTGTAACTACAGGTTTGGTTGTTGTAGCAGGTGAAGTTAGATCGAATGCTTATGTTGATGTACAAGAGGTTGCTCGTAAAGTGGTAAATGAGATTGGATACACCAAGGGAGAATATCGCTTCGACGGGAATTCATGCGGAGTATTATCTGCTATTCACGAACAATCCCCGGATATAAATCAGGGGGTAACAGAAGGTGAAGGACTTCACAAAGAACAAGGTGCCGGAGATCAGGGTATGATGTTCGGTTATGCCTGTACCGAAACCGATGATTATATGCCTTTACCTCTCGACTTGTCACACAGATTTCTTCAGGTTCTTGCCGAAATAAGAAGAGAAGGAAGAGAAATGACATATTTACGTCCCGATTCAAAATCACAGGTAACTATTGAATATAATGATGATAAAACTCCGTTACGTATTGACACAATAGTCATTTCAACACAACACGACGACTTTGACAAAGACGAGTTAAGAATGTTGAATAAAATTAAAGACGATGTCAGAAATATCTTAATCCCGCGAGTAAAAAAAGCTCTCCCTTCAAGAATTCAGGAACTTTTCAGAAACGATTTTATTTTACATGTAAATCCAACAGGAAAATTTGTAATTGGGGGGCCTCATGGAGATACAGGTTTAACTGGCAGAAAAATCATTGTGGACACTTATGGAGGCAAAGGAGCTCATGGTGGAGGAGCTTTCAGCGGCAAGGACCCTTCAAAAGTTGATCGCTCTGCTGCTTATGCAGCTCGTCATATCGCAAAAAATATGGTGGCAGCAGGTGTTGCAGACGAAATTTTGATACAAATTGCCTATGCTATCGGAGTTGCTGAACCTGTTGGGGTGTATGCCAATACTTATAATAGCTCAAAAGTTAATTTGAACGATAGTGAAATAGCTGTAAAAATCAAAAAAATATTTGATTTAAAACCTGCCGGAATTGAAAAACGCCTGAAATTAAGAAATCCTATTTACAGAGAAACTGCTTCTTACGGACATTTCGGACGTTCTTCAAGAATTATAAAAAAACACTTTGACTCACCATATTCAGGTATCAAAGACATTGAAGTCGAACTGTTTACATGGGAAAAACTTGATTATATCGATATAATCAAAAAAGAATTCGGCTTATAATTGCAATTTATTAAATATGCCATCTGTTTAAAAATAATTTAGACAGGTGGCTATTTTTTTGTATATCTTCATTACTTTCGTAAAAAATAAGAAATGGAAAAATATAAAAAATATATTGTTGGACTTATAGGATTAGTGCTGTTAATCTTATTCGTGATTTATTTAACTAATGTGATAGTCTGGGTCCTAATATCTGCTTTCATTGCAATGCTGGGCAACCCAATTGTGGAATTTATAAGAAAATTCAGAATAAAAAAGTTTGTCATTCCTACATGGGTAGCTTCTCTAATGACACTGACCCTAATGTACTTTATTATAATTCTTAGCATTCGGTTGCTTATGCCGCTGATAATGAATCAGATAAACGAATTTCAATCCATTGATATCGAAACTGTTTCCGAAGGGCTCGAAAAACCAATTAAAAGTATAGACGACTTCATTCAAAAAACACCAATTATTAATCAACCTGAGTTTTCGACAGAAGAATATGTTATTGATAAAATTTCTTCTATTATTAACTTTTCAACTGTAGGTAAATTTGTTAATGACCTTGGTGGCACTGCTATTAATTTGTTTTTGTCGCTTTTTGTTATAACTTTCGTCAGTTTCTTTTTTCTCAAAGATAAAGCCCTTTTTGACAAAGGAGTTTTGATGATTGTTCCTGCAAAATATGAAGATAAAACAAGGCATGTTTTGTCCTCAATAAGGAAGCTTATTGCCAGATATCTGTTTGGAATGATCCTCGAAACAACACTAATGGTTATTTTTTACACTTTGGGTTTGTATTTAATCGGCGTTGAGTTTAGTCTTGCTCTGCTTATCGGATTAATAGTCGGGATACTTAATTTGATACCTTATATTGGTCCGTGGATTGGTGCTGCAATTGGAATATTGCTATTTATTACTGCAAATATTCAACTTGATTTTAATGCCGAAATCGTCCCAATGGTTGTAAAAATACTTGCTGTTATTGGGGTAATAAAACTCATTGACGATAGTATTTTACAGCCTTTTATATATTCTAAAAGTGTAAAAGCACACCCGCTGGAGATATTTCTTGTAATTATCGTTGCAGGTCACATGTACGGAGTGCTTGGTATGATGCTGGCAATTCCTGGATATACGGTTATCAGAGTCATTCTGAAAGAATTCTTATACCAATACAAATTTATCCAGCAACTAACGCAAAATATGAATTTAGACCCTGTTAATAACAAAGTTAAAAATGCAGAAGACACAGAAGATGCAGACAAAAAAGATTTATAAATTCGGCGGCGCATCAATAAAAAATGCAGACGCCTTAAACAATGTTTTCAATATTATTCGTAATGAAAATAATTTGATAATAGTTATTTCGGCGATTGATAAAACCACTAACGAACTGGAAAAATTGGTTAATGCATATTTTAAAAAATGTGATTCTAAAATACAATTATTTAAAACTATTAGCGACTTTCATATAAATTACCTTAAAGATGCCTTTCAGAATAATTATGAAAATTCATTACAAAAACTTGATATATTATTAAAAGAATTATATATCAAGATTAATACTGAACCCTGTAAAGATTACGATATTGAATATGATGCAATAGTCAGCTACGGTGAATTGTTTAGTTCTCTCATCTTTAGTGAATTTCTGAACCATAAAGGATTAAATAATAAACTTATTGATGCGAGACAAATCTTGATTACAGATTCCAATCACCGTGATGCGAAAATCAACTGGAAAGATAGTATTGTGCCTGTAAAAAACACATTCGGCAATATAACCGGATTATTTATAATTCAGGGTTTTATTGGGAAATGCTCAAATAGGGAAGTTACAACACTTGGCAGAGAAGGATCCGATTATTCAGCATCGGCTCTGGCTTATCTCCTTGATGCAGAAAATGTTACAATATGGAAAGATGTCCCCGGAATTATGAATGCTGACCCTGCATGGTGTTCATTTGCCGAAAAGCTTGATGTGCTTTCATATCTGGAGGCAATTGAACTTGCTTTTTTCGGCGCTAAGGTCATCCATCCGAAAACAATTAAACCTCTTGAAAACAAAAATATACCTATGCATGTCAAGTCATTCATTTCACCGAATGATAGCGGAACAATCATTAAGAAATTAGATTACAAATTAAAACTCATTCCAATCTATATTTTAAAAACAAATCAGATACTTATTTCAATATCTCCTAAAGATTTTTCATTTATTGTTGAGGAAAATATCAGCAAAATATTCGGATTATTTGCTGTTTATAAAGCAAAAGTCAATATAACCCAAAACTCTGCCGTAAGTTTTTCTGCATCTATTGACGGGGATAATAGGAATTTTAAAGACCTTATATCCGAATTACAGAAAGAGTTTTATGTAAAATATAATACAGGGCTTGAACTTGTTACTATTAGATATTATACAGATGAGTCAGTAGATAAGATGATTAAAGGCAAAAAAATCCTCATGGAACAAAGAAGTCGTTCTACTGCAAGATTTCTGTTACAATAATAAATTCTAATGTTTAGTTTACAAATCCGTCTTTTTACCATAAGCTAGGTCGCCTGCATCACCAAGTCCGGGAACAATATATGATTTTACGGTCAGTTCATCATCAACGGCTCCTACCCATACTGAAATCATATTTTCAGGTAAAACTCTTTCAATATAATCAAGCCCATCCTTACTGGCAATAACAGCAGCAATATGAACATGTTTCGGCATACCATAATTTAACAAGCCTTTAAAAGCAAGTTCTATACTGCTTCCAGTAGCAAGCATTGGGTCGTTTACTATTAATATTCTTTTCTCTATTGGCGGAGAAGAAATGTAATCAATCTTTATTTCAAAATCACCACTCTTATCATACTTTCTGTATCCTGCAATAAAAGCACTATCAGCATGATCAAAATAGTTCAAAAAACCCTGCTGATAAGGCAATCCTGCCCTTAAAACAGTTGCTATTACCGGCTGTTCTTTTAAAGTGGGAACTGTAGCGATTCCTAAAGGTGTGCTTACATCTTCGTCACTAAAAGGTAAAGTTTTACTTATTTCGTAAGCCATAATCTCGCCTACCCTCTCCAGATTTTTTCTAAATCTCATCCTGTCTTGCTGAATCTGATAGTCCCGAATTTCTGAAATGAATTGGTCCAAAAGAGTTCCTTTTCCGCCTAAATTATAAACTTTCATCGAAGTACATTAATAATAAAGTGTAATTATACAAAAATATTTATTTGAATAATAAATTTTTAAACTGTTTTTCTCGATCTAAAAATTATTGCAGCATTACTCACTTTCCTCGATTTTAATTGCATTATAAGGATACCGTTTAAAATGAATTTCTTTTACCATTTCAAATACAACATCTCGGAATTCTTCAATATTATCTGTTTTTAATGCAGATATAAAAACACAAGGCATAGATAATTTTGCAAAATACGTATTTTTTAGCTCCTCAAGTGAAAAGTTTTCCTTGCTTTTTGGAGATAGGTCATCTTCATCTTTTTTTACAAAACTAAAGGAATCGGTTTTATTAAAAATCACTAATTGTTTTTTATCGTTTATTTTTAAATCTTTTAAAGTTTGTTCTACTACACTCATGTGATCCTGAAAAGATCTGTTTGAGATATCCACAACATGAATAATTATATCTGATTCCCGTGCTTCGTCAAGTGTTGATTTAAATGATTCGACAAGCTTATGAGGTAGTTTTCTGATAAAACCGACAGTATCACTCAACAAAAAAGGCAGGTTATTAATCACAACCTTGCGAACAGTAGTATCCAGTGTTGCAAAAAGCTTATTTTCAACGAGGACTTCGGATTTACTCAACAAATTCATAATAGTTGATTTCCCTGCATTTGTATATCCTACCAGTGCAACCCTAACCATATTTTTACGATTTTTTCTTTGTTGTGCCATTTGTTTATCAATAGATTTAAGATCCTCTTTAAGTCTGGCAATTTTTTCAAGAATTATTCGTCTGTCAGTTTCTATCTGAGATTCTCCTGGACCCCTAAAACCAATACCCCCTCTTTGTCTTTCCAGATGAGTCCACATTCTTGTAAGTCTGGGTAACAGATACTGATATTGTGCAAGTTCGACCTGGGTTTTTGCATAAGCAGTCATAGCTCGTTGAGCAAAAATATCCAGAATAAGATTGGTACGATCGAGAACCCTCAGATTGAGAAATCTTTCAATATTCCTTAATTGTGATGGCGTTAACTCATCGTCAAAAATTACATATTCTATTTCCTTTTCATTTATAAATGATTTAATCTCTTCAAGTTTACCCGCTCCAACATAAGTTTTTGGATTTGAAACAACAACATTTTGTGTGAAAATCTTCACCGTTTCCAGTCCTGAGGTTTCTGCAAGTTGCTTTAATTCATTAAGATATTCCAAAACTTGTTCGGCTCTATGATCTTTATTTATCACACCAACCAACACTGCTTTTTGGGAATTATTTTCCGACTGCATAATTATGAATTAAACTAAAATAAAAAGACCCTGCCGAAAAGACAGGGTCATCTGAATATTTAATATTTTAATATAATTTAAAATTGATAGGTACAACAAATGTAACAGGAACTGGTTTTCCTCTTTGTTTGCCAGGTGTCCAGTTTGGCAACATTTTAACCACTCTCAAAGCTTCTTCATCAAGATATGGATCTACACCTTTTGCAACCTGAACTTTTGTTACATTTCCATTTTTATCAATAACAAATTGTATAAAAACTCTGCCTTGAATACCATTCTCTTTAGCAATTTCTGGGTATTTTGTATTGTCAGCAATAAACTTCATTAAAGCGGCATCACCACCTGGGAAAAGTGGTTTGTCCTCAACAACTGCAAATGCAATTGGTTCGACTTCTTCTTCAACTTCTACTTCAAAGCTCTGAACGATGTTGATATTAGTTTTTGTGTTTTCGTTAGCATCTGAATTAAAATCAACATCATTTACCTCAACATCATCTTCTACAATAGTAAGCTCTTCTATTACTGTTTCAGGCTCTGGTTCCGGTTGTTCAATTTCTTCAGGAGGTGTTTCTTGAGTCGTGTTTTCAATTTCCTCCTCAAAAATTTCTTCGCCACTCAAATTACCTAAATTTGTTTCTGTAATTTCTTTAGTTGTCCATTCAAATGCAACAAGGCATATTGCCAATGATAATACTAAACCAATTAAAAGAAAATTTGTCTTTTGTTTTTCGAGATTAACTTTGTCAGACTTTTTAACTTGCATAGCTTTAAATTTTAAGTTTGTAAAATTAGTATTTTTATTAATCACAACAAATTTTTAATAAATTTTTTCTCTTAACAGATAAATACTTAATACTAATTCCATAAAATATCACAAATTTTTTAAATAAAACGCTAACAGGCACAAAAAGTTGCATCAAAATCAGACATTTTTGAACTTTTTATACTATAATGTACAATGATTGTCATGTTTACATTACCTGATAAAGAACAATTATTAAAAAAATTTCAAGACACCTTTTGTAATTAATCACAAATTATTATACAATTGTAAAGAAAGTATTATCTTTGCAGCCCGGTTCGAGAAACCGGAAATAAGTTTAATAACTAAAAAATTATTATTATGGCAGTTAAATTAAGACTAGCGAGACACGGGCGCAAAGGTTTAGGCTTTTACTACATAGTTGTAGCTGACTCTCGCACACCACGTGATGGTAAGTTTATTGAAAGGATTGGAACATACAATCCGACAACTAATCCGGCTACTATTGACCTGAACTTTGACAAAGCTCTTACCTGGTTAATGACAGGTGCTCAACCAAGTGATACGGTCAGAAGGATTTTATCCTACAAAGGCGTTTTAATGAAAAAACATCTTCTGGAAGGAGTTAGAAAAGGAGCTTTTGATGAAGCAGAAGCTAACAAGCGTTTTGTCGAATGGGAAAAAACTAAATTATCAAAGATCAATGAAAAAATCAAAGGTCTTGATGACGGCAAGATGAAAGAAGAAAAAGCTAAACTCGAAGCAGAGAGATTAGTTAAAGAACAAAGAGCTGAAGCTATTGCTAAAAAGTATGCTGAAGCAATGAAGGCTCAGGCTGAAGAAACTCAGGTTGAAGTTACTGAAGAAGCTCCTGCTGTGGAAGTCACAACAGAAACTCAGACCGAAAATCTTACAGAAACATCTGCAGAACCTCAAGCAAGCAACGAAAACGAAGCTACTGAATAATAATGTACTTTGGTAAAGATGAATTGTCTCTTGTTGCTTCTGTCAAGAAAACACATGGGCTGACAGGAAATCTATTATTGACATTTCATGACGATGCTTCAAACAATATTATAACAGAAAAAAGTCCGGTATTTCTTCATAAAGAAGGAATACCGGTTCCTTTTATATCGGAATCTGTTAAGCTCACTGGAATGAACTTAATAATTAAACTAAAACGCATTGATAGTATTGAAAAAGCAAACTTTTTTGTCGGTTGTGATGTTTATGTATTATCAAATTCAACACAAAAGGATACCAAAAATGATTTCGGCTTTGAATTTATTGAATTTTCTGTTTATGATAAGCATTATGGTTTTATCGGAAAGATAAAACATTTTGAAATAATACCCGGAAATCCGGTTTTTGAGACTGAATTAAACGGTAAAAAAATAATAATCCCTTTTTCAGAACATATAATTACTAAGGTAAATAAAAATAAGAAAGAAATCCACATAGATGCTCCCGCAGGACTAATTGAAATTTATTTAGCTATGTAGAAAACAAAATAATCATCTTTTTCTAGCTTAAACAATTGATATAAAAAATTAAACTCACTATTCTTTTCGAAAAAAAATAATAAATTTGGTGTCGTTTTGCTTTACTTAATGCATTTCTCAATATCTTTGTTATAATTATGCAACCTTTATTTTTATTAGTATGTCTGTAATGTAATATAAGATGCCTGACTTACACGAAATAATTGCCGGCTGTAGGAAGATGGAGAAAAAAGCACAGCGTTGCCTTTATGACAAGTATGCTGGTTTGTTTCTCGGTATTGCATATAGGTACAGTAAGTCTAAAGAAGATGCTGAAGACATTCTGCAGGATGCATTTGTAAAAATCCTGACAAGAATTGATCAATACAGCGAAACAGGTTCTTTTGAAGGTTGGATGAAAAAAATTCTGGTAAACACTGCCATAAGTCACTATCGTGTTTCACAAAAGCATGATTATCATAAAGATTTTGACAGTATTGCAGAAACAGATATTGAAGATTATGAAATTGACAGCAATGAGTTTACTCGTGAAGAATTACTACAAAGTATAAACGAATTGCCTCAAGGATTTAAAATAATTTTTAACCTTTACGCGATTGAAGGATATAAACATCGCGAAATTGCAGATATGCTCGAAATAAATATTGGAACATCAAAATCACAATACAGTAGAGCAAGAGCATATTTGCAGCTTAGATTAAATGAATTAAAGAAAGAAAAAAAACTCATTGCAGATGAGCAGTAATAAAAATATTGAAGATTTTTTCCGTTCGGAATTTGACAATTTTGAAGTCAATCCTTCCGGAAAAGTATGGTCAGGCATAAACAAACGCCTTACTATACCACGCTTTAATGCAATGTATAAAAATGCTTTTAATGGGTTCAAAATTTCTCCATCGGAACATATCTGGAGAAGAGTAGCAGCAGTAATATGGCTTAATAAGTTCATACATTTTACTCCGTTTAGCTTTAATATTTATTATCTTGGCATAATCGTTACTGCTATTGTTGGGACTGTTATAACTGTTGACAATAGTCCTAATCTCAAATTTATACATTTTGACAATAAAACAATTACCATTGAAAACGAAACTGAAAACAACAATATATTTGATGTCCCCGATTATGCGAAATTAACTGAAATCGCAAGTGTACACAATAACTTAAAATCTGATATTATTCTGGATGCTAAACTCGGAAATTCTAATTATAATACAGACGAATTTATTGTTGAGAATAACTTGTTTGCTCCCGATAATACAAATAATGCAACCGAAAAATCTGAAAGCTTTAATGTGATGCAAGATCCGGTTCAGGATAATTCTAAGGATTTAGTAATATCTACCAACAATGATGAAACTGATGAAATTCTTGATAATAATATACAAGATGATATTTTATCAGTAGAATCAGAACCTGATAATGTCACAAATATTTTTGCCATCAATAACGAAGATATAGTTTTAAAAAAGGATATTCTTCCGTCCAGATTGAAAATGAACAGTATATCTTTATTGACATACCAACCCGGATGGTCTGAATTTGCAGACAATAAACTGTCTGGAATACCTTATCTTGACCCAATTGTATATGATACTGTCGGTTATAACCATGCAGGAGATCCTATTGTGATGGAAAAATCATGGTTCACAATAGACCTGTTCTATTCTCCGGTTGTTTACAACCATACAAATAAACTATTAAATTCAGAGTTGCAACAGAACTATAACTTCTATTCCTCAAACAACAAAGCTTTATTCTCACACTATGCAGGAATTGGATTGTCTTTCAATTATAAGAACATAAAAATAGAATCCGGCTTTTCGTATTTGCAATTAAATGAATCCCTGAATCAAAGCACTAAATTTTACGACAGCATAACATATCATCGTTACGATTATTTCGAAAATCACAGATGGGAATATGATACTACCATGATACTTGATCTGGACGAATATCTTACAGGAAATATTGTATATATAGAACATGTGGATTCTTGTTTGTTCAATTATCAGGACTCGGTTTTATCCGAATATCGTGACACGGCATTAGTAGAAAAAACAATGTTGGCAGAAAATCAGTATCATATTTTTGATATTCCGTTGATTGCCGGATACGAATTAAATTACGGGAAAATGTCCATAACTCCGAAAGCGGGTCTGATAACAAGTTATTTGATCAAAAGAACAGGAACAACTTACAATATTATTAAGGGAGATATTGGTCCTGCAAAAGATCTTCCTTCTAGCAAATTGCTTTTTGACTATTATGCAGGGATAAATATACAATATCGTATATCTAAAAATATTGCGGTCTTTGTCGAACCACATATCAGGTCAGATATTAATTCTTTGTACAAAAGTTCTTACGCCATCAGCGAAAAAAGCATGAAATATGGTGTTAAAACTGGATTAAGCATTATTTTCTGATGAAAAACCATATATTACATACCGGCATTACTATTTTATTTATTTTAGTGACATCTTTAGCATTTGCGGTTTGTAATGCAAATTATAACTATCAGGAAATAAGCCCTTTAAGCGTAGTGTTTAATAATCTCTCTGTGAGTTATGATGAAGGTAGTGTACATTACTACTGGGATTTTGGAGACGGAAATATAAGTTATGGCGAGAATCCGGAACATGTCTATGATGCTCCCGGAATTTATGAAGTTTGTTTAACATTAATAACTACGGAGCTATGTTTTTCATCAAAGACAAAAGATATCTATATCGGTATCCCACCAAATTCTCCATATTGTTACCTTGAAGTAGATTTTGAAACAACCAATGCCACTGCACCTGAATATAACAATGGCACTGCAACTGTTTATGCGTATTCGGATCATCCGGGTTGGTACCAAGCATTCTGGAGTAACGGAGACGAAGGAGAACAAATTGAGAATTTATCTCCAGGAACATATTGTGTAAGTTTGACGGACGGGGAAACGTGCTATGGGACAAATTGTGTTACAATTGGCTACAATAACAATTGTGCCTCATCTTTTTATATTGATTCTACAACATTTAACCACCTGGACGGCGCGTACAGATTCATTAACAATTCTCATGGAGAACAACATGATTTCATCTGGGATTTCGGAGACGGAACGACTTCGTCCACTTACAATCCTTTGCATATTTATCGGGACACGGGAACATATAATATATGTCTTACCATTGAGACACATTATAACTGCACTGACATCTTCTGTAGAACAATTCATGTTAATTATATATCCCCTACTTTAACAACTCTCTGCGGAATTGTAAATGCCGGCGAAACCAATCTCCCTCATGGGATTGCAGTGTTATATGAATTTGTTGACCAAAAGTATAAAGCCTCTGATTTCGAATATATTGAAAATGGATATTATACATTTGACAGTTTATCAAAAAATATTCTCTATCTGACTCACATAATTCCTTATTTCGATCTTGACGAAATTTATTTCCCAAAATACAGTCCGACTTATTTTGATAATTCTAATTTCTGGCAAGAATCATCATTTATTAATCTGTATAATGATACCGTTTATAGTACAATGTTATATTCATATAACGAAATTTATGTAGATGAGGGAAGTATATCGGGAACCGTAACTTATGAAGACACACTTGCCTATGAGGAAGACATTTTCCAAAATGTCTGGTTTGGAATAACAGAAGCAAATGAAGGTTACGCAAAAAACATGGTTGTTTTGTTAAAAAATTCCGACCATGTCTTACTTGATTTCAGACTTACAGATGGAAATGGAAATTTTACTTTCAACGATCTCGAATACGGAGGATATTTTTTAAGTATAGAAAAACCGGGTTTAGCCAGCGATGAAATTTTTGTTGAAATTTCGCCCGACAAACCCATTTCAGTTCAAAATGATTTCACAATTCTTGAAAATTCAATAAGTCCTGTATTAAAGTATAATAATGATATTCTTTGCGAGATATATCCAAACCCTGCAAAAGATAAGTTTTTTGTGTTAATAAAAGCCGATAACGGCAATCTCACGATAACGAATACCATAGGAAATACTGTTAGGCAAGAGTCTTTAACATACGGTTTAAATACTATAGACATTTCTGATTTATCAACCGGTATGTATATTGTTGAAATAAGTTCTGTCAAAAATACCTTCAATCAAAAGCTAATTAAACAGTAATCATAATCAGTCAAATTAGCAATCACTTACCATAAAATAAGATAAATTTGTAATTATTTAGCTGGTAGAAGAAAATTTATAATAATAGTGAGCATTTCCAA
>DAOOPK010000013.1:0-26422 GCA_035388205.1 Bacteroidales bacterium
TAAAAGCTCAAACCTTGCGTACTTTCAGTGGAGCAATAGTAAACCGTTGGGGTAGGACAGTCTATGAATGGTCAAACTGGCAGGATTACGAAGCCGGTTGGGATGGTACATTATCCGGCGGAACTAAGGCATCGCCTGGAGTGTATTATTATATTATAGAAGCAGAAGGAATTGATGGGGCTCCTCACAATAAACAAGGGGTATTGCATTTAGTGAGCGAATAGTTATATAATATAAAATGGCTATCACAAAAAATAGCCATTTTTTTTATTGTTCAGACAACGTTTTTAATTTCAAAATTGTCTTAAATACAGTAAACAAATGACAGATAATGAAAAACTTATAAAGCAATGTCAGAAAAAATCATCAAAGGCATTTAACGAGCTTTATAAGAATTATGCATCATTGGTTTACGGGATTTGTTTAAGATATACTAAAGATAAAGCAGAGGCGGAAGATTTGATGCAAGAATGTTTTATTAAACTCTTAAGCAAAATTGGAGAATATGAATTTAAAGGTTCTTTTGAAGGTTGGCTAAGAAGATTGACAGTTAATAATGCCATTAACTATATCAGATCAAAAAAAGTGAATATTTTGTCTGAAGATGTAAGCGAATACGAAATGTCTAATCACGAAATGGACAGCAACGTTATAAGCAAAATGAGTGCAGGCGAAATAGTGAATGTCATCAATCAACTGCCGGATGGTTACAGAATGGTTTTTAACTTACATGTAATTGAAGGGTATAAGCATACTGAAATTGCTGAATTGCTTGGAATTAGCGATATTACATGCAGAACTCAGTATAAAAAAGCAAGAGAAGCTTTAATGGCTTTGATTAAGAAAAACAATGAGTGATTTTGACAAAATATTAAAAAACAAACTTGAAAATTTTAGAGAATTTCCTTCTTCTGAAGTTTTTAATAATATCCGTAAAAATTATCCTAAAAGATCTTTTTCCGAATTTGTCAGATATAATAAGTATTATTTTATCGCAGCAATTACTACAGTATTGTTGACCGCTGTAATTATTGCCATTAGTGTAAAAGCTCCAGATAAGAATTCTCAAATTGTCCTTGATAATACTATTAATAATACTGAAATAGTAAATAGTGATAATCTTAACAACTCAGGAGAGAATAATCTAAACAAAAAAAATAATGATGTATATAATCTGAATGCCGATAATGAAATATTGGTATCAGAGAATAATTCAAATCTGAAGGATGGTCAGAAAGAACAATTTAAAAATGTTTTTACATCAAAAGACACTCTGATTTGCGGTACTAGGTACGAAACAAAATTGAAAGGGAAAAGTGAAAATATAATTTTACCTGATGATATTACAATTTCAGGATTGAATGATCTAACGATTCTCTCCTCTCACAAACCGGGTAAATACCTTATTAGATATGTTGAAAAATCTCAAAATTGTATAGTAAGAGACAGTATGTACATTACATTTAAAAACTCATCTTTATCAGATGTAAGTGTCTCTAATTCAGTATTATGTCCGGGTGAAGATTTGATCATTACTATTAGAAACAATGAATTTGCTCCGAAATGGAATTTAAGTGACTACAACGTAAGTAAGATATCAGTAAATAATTATTTGATTAAAGATTTGAAGCAGGGGAGAAATACTGTTAAATTTGACATATCTGATGGAGATTGCCTTTATAATTATGAAAAGGATATTGAAGTTTTAAATACGATCAGATATAAATGCATTTCAACTCCCAGTGTTTGTTCAAAGAGCAATGCAACTCTAACTGTTGTTTCGGGAAATGGTACTCCTTCAGAGTACAGTTTAAATAACTCTTACTCAAATAATACCGGAATTTTTACAAATCTTGATCCCGGTATTTACAGTTTAAGCATTAAATATGGAGATGGTTGCAGGATTTATGATACTTTATTAATTAGAGATAGTTTTAACATAAGTCCTTATTTTATTGCAGATCGCGATCTTGTAAATAAAAACAAATACAGTTTCCAGAATCTGACAAAAGTTGATGATAAGGGTTATGAAAGAAACAACAGTATTAAGTTTATATGGAAAGTAAACGGTGAAGAAATAATTGAAGCAGATAATCCTGAGTATGAATTCACAAAGAATGGGAACAATACAGTCGAGTTAATTGCAATACTTGACGAATCATGTCAGAGCATATATTCTGAAACGATTAATGTAGCAATTTCAAACTTTAGAATACCAAATATTTTCACTCCTAACGGTGATGGAATTGGTGATGAATTCCGGGTATTTTACGATGGTAAAATAAAAAGCTACAGTTTGACCATTATGAGCCGTATGGGAGAGATTGCCTTTGAAAGCAATAATATTGCGGAATCGTGGGATGGTAAGATAAATGGTAATGATGAGGCTGCAGAAGGTTTGTACTATTATATAATTAGAGGTGAAGATGAATTCGGTAAAGTTATTGAGCAAAAAGGAGCATTACAACTCGTAAGGCATTAAGTTTGTTCATGGTTGTGTCAGTAAAAGAAAAGGGCGGTAAATAATTCCGCCCTTTGTTTTATTCTTCATCCTGTTCTGCTTCGTAAGCTTTAAGTAATTGTTCCTGAACATCCGGTGGAACCTGCTGATATTCGAAAAATGTCATTTCGTACATTGCTCTACCTCCGGTATTAGAACGTAAAGCAGTTGAGTAATTTGTCATTTCTGCTAGAGGTACTCTTGCCATGATCTTTTCAAATCCTTTTTCGCTGCTCATACCCTGAACTATTGCACGACGATTTTGTAAATCACTTATTACATCACCCATTCTGTCTCCCGGTACCAGAACTTCAATATTATAGATAGGTTCCATAATTTTTGGACCGGCATTTTTAAATGCTTTACTAAATGCATTACGTCCTGCTAATTTGAATGAAATTTCGTTTGAGTCAACTGGGTGCATTTTGCCGTCAACAACACAAACACGAATATCTCGAGCATAAGACCCTGTTAAAGGACCTACTTCAATTTTCTCCATAATTCCTTTAAGAATTGCCGGTAAAAATCTGGCATCAATAGAGCCTCCAACAATGCAGTTATAATATACTAATGTGCCACCCCAATCAAGTTTGTATTCGTCTTTACCTCTTACCGAGATCTTAATTTCTTTTCCGTCAATTTTGTACATAGTTGGATCTGGCATCCCTAAACTATAAGGTTCAAGTATCATATGAACTTCACCAAATTGACCGGCACCACCAGATTGTTTTTTATGTCGGTAATCTGCATAAGCAATTTTAGTTATTGTTTCACGATATTGTATCCTCGGTTTTAAAAATTCTGTTGGGATTTTAAACTGATTATCAAGATGCCACTTTAAAATGTTTAAATGATATTCTCCTTGTCCTTGAATTAATAACTGTTTTAATTCTTTCGAATACTCTACCAAGATTGTAGGATCTTCATCTTTCATTCGAATTAATGCTTCACCCAATTTTTCATCATCGCTTTCACTAATTGCTTTTATTGCGACTCTGTGTTTTGGATTTGGCCATTTTATTGCAGAGACTTCCCAATCTTGTCCCGGAGCAACTAATGTATGACAGGTTTTTGTGCTTTTTAGTTTTACTGTTGCTCCAATATCACCTGCAAACATCTTATCAACTTTAACCCTATTCTTTCCGGCACAAACAAATATTGACGAAAGACGTTCTTTTGTATTGTTCTTTGAATTATACATATCAATACTTTCTGTTAAGGTGCCACTAAGTACTTTAAAATAACAAATTTCACCAATATGTTCTTCAATAGATGTTTTAAAAACAAATAGTGATGGCTTTCCTGCTGGATCGCATTTAATTTCCTTGCCTTCGCTATCCTTTACAGGTGCAAATTTATCAGGAGAAGGCGTTACATTAGCGATAAATTCCATAAGACGTTTGACACCCAAATCATTTTTTGCATTGATGCAGAAAATAGGAAAAACACCTCTCTGTGGTAGTCCTGCAGCAATACCTTTCATCATTTCTTCTTCCGTCAGGGTGTCATTTTCGAAAAATATCTCCATTAATGACTCGTCAGCTTCGGCGGCTTTTTCAATGAGTTCTGTTTTTATTTCTTCAGCATGATCTTTATGCTCAGCCGGAATATCCGAAATAACAACTTCACTGCCCTTTATTGTGTACATCTTATTAGTAATGACGTCAACTATACCGCTGAATCCAATACCTGCATTTACAGGGAATTGTGCCAGAACGGCATTACCACCAAAAGTTGCCTTGATCATTTCGACTGTTTTTTCGAAATTGGTTTTTTCGCGATCCAGATGATTGATAGCAATTATCATCGGTTTATGTGCTTTTTCAACATAACGGCCATGGATTTCAGTACCGACCTCAATGCCATTTTGTGCATTTACAAGCATTAGTGCTATGTCTGCTGGAAATAATGAAGAAACAAGATTGCCTACAAAATCATCCATTCCCGGATTATCAAGAATATTTATTTTAGTATTTCCTATTTCGGTATATAAAACAGTTGAGAATAATGAATTGCCGTTTTCTTGTTCAATCGGGCGATAATCTGATACAGTGTTTTTACTGGCGATATCGCCCTTACGTGTTATGACTCCACCTATTTGAAGCATTGATTCAGCAAGCATAGTTTTCCCTGAGCCTGAATTGCCAACTAAAGCTATGTTTCTGACTTGATCCGTTTGATAATTTTTCATACTATTTTAAGAGTTATTTTATTATTATTTGTTTCTTTTAATTTTGGCTGACAAAAATAATAAAAAAACTATAAGTACAAAGCGAATGAGCAATAATAATTGGAAATATATTGTCAAGCGTTAGGGAGTCATATATTTTAATGAGAAATTATTTTTTTGTAATACATTCTATTCAGTAAACTGAGAATATATTTTTCTTCTTAGAATAGTCTTTTTTTTATATTTGCACCAAATATTATGATTTGCGTAAGAAATTCATCATAAACCTGATCTTCTTGCTTTTCCTTAATGTGCTGGTTAAGCCATTTTGGATATTTGGTGTTGAAAGGTCGGTGCAGAACCTTGTAGGGGCTTCAGAATTTGGTTTTTATTTCTCATTATTAAATTTTTCTTTATTGCTGAATATCATTCTCGATTTTGGCATTACTAATTTCAATAACAGAAATATTTCACAAAATTGTAATATTTTAAGTAAGCATGTTTCGAATATTGTTTCGCTTAAATTTCTTCTCGCAGTCGTTTATGCAGTACTCACAATATCTGCAGCATTGATAATCGGATACGATTCAAGACAGTTATCAATACTTGGAATGTTAATATTTAATCAGTTTCTTCTTTCCTTTATTCTTTATCTGCGATCCAATTTAAGTGGATTACAACTTTTCAAAACCGATAGTGTTATTTCTGTTCTGGACAGATTCCTGATGATAATTCTGTGTAGTGTTTTAATCTGGGGAAATGTTTCCGGAATAAATCTGAAAATAGAATGGTTTGTGCTTATTCAGACCTTTTCCTATCTGTTGACAGCCGCCGTTGCATTTTTTCTCGTACTACGTAAAACAACATTCTTTAAGCTCAATTTTGATTTCCGCTTTTTCAGAGTTTTCCTTAAAAGGAGCTATCCTTATGCTTTATTGATATTGCTGATGGCATTTTATAATCGAATTGATTCTGTTATGTTGGAGAGATTACTACCTGATGGCCAAGAACAAGCAGGAATTTATGCTCAGGCATTCAGAATACTGGAAGCAGCTTCAATGTTCCCCTACCTTTTTTCGATACTTTTATTGCCAATGTTCGCAAAAATGCTAAAAAAGAAACAAAATATAGAAGATCTTGCTAAGTTATCTTTCGTTTTGGTAATCGTTTCCGGAATTCTTTTGATGAATATTTGTCACTTCTTTAATGAAGAAATCATGGGACTAATGTACTGGGAGCATGTTGATTCAAGTGCATTAACACTAAGCTTTTTAATGACCGGTTTTATTGGGATATGTACAACTTATATTTTTGGAACTCTACTTACCGCAAATGGGAATTTGAAACAGCTTAACATTATGGCTGCTTGCGGAATGACATTGAATATTATTTTGAATTTTATTTTAATACCTCATTTGGAAGTTGTCGGGTCTGCAATAGCCAGTATGATAACTCAGGTTTTAACAGGATTAAGCCAGTTACTTATTGCTAACAAAATCTTTAAATTCAGAATAAATTATAAACTGATAATATCTCTTTCGATTTTTGTTATAGTAAGTATATTGTTAACAGCATTCATTTCTACTTTGTCTTATAACTGGATGATCCTTGCAGTTGTAGTTGGATTGATTTCTTTGCTTTTGGCATTTGCTACCGGTTTGTTCAAATTTAAAGAAATTCTTAATGTTTTTCACGAAAGGAGTGAGGAATAGAATATTAAAAATAAAAATGATATATTTGCATTAAGATTAGATAATAATGAAGAAAAAGAATACTGAAATATCAATAGTTTTACCCGTTTTCAATGAAGAAAATAATCTTGTTCAGTTATTTAATGAATTGTTTGATGTATTAAAAAAGATTGATTTTAAAACCTTTGAGATTATTTTTATTAATGACGGAAGTACGGATGACTCTTTAAAGATAATAAAGGATTTATCGGTTAAGAATAAGTCTGTAAAATATATAGATTTAAGTAGAAATTTTGGACAGCAAATTGCGATTTCAGCAGGTGTCGAGAAAGCTTCTGGTAACTATATTGTTATAATGGATTCTGACTTACAGGACCCGACCGATCTTATTCAAGATTTGTACAATAAGGCTCAGGAAGGCTACGATGTAGTTTATGCAAAAAGAAAAAAACGAAAAGGAGAATCTGTCTTTAAAAAGATTACAGCTAAAATATTTTATAGAACTTTGCGATCAATCACTAAATGCAATATTCCAGTTGATGCTGGCGACTTTAGAATAATTTCCTCAAAAGTATCAGATGTATTGAAAAGGATGCCTGAACAACAAAAGTTTTTAAGAGGTCAGGTGGCTTGGGTGGGATTTAAGCAAACCAGCGTTGAATTTGATCGTGATTCCAGAAAATCAGGAAAATCCGGCTATTCGGTGTCAAAAATGTTAAGATTTGCCATTGATGGAATTACTTCTTTTTCGGACTTTCCATTAAAACTTGCGACTTTTTTGGGCTTCTTTGTAAGTATTATCTCATTTATTCTTATGCTTTGGGCATTATATCAAAGATTAATTGCACAACAATATGTTCAGGGTTGGACTTCTTTGATATTAAGTGTATTGTTTATCGGCGGCATTCAGCTTATAACTATTGGAATTATTGGCGAGTATATTGGAAGAATTGGAAGCAATATCCGTAAACGTCCGCTGTATGTTATTAACGAAACCAATTTGGAGGAAGAGGAAGAAAAATCCTGATTATTTGCAATAATCTCCTAAATCTGAAATCCAACGCTTTAGTAAATCCATTTCTTCTGCGCCTATCAATCCGCAATCAATAAGTTTGCGATAGCAAATTATCATATTTTCTGAGATATTTTCAATTCCCGATTTTAAATTTAATGCTTTTAATTTGTTGTAAATCAGCGAATTATTGCTGTAGCCTACAATTTCATCACGAAAATCTATCATTAGATTATGATCATTGCGTTGCTGCCAAACAGTGCTGTTATGGAAAAGCACAGACCAGCCACAAGTCCATGCTATCCTTTGAGCCACAAACGATCGCCAGATATCTGTCATTCTGAAACTGCAATAAGAGGGTAAATACATCAGAGGAAAAGCTTCCTTAAACCAAGTTGTATTCTGGCTGTTGAACGGACAAAAACTATTATTTCCCAAAGCAATATTTTTTGATTTTTTAAATTTAATCGGCAATGGCAAAATTAGTCGGTAAATAGCATCTACATCAGGGTTTTCATCTGCAAGACCTTGTTGAATAGGACAAGTTAAAGTCTTTAGCTCAGTCAGTTCTGGCAAAGTGTCCAGGATGTTTTCCAATGCAAAACCTCGTGGCCAAATATGAGTATCTGTAAAGTATTTATAAATGTTTACCCAGCCTTTATCAATAATTTCGTGTGCCTGAACTAGTCTAAATCTTTTATTCCAAAAACTTTCAAACGGGATATTGTCATCGTCAGTTTCTATTATTGTTTCTGCTCCTTGTGACATAGCTGTTAAATATCCCAGATTCTTTCGTGCATAATGCTTGTATGGAAGTGTTTCGCCCAACTTGAATTTAAGTTCTTTCTGCCGTTCAACCGAATAGAAATCACATTTGTCTAAATGAAAATCCAAAGGACTTTTTGTGTCGCCGATTACAATAAAAGAAATATTGCGAGCTGCAGATTCTTCGGCAAATTGTTTCAAAACAGGATGTTCATGGTTTGCAATTGAGGTAATGACTAAAAATGTGTTCTCCATTTTTGATTTATTTTATCGTATGTAAAAAATATTTTCTTGCTCCAAAATTCCACCAATAAGTTACGAATATCGCAAAAAGTTTGGATATCATATAATTAAGTCCGAAAAGCTCTGTAACACCCCAAATAACAAATGTGTTCAGGGCAAGCCCAATTCCGGTTATTAAAAGGTAAAATCCAAATTCCTGATATCTCTTTTTTATTCTGCTTACTTTGAAAATCCATAATGTACATAAAAAGTAATTCAGAACTGTTCCAGCCAAAAATGAAATCACAGAAGCAGTAATGTAGTTTAATCCACAATAATGAGATAAGACGAAAAGCAATGAAATATCCACTATAGTGCATAGACCACCGACACCAAAGTACTTCACAGCTTGTGTAAAAGTCTCAGTTTTTATCATAGATAAAAGATAATTTTTATCTATTTTTTTGATCATCTTATGATTTTGGATTTAAATTGCAACCTAAGGAAGAAATAGTGAAATAGTACAGAAAACGAATTATAAATTGCTTTCTTAGATACACTGGGAGACGGTGCTCTGTAATGGATTGGAATTTCGGCATATCTTGTTTTGCGAAGCAAATATCTGAGTTCGGTTTGATAAAAATGTGCTTTTGATAGTAATTTGTAGGCGAGAAATTTCTCTACAATTTGTACATGAAATCCTTGATATCCTGATGTCATATCGTACATTTTTGTGCCAAGCAGAATGTTTGATAAAATCGTTCCGAATTTTGATAAAAGTGTACGTTTCCAAGTGCTGTCACAAATCGAACCCCCATTGATAAAACGACTGCCGAATGCACATTCGTTTCCTTCGTTCAGAACCCTTAAAAACATTGGCAATGCACAAGGATCATGCGACATCCCGGCATCCATTTCGATAATATAATCATGTTTATTTAAAACTGCCTCTTTATATCCTCTGATATAAGCATCAACAACATTCTTATTCTCGGGTGACCATATTGTTACAAATCTGTTATCTGTAGTGGAAAGATTTTGACATAATTCTAAAGTATTGTCTTTCGAAACTTTATCAACAACAAAATAAATCTTACCACAATTAAGTTTGTCCAGTACTTTAGTAAGTGAAGATACAAATGGATCAAAGTCTTCCGACTCATTTGCCATTGGTATTACTACTGCAAAATTAAAATCCATAAAATTCCTCTAATTAAGAAAAAACCTTTACCCGTTTGCAGTATTTTTTATCACAGCAACAGATAGTTTTAAAAATTCTGTTGCAAAATTATAAATATTACACTGTAATCAAATAATTTTATTCTATTCATTTTTTTTAGTAGTTAGTGTAAGTTTTTATTTCTTTATAATAAAACAAATCTTTTTACTTTTGTAGCAAATTTTCGGAAATGACAAATAATTTCAATTCTTTTTTCAAGAACTTCAATACGAGAAGTTTTATTGTTTGGTTATCTTATGTGGCTGTGTTATTGACAATGAGTTATTTTGCATATTTTAATAAATTGGGAAGTAAAACTCTCCATATCTGGGACGAATCAAGATATGCCGTAAACGCTTACGAAGTTGGTAAAAACGGTAAATATCTCACTCCGACTTATGATGGACAAATTGATATGTGGAATACAAAACCCCCTTTCCTTATAGGCTGTCAGGCTATATGTATTAAAATTTTCGGCAATAATGAAACTTCTGTTCGTTTGCCTAGTGCTGCTGCAGCAAGCCTTACAGTATTAGTTCTTTTTGTTGTAGTTGCTTTACTTACAAAGTCAAAACCATTGGGGTTTTTAGCGGCAGGTATCTTTCTTACTACACCGGGATTGTTACCTTATCATGCTTTACGACAAGCTGATTTTGAGTCTTTTCTCTTGTTTTTTTCGGCAGCTTATTCTTTAGTGTTTCTTTATTATATCGAAACTAAAAAAACCGGATCCTTATATCTGGCTATGGCACTGTTTACCTTGGCATTTCTGTCGAAAAGCTCAGCATGCTTATTCTTTTTGCCGGGTATTTTAATTTATGTTTTATTAAAAAGGGAAACTTTTCAATTGCTAAAATCTAAACATTTTTATTTTTCGCTTCTAATTCCAATTGTTGTGTTGTCTGCTTACTATTTTGGGAGAGAGATTATTAATCCCGGATATTTAAAGGCTGTTTATATAAATGAATTTGGCGGAAGAGCTTTTACTACTATTGAGGGACACTCAAAACCTTTCCTTTTTTATTATAATTATTTGTCAGATTATGCTCTAGGGTTTTGGTATATGCTAATACCCGCAGGATTGCTTTTAACATTTTTTGAGAGAAATAAACAAGTTAAAAATCTCTTTATCTTTTCCTTATTGCTTGCTCTTACTCATTTGTTATTGATTTCTGTAACAAAGACTAAACTAGAATGGTATTGCTTCCCCGAAGTTCCTTTCTGGGCTTTATTATCAGGAATTTCAATTTATCAGATTGCAAGCCTTATCTTAAGACTGGTTAAGAAACCACAAATTAAGGAAATTATTTTAGGATTAGCATTTGCCATGGTTTTGTATTATCCTGCTTTGTCACAGTTAAAATTGGTAAAATTCCTTTCCGTAGAAGAGTCTAGGCAAAAGAATGTAAAGTTATTCCTTCGCGACAGAGTCGAATATTTCATTACAGATAAATCCAAAGAAATTATCGTTATCAGTGATAACTATGACCAGAATGCCAGATATTATATCTATAAATTAAGAGACAAAGGTTTTAATATAAGGCAGGGCAGTTTCTATGATGTAAAGGAAAATACTTATGTAATTCTTGATATTCTTGATGAAAATAAGATGATGGAATCTTTTTCATTCGTTTTTGCTTTAGATACTATTGAAGTTTATACAGATAAAGTAAAAGCTTTTTATATCGGGAATTATTACACTCCGGAACAAGCTGTAACATACGTAACAGGTATTATAATTAATAATACTGAATTTAAAGAATACATAATCAATAAAGCGGAAACCAACGGAGTTACATTTGAAAAGCAATTGTACGATGATGCAAATTATCTGATTGAAAATGCTTATTTGAAACTGGGAATTTCTAGGTAGTTATATTCAAATTTATCATTAATATATTACAAATCCTTTTTTCAATATTATGTTAATTAGCAGTATAATATTTTTGATGAAAAATAGTTATTATTTTTAAATTATAGAGGTGTGTTATTATTCGAAAAATACAAAACAAATAAACATCAGTTTTTTATTATTCATTTCGGTATAATTACTATTTTTACCCGACAATTTTAATATCTTAAAGAAACTTATTAATTGAAAGATATAATGCGGAAGTTGGCAGAGGGTTTTAGAAGTAAAAAGTGGTTTATTTTATTATTCATTGTTGCATTTATTGTACTGACAACATCAGTTTATTTCATTGGTAAAAAACTCGATAAACCGCCCACAAAACTTGAGCCTGTTACATTAATCCAAAATGAAAATTTCCAGTATCTAATTGATTTCGAAACTTTTAATCACATCAATGCAAACAGTATTCTGGCAAAAGACAAAGCTTTTTCGGGCAAGACCAGTGGCTACACAGGTAAAAATAATCCTTACGGACCGGCAATCATTATCCCAATACCATCTAATGACAGTTCCGAAATATCTGAAGTGAAGGTTAAATGCTGGTTAAATTCGAACACTAATTTGATAAATTCGACATTGGTATTTTCGATAATTGACCAAAATAATAATCAGGTTCATTGGAAGGGTTACAATATTTTCGGAGATAATTTTCAGGCTGACAATTGGTATTCATTTAATAATAGTTTTGTAATGCCTAAAGAATTCGTTAATTCAGCATACTCAATAAAAGTTTATTTGTGGAATAGAGACGAATCAGGTAACACTGTTCACATTGATGATGTTTTTATTTCTTTTAAAGATATTGAAAACGAAGAAGGCCCCAGAACAAAACTGATTGATTTTGAAGATGTTAATAGGAAAAAGCTTTCATCCAAATATGCTAAATCAGGGTTTTATAGCACATATGCAAAAGGTAAAGACGATTTCTCCGAGAGCATTATTATTCCACTTAGTGAGTTTGATATTAGTAATATTCACAGTATTTCTTTTAGCTTTAATTATCTAAGTGAAACTTCAGACTTAGATGCAGTGTTAGTACTTTCTATTTGTGATTCTCTGAATAAGGATCTTTTGTGGCATGGCGTTGATCTTTCTAAAGCAACTTTTAAAGAAAAAACATGGGAAACTGCTAATAGCAGTGTTATTATCCCCCCCGAAATCGTTAAAAAAGGAAACGTTTTGAAAATTTACTTATGGAACAGGAACACTAATCAGGTTTATCTTGACGATGTTTATCTTGTAATAAAGGAAAGTAATATGTCGAATGATAGCGTATTACCTGCTTTCAACATGATGGAAGAAAAAAAATTCCAGCCAAGATCAAACCATCCTCCTTACGATATAAAATATATTTTTTGTCGTTCATTTAAGGAGAAAAGTGCCAATATACTGAATAAATTGTTTACTAGTAACTCAAGAATACTTGTTGACAAATTTGACGCTTCTTTATCAAAAGATCAGATATTTTACAGCAATTTGAATGATTATGGAATGGTAATTTTCGAGAATAATGACATAAAAATTACTAAACAAAATTTTGATCACAATCCGGGTAAAAATGCAACATTCTTTGCAGATGAAGGGTACCTATTCTCAACTTTTGTCGAAGCCGAACAAATAAATATGTACAAATATGATAAGACTACAGAACTTTTCAAATTGCAGAGAGAAATTGATTTTAAGAATACAGGGAAAATTTCTTCCATATTGTTAAATCCTGATAATTCTGTTTCGATATTTGAAAGTAATGGATTGATATCAACAATAAGTGACAAAAATATCATTGTTTCCACAGTGAAGTTCATAAATCCTCAAAATTCAAATTCAAAAGCTATCAAAGCAAAATTTTTCGATAAGAATAAAGAAGTACTTATTATTTATTTGGAAAATAAGCTGAATAAATATATTTTTCTTTGCTATGACATAAATTCTAAAAATTGGAAAAAATCCCCAAATCATAACAATGCTTCAATTCAGTCAGTTGATGAACTTGATTTTGTAAGTGAGTATTATATTTTCAATGATGACAATTCAAAACAAAATAAACTATTACAGTTTAATAGAAGTTCGAGATTTGAGTTGAAAGTAATAGGGTTCGATTTAATCACATACAGGATTTTAAATAATTTGGAATTTAGAAATTATCCGATTAAACAAAATCCTAAATATTATGAATATTCCAAAATTGTTTGTGGTGATTTTTGCGGAGACAACAGATCGGAGATAATAATATTTCAGGACAATATAAACAGGGTTGAATGGCTCACCCAAAAAACAGAAATTTATTCGTTTAATGAATGATTATGTGTAAATTTATTTTAGGTATATTGATTTTGATAATGTTTACTGCTGTTTCATGTAAAAATGGTAAAAATACTCATATCAAAACGAGTGATTTCAGTTTGACAGGGTTAAACATTAAATCAAATTTCAGCGATAAGGTCATATTCATGGATTATACAGGTGCAATAGAAGGCTTTGTTGTGCCGACCAGAAAACAAACAGATAACGGGTATTTTGATTTTGATTTTGAGATACAAAATGATTGTGAAAAGTCAAAAAAATTGTATTACAAGGTTTACTATCAGAATGAATCATACAAATTTCCTGATTGCGATGAAAAATCGGAAAACCTTCAACATCAATATGCTCACGAGAATTTTTATGGTAGTTGGGAAGAAACAGATACTCATTTTAAATATTGCGGACAATTGGAACCTGATCAGAAAATTACCATAAAAGACAAATTCAGGATAGTTGGAAACCCCCGCAATGAAGATAAGTACTTTTACAATGGCGAAAATGATAGATGGAAAAGAAATCCGAGAGTAGGTAATTATAGCTTTATGCTGGTAATTGTTGATGAAGAAGGATTAAAGAAAATTCCTGATCAAATTAAAAATATTAAATTAACAAAAGACGACAATTTTATTTCTCCTTTTTTTTATTTCCTGCATGGAGAAGGCAAAAATTTTGATAATTGCATTGTCAGTTATACTGATAAGTTTGTTACTGTAAAAGCTTCTCCGGATCTTGGTAATGGTGTATTTATCAATAAATCACTTTATAAAACATCACAAGAAGAAGATTTCGAAGATTATTATAATTGCAACTGCAGTAACAGCGAAGAATTATATAAAAAAGCAACAGTTGCTCAGTTTATTCATTATATAGACGAAACTTCACAATTTAATAATGTTCCTGTTATCGAAGATTTTTTTGGCGGACATTTCACACAGGAAGAATATAACTGGTTAAGAGCATTTTATAACACTGAAGACAGAATTACTGTTTTGCCTCAAACTCCCCAAAACCCTTGTCAAACGATTTTTAGCGACTCTTTAGAAAATAAGATTGTTATAAAAAATCCGGCTAGCAAATATGGAGAATGGCAAAAACAAAATGCGGGAATGATAACCCGTCATGGTTTTACTTACGGAAAGTTTACAGTAAAGGTCAAGCTAACCGAATTGCTAAATGATGACTATATGTGGAATGGTATCACAAACGCAATATGGCTTATAAATCAGGGAGGCAGGGGACAGAATGAAACAGGATGGAATTTACGAAGACCATGTAAGAAGAAAGGCTATATGAAAACATACTGGGGTGGTAGAGATGACGAAAGAGTAGAAAGGGTAGCTTATTCTGAAATAGATTTTGAAATTCTTAAAACAGTTCCTTACTGTCCTTCGGAGAATTTCCCGCCTGTATATGATAACTATGAAGACAAGACAAATAAAGTTAAAGCATGGAACACAAAACTACCGGATGATGTATTAAAAGACAGAAAAAACATTGCAGTGTGTTGCACAAATTGGGATATGGCATGCTGGGAACCTAAGAATTTCTCGGCAGGTTGTCATAGCGTAACACACAATGGTAAAACTTATCTGGCTCATCGCTGGGAAGATTGTTACAGAGCAGTAACAACAAAACACATGGCTCCTGACGACGAGCTCTTCGGCAAAGATTATTATTACTTTCAGATTGACTGGCAACCAGACAAAATTATTTGGAGAATAGGCCCTGAAAAGAATAAATTATACGAGGTCGGTTACATTGATAATACTATTTCTATGATACCTGATAACCAGATGTTACTTATTGTAACTCAGGAGTTTCATAATACACGCTGGTGGCCGGGATCACCATATCTGCAGGAAAATATCCCTTTCCCCGCAAAAGATTATGTCGGGGAAATTTATGAAATAACAATAGAATAAAATGGTTTTTAGTAGCACCATATTTCTACTTTGTTTTCTGCCGATATTTTTAATAACTTATTATCTTGCTGATAAAAGGTATAAAAATATTGTAATTCTAGTTTTCAGTATTTTATTTTATAGTTGGGGTGCTCCTAAATTTATTTTTGTCATTCTAGGAACGACCTTCGTAGATTTTCATTTGGTAAAGTGGATGGATCAAGCTCATAGTTTAGTAAAGAGGAGACTGATACTTGCTCTTTCGGTATCAATGAACTTAGGTCTTTTATTTTATTTTAAGTATTCCAATTTCTTCATCGAAAATGTAAATAGTTTGCTATCCATATTTGGTGATAAAAATATTGAATGGACAAAATTAGTTTTACCAATTGGAATATCTTTTTACACTTTCGAGACTATTACTTATGTTGTTGATGTTTATAGAAAAATTCACAAACCGCTCAAAAACTTTTGGGATTATCAATTATACATAATACTTTTCCCTAAACTGATTGCAGGTCCTATAATTCGCTATCACGATCTTGCTGATCAGATTTCAGACCGATCACACAATGACACAATTGATAATAAACTTACAGGTTTGTTCAGATTTATAATTGGATTGTCAAAAAAAGTGCTTATTGCAAATGTAATGGGAGCGGAGGCAGACAGGGTATTTGCTATGGATGTTAATAGTATGAATAGCTCTGTTGCATGGATAGGTATTTTAGCTTATACTTTCCAAATTTATTTTGACTTCTCTGGATATTCCGATATGGCCATAGGGATTGGTAGAATGATAGGCTTTAAATTCCCAGAGAATTTTAACAATCCTTATGTAAGCCATAACATTTCAGAATTTTGGAGACGCTGGCATATTTCATTGGGAAACTGGATGAAAAATTATCTTTATATTCCGTTAGGAGGAAATAAAGTTAGCCATAAATCAAGGCTGTTTTTTAATCTCTGGTTTGTGTTTCTGCTATCAGGATTATGGCATGGCGCCGCCTGGACTTTTGTAGCATGGGGCGCTTTCCACGGTTTGTTCCTAATTTTAGATAGATTATTTCTAATTAAAATTCTAGATAAAGTCGGAAAGTGGCCATCAATAATTTTTACTTTTATTGTAACCATGGTAGGTTGGGTAATTTTCAGATCTGACACCCTTGATTTTGCATTTAAATATATAACAAATCTGTTTGCGTTTGATTTCGGCATTATAGGCTATTTTGACCGTGAATTTTATACCATTTTGATAATTGCTGTTTTCTTCAGTTTTATCACAGCATTCAAACCGGGAAAAACAATGGAAACAAAAGTTCTTTATCAAGACTATCCAAACAGAAGATATTTTATCATGGCTGGATTGTGTTTGGTATTACTAATTATTTCAGTTGCCGACATCTCTTCATCGGGCTTTAATCCATTTATATATTTTAGATTTTAAGTTAAATCACATCGGAATAAAGACGATGGAAGTTAGTTGCACAAAGTTACGCAAAGAAGACACTAAGTTACGCAAAGATAGTTAAGCACAGAGGGATGCGGAGAAAGAATGTCTCGCAAAGACGCAAAGACGCGAAGGGTAAGGGTTGTCGCTCACTGGCTCGCTCGCTAGGTTTTTTAAACACTAATTACACTAATTGACATTAATTATTTTTGCCACAAAGCGTTGCACTGAGTTTATCGAAGTACTCGCGTGGTAGTAGTAATTATTGATTAACAACAAGTTTTTTTTATTAAAACAATTATATTACCTTTATATCAAGTTTCAGATTTGATGAATACATTTTATGAAAGATAAAGATCAAATTAAAATTCTTCTTGTTGATGACGATCCCGATATAGTTGAATTTATGTCATACAACCTGAAAAAAGAAACTTATACTGTATTTGTTGCTGAAAATGGCATCGAAGCAATTAAAAAAGCAAAAAAGCATCTTCCCGATTTAATAATTCTTGATGTCATGATGCCCGAAATGGATGGAATGCAGGTTTGCGAAGCTTTGCGTAATGATAAAACTACTGCGGGTATTCTTATTTGTTTTCTGACTGCCAGAGCAGAAGATTTCTCTCAGATTGCCGGTTTTAATGCCGGAGCAGATGATTATGTCACAAAACCTATTAGACCTGCCGTATTTCTAAAAAAAATTGAAGCTTTGTTAAGACGTACCGATAATATATTAATGCCCGAAGAAAAACATTTTTCATGCGACAGCTTAAATATTGATTTTAAAGCTCATTCTGTTACAGTTAACGAAAAACAAGTACTCATGGCGAAGAAGGAGTTTCTGTTATTAAAACTGTTGGTTTCGTCTCCCGGTAAGGTTTTCTCCAGAGATGAAATATATTCTTATGTCTGGGGGGATGATATAATTGTAGGTGACAGAACTATTGATGTGCACATACGCAAGCTAAGAGAAAAAATAGGAGATAAGTATATTCTTACTTTGAAAGGTATCGGTTATAAATTTAATTCAAATTAGAACAAAGCTATATGAAAAATCTTAGTCCAAACAAAATATCATTTATTTACACATTGACAACATTGGCTTCGGTGTTAGCAGTTGTATTCCTTTTCGATATCATTTTTAATTTGGAAATAAGATGGATGATAGTTTTAGGAGTCGCTGTCATTTTCGGATTGATTTCGTTTTTTGTTTTGAGGATATTTTTGTATAAATTTATTTATGATAGAATAAGACTGATATATAAGACTATAAGAAAACGCAAGGAAGGTAAAGATAAAAAAAGATTTTCATCAGACTATTCACAGGATTTAATAAAGCAAGTCGAGACAGATGTCCATGAATGGGTAGATGAACAGGAGCAACAAATGGCACAAATTATTGAAATGAGCAATTATCGTAAAGAATTTGTCGGTAACGTTTCCCACGAGTTGAAAACTCCGATTTTTAATATTCAGGGATACACACTTACACTGATAGAAGGAGGATTAAAAGACGATACAATTAATGAGAAATACCTTCGAAAGATAGAAAAGAACATAAATAGAATGATAGATCTTGTTTCTGATCTTGACACTATAACAAAACTAGAATCAGGGCAGTTGGTCTTAAAAAATAAATTATTTGATCCAATAGCCTTGTGCAACGAAACCTTTGATTCTCTTGAAGAGTTACTGAAATCTAAAGAAATTAAAACAGAGATTCATAAACATTATGATAAGCAGTTTAAAGTAAAGGCCGACAGGGAGCATATATCACAGGTATTCGTAAATTTAATTGTCAATGCTGTTACATATAATAATCCCGGAGGCCTCATCAAAGCAGAGTTTTTTGAAATGGGCAAAGATATTCTTATCGAAATTACTGATAATGGAATTGGCATCCAGAGTGAAGACTTACCAAGAGTTTTTGAAAGATTTTACAGGGTTGATAAAAGCCACTCACTAAATTCTGGTGGTTCGGGGTTAGGACTTGCCATAGTAAAACATATTGTAGAAGCACACGGTCAACGTGTTAATGCACGCAGTTCTGTCGGCATTGGAACTACAGTGGCATTTACTTTGAGAAAAGGATAGGATTTTTCCTAATCCAACTTCAATACAGCCAAAAATGCTGATTGTGGAACAATTACATTTCCAACTTGACGCATACGTTTTTTACCGGCTTTTTGTTTTTCGAGCAGTTTACGTTTACGGGTAATATCGCCTCCATAACATTTTGCAGTAACATCTTTGCGAACAGCTTTAACGGTCTCGCGGGCAATGATTTTGCTGCCGATGGCTGCCTGAATTGCCACATCAAATTGTTGTCTTGGTATAAGTTCTTTCAGCTTTTCGCACATACGGCGGCCAAAATTTTGAGCATTATTGAAATGAGTTAGTGTCGAAAGTGCATCTACCATTTCGCCGTTAAGTAATATGTCAAGTCGTACAAGTTTTGCCGGTTCGTAACCTGACTGATGATAATCAAACGAAGCATATCCTTTTGAGATGCTTTTAAGTTTGTCATAAAAATCAAAGACAATTTCGCCTAAAGGTAAGTCGAAAAACAACTCAACTCTGTCTGTGCTTAAGTATATCTGATTAAGTAAAGTGCCTCTTTTATCAAGGCATAATTTTATAATTGGTCCAACGTAATCAGATTTTGTAATAACAGAACCTTTTATAAATGGCTCTTCAACATAATCGAGGTGATTCGGATCGGGCATGCCTGATGGATTATGCACTTCGATACATTCGCCTTTTGTTGTATATGCCAGATACTGAACGTTTGGCACTGTTGTTATTACATCCATATCAAACTCTCGGTCGAGGCGTTCCTGAACAATTTCCATGTGGAGCAAACCCAGAAAACCGCATCTGAAACCAAATCCTAAAGCAACAGAAGATTCAGGTACAAAAGTTAATGAAGCATCATTAAGCTGAAGTCTTTCTATAGAGCTTCTTAATTCTTCATAATCATCAGCATCTACGGGATAAATACCTGCGAAAAGCATAGGTTTTACTTCCGAGAATCCTTCAATGGATTTTGCACATGGACGTTCAACATGAGTGATTGTATCCCCGACTTTTACCTCTGCAGCAGCTTTTATACCTGAAATAATATATCCAACATCTCCAACTGACATAACTTTTCTTGGAGACATTGTCATTTTTAAAACTCCAATTTCGTCAGCGTTATATTCTTTATTAGTATTTACAAATTTTACGAGATCCTTGGTATTAACAGTACCATTAAAGATTCTAAAATATGCAATTATTCCTCGAAATTGGTTAAAAACAGAATCAAAAATCAATGCTTCGAGAGGAGCATCTGGGTCGCCTTTTGGTGAAGGAATCCTCTCAATTATTGCTGTCATTATTTCATCAATGCCATAGCCTGTTTTACCGCTGGCGTGAATTATATCCTCTCTATTGCAACCGATTAGCTCAACGATTTGGTCTTCAACTGCGTCAGGCATTGCTGCGTCAAGATCTATTTTATTTAAAACAGGAATTATTTCTAGGTCATTATCAATTGCTTGATAAAGAACGGAAATTGTTTGAGCCTGTACACCTTGAGTAGCATCAACAACAAGTAAAGCCCCTTCGCAGGCTGCAATGGAACGACTGACTTCATAAGAAAAGTCAACATGTCCGGGGGTATCAATCAGATTTAAAAGATATTTTTGACCATCTTTTTCATATTCCATTTGAATAGCATGACTTTTTATTGTAATACCTCTTTCTCTCTCCAAATCCATATCGTCCAGCACTTGATTCTGGAAATCTCTGTCAGATACTGAACCAGTTAATTGCAATAATCTGTCAGCCAAAGTGCTTTTACCATGATCAATATGAGCTATTATACAAAAGTTACGAATATTCTTCATTTTATTCTTTACAAAATTAGCCGCAAAGATACAAAAAAAAACAAAAAAAAAGCTTTCCTCATACTGTAGGAAAGCCTTTTAAAATTAAATACTTTAGATTATTTTTTCTTTAGATTATGTTTTTTTACGAAGTCTTTCAAAACACCTTCTAAAGTAGGTTGTCCAATTTCCTGCAATTCATATCCGATTTTAACAACTGGTTGTTTAATCTTTATAAAACGAGGAAGATCAATAGGTGTGCCTATTACTACTGCATCACAAGGAGTGTTAGCAATGGTTTTTTCCAAGTCTTTCATCTGAGCATCACCATATCCCATTGCAGGTAGTAATGTTCCTATGTTTGGATAGGATGTGAAAGTATCTTTTAATGTGCCAACAGTGTAAGGTCTTGGATCGATTAGGGCTGCAGCACCACATTTCATTGCTGCTACTGTTCCTGCACCAATTTTCATTTCACCATGAGTTAAAGTAGGACCATCTTCAACAACCAATACTCTCTTTCCTTTAATTAATTCAGGTTTGTCAATTGTTAAAATTGATGCAGCATCAACTATCATTGCGCTAGGATTTATCCTTGCTAGGTTTTGTCTTACAGTATTGATATTTTCCAATGAAGCAGAATCAATTTTATTGATAACGATTACATTTGCCATACGTGCGACTACTTCACCAGGGTAATAGCTAACTTCAGCACCTGGGCGAAGAGGATCTGCTACACCAACAAATAAGTCTGGAGTGTAAAATGGGAAATCATTATTTCCACCGTCCCACAAAACTACATCACATCCATCAGGATCTTTCTCGGCTTGACGAAGTATTGCTTCATAATCAACGCCAGCATAAATTACGTTGCGTTTTGTAACAACATGTGGTTCGTATTCTTCCATTTCCTCAATTGTACAATTGTGTTTTTTTAAGTCTGCAACTGTAGCAAAACGCTGTACTTTTTGCTTGTTCAAATCAGCATCATAAGGCATTGGGTGTCTAACTGCAACAACTTTTAATCCCATTCCAACAAGATATTCAATGATTTTTCTTGAAGTTTGTGATTTTCCACAACCTGTTCTGGTAGCTCCAACTGCTATAACAGGCTTTGTTGATTTAATCATTGTGTCTTTTGGACCCATCAGAATAAAGTTTGCACCTGCTGCATTTACAATAGCACTGATACCCATTACGTATGCGTATGGTTTATCACTGTATGCAAATACACAATCATCTACTTTGAACTTTTTAATGAGTGATGGTAATTCTGATTCCTTGAAAATGGGAATACCTTTTGGATATAAATCTTCTCCTGCTAATTCTTTAGGATAAGGCCTTCCATCTATACCAGGGATTTGTTCTGCAGTGAACGCAACAACATTGTAGTTTGCATTGTGCCTGTAATAAGTGTTGAAGTTGTGGAAATCTCTTCCGGCAGCTCCGATAATAATAACATTTTTCTTTGCCATAACTAATTTGATTTACCTTTGTTATAAGGTGTTAAACAATAATTCTTTGTGACAAAGATAAGGGTTTAATATAAAAAAAAGAATGATTAATACATAATACGATATGTTAAATAACATAAAAATTAAAATAATAATATCACAAATAACAGATAATCAGATTGTTACCATGCTTTAAAATATATAATAACTAGTTGATTATAAATTAATAGGACAATTATTATTTTTGTAAAAAAAACAGAAATGAAAATACCGATGGTTGATTTAAAATCTCAGTACTTAAAAATTAAGTCTGAGGTGGATAAAAAAATAGCAGAAGTTATTGATAAAACTGAGTTTGTTAATGGCAGCGAAGTAAAACTATTTAAGCAGGAACTTGCTGAATATTTACGAGTTAAGCATGTAATTCCTTGTGCTAACGGAACTGATGCCTTGCAGATAGCCATGATGGCATTGGGGCTACAGCCCGGTGATGAAGTCATTTCAAGTGATTTTACATTTATTGCAACAGTCGAAACAATTGCATTGTTGAAGTTAACTCCTGTTATGGTTGATGTAAAACCTGATACTTATTGTATTGATCCCGATTGTGTAGAAAAAGCTATAACGCCAAAAACCAAGGCAATTATTCCTGTTCATTTATTTGGGCAATGTTGTGATATGGACAGAATAATGGAAATAGCTGAAAGACATAATCTGTTTGTTATTGAAGATACTGCACAGGCAATAGGGAGTGATTTTAAGTCTGATAAAGGCTGGACAAGAAAGGCCGGAACAATTGGCCAGGTTGGATGTACATCATTCTTTCCATCAAAAAATCTGGGTTGTTATGGTGATGGTGGGGCTTTGTTCACAAATGACGATGATTTAGCCGAAAAACTCTCTTCTATAGTTAACCATGGAATGGCAGTAAGATATTATCACGATAGGATTGGAGTAAATTCAAGGCTTGATACTATTCAAGCTGCTATTCTCAGAGTAAAACTTTTGCATCTGGACGAATTTAATGCTGCACGTCAAAGGGCAGCTGATTTTTATGACAATGCATTTATTAACTGTCCAAATTTAATTACACCAATCAGATGCAAAAAGTCAACTCATACATTTCATCAATATACTTTAGTGCTTAACAATACAGACAGAAAAGCACTTGTAGAACATTTGAACAAAAAGGAAATAGCTTCGGCTGTTTATTATCCTGTTCCTTTGCACAATCAAAAGGCTTTTCAGGATTTTTCCTACAATCCGAACGATTTTCCGGTTACAGTCAAATTGTGCGAAACCGTTTTGTCCTTACCTATGAATACCGAACTCAACAATGAAACTTTAAAATATATTACTGATAGCGTTTTGGAGTTTTATAGCTAATAACGAACTAAACCCACCCGCTGCTGTCGCAAGATTATATCTTGTGACAGCAGGGCTACTGACAGCAGGGCTACTCACATAAAGTTATTTTAGGAAATATTAACTTTTTTGTGATTGTATAATAAGAACAAAGATTATATTCGCTGAGTAAAATTTTTAGAATTCTGATGAGAGAAAGATATTTTGTGGCCGTTGTGATTGTAATACTTGCTGTGTTATTCTCATCATTTACTTTTGCTCAGCAGGTTAAAATCACAGTTAAAGATAAGGATAAACACCCTTTATTGGGTGCTAATGTACAATTGACAAGAATTCAGGATTCAACGGTTTATTATGCAACAACAAATCAGAACGGAGTAGCCGTATTTGATAACTTATCATACACATTATACTCAGTAACTATAAGCTTTATAGGATATCAGACTCTTGAGAAAACTATTAATATAAGAATTGATACAAGAAATTTTGATTTTAGACTAGAAGAATCTACAATAACCTTGGATGAAGTTACGGTATCGGCAAAAAAACCTTTGATAACACAAGAGGGGGACAAAATGATAATTGATCCCGAACCGCTGTCTCATATGAGTTCCAACACACTAGAGGTATTAGAAAATACTCCCGGAATGTATGTTGATCAGGATGGAGGGATATTTTTAAATTCGGCTACGCCCGCAAAAATATATATAAACGGACGTGAACAGAAAATGAGTAATCAGGACATCTCTACAATTTTGCAAAGTTTACCTCCCGGATCGGTGCAAAAAATTGAAGTTATGAGAACTCCATCAACAAAATATGATGCTTCAAGTTCGGGTGGCATTATAAATATTATATTGAAACAAGGTGTCAAAATTGGGAGATTCGGTTCTGTTAATGCACGTGCAAGCAAAGGGAAATATGCCAATTCTTCTGTAGGCTTTACTTACAATGACGGTGGAGAGAAATCAAGCTTTTATATAAATGCAAATCATAGTTACAGAGATAGGGAAGAGTTGCTGAACGTAAACAGATTGATGGGTTTGGATACGGTTTTACATCAATCTTCAGTTTCAAGACGAAAGTCAAATGAGATATATTTGGGTTACGGAATTAATTATGATCTGAGTGAAAAATCTACAATTAGTTATGACGGAAGAATAAATTACAATTTACAGGAATCAAAAACAGACAACACAAATATTTCCGATTTTAATGAAAGCCTGAAGATTTATGAAAACATAAACAAAACCGATAACGATTCATATTTTATAAATATTCAGCAGGATCTCGGATTAAATTACAAAATTGACACTTCGGGTTCAGGTCTGGATACAAAATTCGGATATAATTACATTAAAAAAGATGCAAATCAGAATTATATATATGATTTTAAGATGCCCGAAGTATTTATTTTGTCGGGGAATGGTACAAATTTACAGGATAGGCATTTTTTGAGTTTTCAATCTGATTTGACATTAAAACTTAAATATGACTTTGATTTTGAAACAGGTGTTAAAGTTGATTTTCAACAGTTTACCTCTGATGCCGATTATTTTGTTTTAATGGACAATCTGAGCATAAGTGACCCGATAAGAACAAATTCCTTTTCATATACTGAGAATATAAATGCAGGGTATTTACAATTGTCGAAGACATTTTTCAAAAATTTTGTGCTCAAAGGTGGAGTAAGGCTTGAGCATACTTACATGAATGGAAATCAGACTTTACCGAGTGATACGAGTTTTCTGATAAATCGAGCAGACTGGTTCCCCTATGTGTATTTGAGCAGAAAAATTATAGAAATGATGGGAGTAAGGCTTGATGGTTACGCAATATATCGCAGGACCATCAGCAGGCCGGAATATGATATGCTAAATCCAAGTATTAGTTTTGTTGATCAGTTTATGTACGAATCCGGAAATCCTGCCCTTAAACCGCAGTTTACCGATAATATTGAATTTAATGTTAGTTTCGAGGATATGCCTGTATTTGCGATAGGTAGGAATTATACCACCGATATTTTCTCCGGGGTCGTTTATCAAAATCCTGATAACCCGGATGTTGCTGTTCGTACTTATGATAATCTGGGAAAGAGTAAAGAAACATATTTGCGGGGAATGATAGGAATTCCGCCCGGAGGTAGGTATTTTTTTGCTTTGGGTGCACAATACAATATGAACGAATATGACGGTTTTTATGATGGAGAAGTTTTGCAATATAGTAGGGCAGGATGGAGATTCTTCACTTTTCACGCATTAAAGCTATTTGCAAATACCAGAATCAGCTTCAGTGGTTTTATGATGATTAACGGGCAAATGGATTTTTATGAACTGAAAAATTTTGGTGGTCTGAATGTAGGAATAAGACAAACTTTCTTTGACGACAAACTTACTATTGGGATTCAGGCACGTGATATTTTAGGAACGATGAAAGTTGGCTACGAAATAAATCAGGGGTTAATAAACGCATGGGGGGACAGATATACCGATAATCGTCAAATTGGCATCAATATCAGATATTCCTTTGGATTAAATAAAAGAGATGATAAAAAATGACGCAAAATAGGGCATAGACTGCTAGTATCA
>DAOOPK010000014.1:0-25966 GCA_035388205.1 Bacteroidales bacterium
GCCAGACTTATGTACTGGCTTCTTTAAAAAGTTTTTATCGGACAACAGTGATAAAAAATGTACTAAAACGTGAATATAATGGCTTTTTCAATATGATAGCAATAATGACAGCATTCCGCATAATCGCATATCTTATTGTTGACGGGATTTTTTATCTTGACCTGGCATGGATTATTATCTTTTCATCTGGATTAGCAATTTTCACAACATTAAAGATTCTTAAAAAATTCACAAAGGTACTGGAAGCAACGGGTAGATAATTTTGTTTTTTTTAACAATTTTAAACTTATTAAATTATAATTTTACGAAAAATAATCATATACGACAATGAATGCATTAGTAACAGAAAATATAGAAAAAAGATTTGCTAATCATCTTGCATTAGATGATGTTTCAATAGAAGTCCCCCAAGGGAGTATATTTGGTCTGTTAGGGCCAAACGGAGCAGGCAAAACAACTTTAATAAGGATTATCAATCAAATTACCGCTCCCGACAAAGGCAATGTTTTTATAAATGGGGAAAAACTCAGCTCTAAACATATTTATAAAATTGGTTATCTTCCGGAAGAAAGAGGGTTATACAAAAAAATGAAAGTCGGAGAACAAGCCTTATATTTATGTCAACTCAAAGGTCTGTCAAAAGCCGATGCTTTGAAAAGTTTGAAAAAATGGTTTGAGAAATTTGAAATCCAATCATGGTGGGATAAGAAAGTAGAAGAGCTTTCAAAAGGGATGCAACAAAAGATTCAATTTATTATTACTATACTTCACAAGCCGGAAATATTAATTTTCGACGAACCGTTTAGTGGTTTTGATCCAATAAACACAAATATCTTAAAAGAAGAAATTCTTGAACTAAGAAAAGATGGAGCAACAATTATATTTTCTACCCATAATATGGCATCTGTTGAAGAAATATGTGATCATATTGCTTTGATTAATAAATCTCAAAAAATCCTTGATGGCGAAATAAATCACATTAGAAACACTTACGCTTCAGATGTTTATGAAATAGATTTTGACGGATATTTTAGCAAACTTGAATCAACTCTAACTTCGGATTACAAAATTATTGAAGTAATAGAAAACCAAAACGGTGCAAAGATGAAAGTCGAAATCTTGAATAAAGAAATGAAAAGTAATGACCTATTATCACGAATGACACAATTTGGCAATATCTCTCTATTTCAAAAACATCTGCCGGGGATGAACGATATCTTTATAAAAGTAGTAGGTGAAACCAATTCAAAAAATGAAAAAACATATAATTATGAATAAAATCGGTTTAATAATCAAACGCGAATATAGTACGAGGGTGAAAAAGAAATCCTTTGTTATTATGACAATATTAGGGCCATTGTTGTTTGCAGCTTTAATGATAGCTCCGGTAATTCTAATGCAACTCGAAGATGACGAGTATAAAAAGATTGCTGTAATTGACGAATCCGGGATGTTTCATGATGCATTGGAAAATACAAAATACATTGAATTCAATGATGTGTCTTTAGATTATTATGATCCAGCTACTGTTTCCTACGATCTCTCAACTGCAAAACAAAAACTAAAAGATTCAGATTACTATGCTCTGTTGTACATTCCGCATACTGCCGTTCAAGGAGTAAAGGGCTCTGTCGTTATTTATTCATATCAGCAACCTAATGTGGGTTTAAAAATGCACATTGCCAATGGAATTGAAAAAAGACTTGAAGACATAAAACTAAGCATTAAAGCAGGAGAATTTGGCATTACTGAAGCTCAAGTTACCGAAATCCTGAATGTGGTAAATACGAATATTGATATCGTTACTTCAACACTTGACGAAGATGGTGGAGAAAAAGAATCATCAACTGAAGTTGCTATGATCATTGGTTACATTTGTGGATTTCTCATTTATATGTTTGTTTTCATGTACGGTTCGCAGGTTATGAGAGGTGTTATTGAAGAAAAAACCACCAGAATTATTGAAGTAATCGTTTCTTCGGTAAAACCCTTTCAGCTTATGATGGGAAAGATAATTGGAGTAGCTTTAGTCGGGTTGACTCAGTTTGTTTTATGGGTTGTCCTTACGATAGCAATTGTAACAGGTGCTCAATCTGTATTGCTTAAAGATTATGACACAAGCCAGATGACCCCACAAACAATTAATATGGGTTCAACACTCAATGAGGATACACCAACTCCTGATGAAGAATCAATGAAATTTGAAGAAATCTTTAAAGCTGTGTTTGCCGTTAATTATTTCCAGATAATAGTTTTATTCCTTTTTTATTTTATTGGAGGATATTTACTATATGCTGCAATGTTTGCAATAGTTGGATCAGCAGTAGATAACGAAACCGACACACAACAATTTATGTTACCTATTACAGTACCACTCATTCTAGCAATAGTAGTTATGGTATCAGCAATAAACAATCCTTCAGGATCATTATCTTATTGGTTTTCAATCATACCTTTTACATCTCCTATTGTGATGATGGTAAGAGTCCCATTTGGCGTTCCTGTTGTTGATCTTATTATTTCGATGTCACTTCTGGTTCTTACTTTTGTCTTTATGACATGGTTTGCTTCTAAGATTTACAGAGTTGGAATTTTAATGTACGGGAAAAAAGTTAATTACAAAGAGCTTTGGAAATGGTTCAGATATAAAAACTAAATGAAAATTGCTTCTATTGATATAGGAACTAACACATGTAATCTGCTGATAGCAGAGTATAGAAAAAATTCTCCTATAAAGTTCATATATAAAGAAAAAAGAGCAATTACTCTCATTAACAAGGATTATAAAAACAATGTGATTTCTGAAGAATCAGCTTCAAATCTTATCCACGTTTTAAATACTTATAAACTAACTATTTCTTTACACAAGACTAAAAGAGTTCTTGCAGTTGCAACTAGTGGAATAAGGTCGTCTTATAATAAAGACAGCGTAATTAATAGAATTAAAGAAACGAGTGGATTCAATGTAAATGTAATTGATGGAGTAAAAGAAACTGAGCTTATCTGGAAAGGCGTAAAAAACGCTGTAAAAATCTATTCAAACCCTGCTTTGATAATAGATATAGGAGGTGGCAGTATTGAATTTATTTTATGCAATGACAAAGGAATTATCAGAAAATCAAGCCATGATATCGGGGTTGCTAGGATGATGAATAATTATAATTTTTCCGATCCCCTTAGTAACGAAAATCTAAGCTGTATATACCAATTACTTGATAATGAACTGAAAGATTTACTTGTTGATTGTAAAAAATATAATCTTAATACACTGATTGGCTCTTCGGGGTCTTATGAAACTTTTGCCAATCTGATAAAACACGAATTTTCCGGTTGCAGCATTTCTGATTCGGATTTGACCAATATATTGGAAATCGAAAAATTTTTATGCATTTACAAAAAACTCATCTTATTTAATGAAGCAGAAAGAGCTAAAATGCCCGGTATGGAGATAATTAGGGTTAAAATGATCCCTATTGCAGCCGTAATAACAAAATATCTACTTGATAATCTTAATATCCGAAATTTTGTTCAGTCAAATTTCTCTTTAAAAGAAGGGACTTTGTTTGATTATATTGATAGCATTAACAATCCAGAATAATTATATTTTTCTAACACTAGTAGTTACTATTATTGTTCATGACCACTTATTAATTCCTGTTTTTTAAGACTTATTGCTTCATTTATATTCATTAAATGATCACCGATATCTTCGCAAATGGTAATGATATCAATATATATAACTCCGGATTTATAAGTATATTTATTATCTTCAATATCTTTTGGATTTTGTTTCTTAAGAACATTTCTCAGTTCATTTATCCTATTTTCATTTTCCTTGAGTATTGCAAGATCAGGCTTAGTATTATCAAAATTATCAAGATTGGCAATTGTAATATCAAAACTTCTATCAACCAACATAAACATCTCGTTGATATTATTTCGTTGATCGGGAGTAAACCAAATCTTCTTTTTTGCCTTTCGCAATAATGAAACCGAAATATTATAACTTCCATCTGCCAAACTTTCGATATTATCGCTTATTTTAAGTAATGTGCGGACTCTTCTTGCTCCATTGATACTCAACTCTCCTTCCGAGACTTTGGTCAAATAATTGGCAATATCAGCCTCAAATTGGTCCATTGCAATTTCGTTTTTCGAAATTTTCTCTGCAACTTTTTTACATTTCTTTTCATCTGTTTCTGCAAATTGTTTCTTGACTTGATTAAACATCTTATATGCCTTCTTTGTGTATTCAATAATTTCTCTTCTTGCTTGCAGAATTGATAATTCAGATGTTGACATCATGCCGGTATGAATAAATTTGAGACCAAATTCTTCTTCATCTTCCTTTTTCTTACGTAATATAAAAGTTACAACTTTTTCGATGTATTTTACAAACCAAACCTGAATTAAAACATTAGCTACATTAAATGATGTATGAAACAGAGATAATGCTACCGGAATTGCAGCAGCAGACATGTATGCAGATTCTCCTTCCATCCCTTCTGCAATTCCGGCTACGAGTTTGGTAATAGGCTTAAACAAAATCAAGATCCATATTACGCCAAAAACATTAAACACAGTGTGTGCCAGTGCCGCCCTCTTAGCTGTCGTATTTGCAATTATCGCAGCTAGGTTTGCAGTTATAGTTGTTCCAATATTTTCACCAAGAACCATTGCAGTAGCAATCTCATAGCTAATCCATCCATTGTAACACATAACAAGGGTAAGGGCCATCGTTGCACTCGATGATTGAATAACTACAGTAAGCAGCGTTCCTATACCTAGGAAAATTAGAATGCTCCAAAAACCCAAATTTGTGTATGATTGCAAAAACACAAGAATTTCAGGATTACTATTTATATCAGGAACTGATTTTGATAAAAGCCCCAATCCCATGAATAATAAACCAAAGCCCATTATAAATTCCCCCCATGACTTTCGTGAACTGTGTGAAGAAAAGATGAGTGGAAATCCAAAAGCCATAAGTGGTAATGCCAACATGCTCATATTCAACTTAAAGCCAATTAACGATACTATCCATGCAGTTACGGTTGTACCTATATTTGCCCCCATAATAACACTAATCGCTTCGGCAAGTGACAATAATCCCGCATTTACAAAACTAACTACCATAACAGTCGTTGCTGATGATGATTGTATCACACCCGTAATCAGCACACCTGTTAATACTCCAAAAAACCTGTTAGAAGTCATCGCAGCCAAAATTTTCCTCATCGAACTCCCTGCAACTTTCTGCAATGCTTCACTCATAAGTTTCATTCCATAAAGAAACAACACCAAGGACCCTATGAGAGTTAAAAAATCTAATACGCTGTATTTCATATACAATAAATATTTTTGCAATTTTACAACTTAATGATATTATTGAATAATTTTATGTGTTAAGAAATTGTAAAGTTTTGATAATTTAATCTCCGAGGATAGAAATAAATCGTCTAATAATCACTTAATTAAATTGATTTTCAAACAACATTTATAATATTCCATTTATCTGATATAATTTGTTTAATAAAAATTGTAATCTTGTTTCATTAATATACTTTTGTAGTCTGAAAATTAGAAAAATGTGGCATAAAATAGCTGGATTTATATTAAGAAACCGCATAAGTCTTTTGATTATTATCGGCGTAATCACTATTTTTATGGGCTATCAGGCTTCTTTGATAGAAATGGATTATCACTTTGCCAATCTGTTATCAAAAAACAATTCTGTATATAAAGACAATGTCAGATTTAAAGAAATATTTGGCGAAGAAGCAAATGGAATAGTTGTTGGTATAGTTGATAAGGATTTGTTTACTGTTGACCATTTTAATGCTTTGCAAAAACTATGTTCTGATTTAAAAAAAATAAAAAATGTTTCGGGGGTATTGACTGTTTCTCAGGCTGTAAATATTAGACAGGTAACTGTTGAAGATGAATTCGGGAGCAAAAAACGAATGTTTGAAACTTATAATATTTTCCCTGAAAAAACAGATTCTCAATCTCAGTTGGATAGTTTAAAATCAGTCTTTTTCTCTTTACCGTTTTACGAAAATCTGCTTTATTCAAAAAATGCAGAAGTCTTTTTAATGAGTGTAAACATAAACAAAGAAATTCTTGACAGAAAAGAACGAATTCCGGTTGTAAACGAAATAGAACGAGTGGTTCGCGAATATTCTGAAACCCAAAATGTAAAGGTTTATATTTCAGGATTACCTTTTATCAGAACTAAAATGATGGATCTGGTAAAAAAAGAGGTTAAAATCTTTGTAATTCTGGCTGTACTGATTTGTATCATCATTTTATATATTTTTTTCAGATCATTCAAAGTCATCGGAGTAGCAATGATTGTTGTTGGAGTAAGCGTACTTTGGGCTGTGGGACTAATGGGTATTTGTGGTTACAAAATCACTGTTTTGTCGAGTATGATACCTCCTTTATTAATAGTAATAGGTATCCCAAATACTATATTTTTATTGAACAAATATCACCATGAAACGGTGGCACATGGAAACAAAATTCTTGCATTACAAAGAGTCATATCAAAAGTTGGGAACGCGGTATTTCTTAGCAATCTGACAACTGCAGTAGGTTTTGCAACATTTACGATAACGAGCTCATCCATTCTTACTCAATTTGGTATTGTTGCATCATGCGGGATAATGTTTACTTTTCTATGTGCAATGATAATTATTCCATCTATTTTCAGCTTCCTGCAACCACCTTCAAATAAATATACCAAACACCTGCAGAGTAAGATGATGATGAAACTCGTTGATATTGTAAGTAATATTGTCATCAAACATCGTCCCAAGGTCTTTATTACGATAGCAGTCCTAGTAATAGTTTCTGTATTTGGTCTCACTCTAATCAAAAAATCAGGATATCTGCTGGATGATGTTCCCTCAGATGACCCTATAGCCGTTGACCTGAAGTTTCTTGAAAGCAAATTTCACGGCATCAGTCCACTTGAAATTGCTATTGAGGCAAAAGATTCAATACATGCAATTGATATGATCTATCAGATTCAAAAAATTGATTCTTTACAACATAGGCTAACAGCTTACCCTGAATTATCTCGTTCTATGTCAGTTGCAGACGCAGTAAAATTTTTATATCAATCTTACAGCAAAGGTAAAATAGAAAATTACAAACTCCCTCCCGATCCAAAAACATACGAAACAATTTTTAAACGATTGCCAAACGGTTTAGATCAAAAACTTGCAAAAGCTTTTATTGACAGTACCAAAACAATCACAAGAGTAAGTTTAAACATTGCTGATATTGGTACAAATCAAATGTCCGAATTGCTTCAAAAAGTAAATAAAGATATAAATGAAATTTTCCCTGAAAAAGATTATAATACTCTTGTTACAGGATCAACGGTAATATATTTTACCGGTACAACCTATTTAATCAATAATTTATTCGTTAGCCTCTCATTAGCAATTTTAGTAATTGGATTATTGATGTTAGGACTTCAGCGTTCTCCAAAAATGGCGCTTATAGCATTTATACCTAATCTTATCCCTATGCTTGTAACCGCAGCTCTTATGGGATACTTCGGAATTCCAATTAAACCTTCAACTATATTAGTATTTAACATTGCACTTGGGATTTCTGTTGACGGAGCAATACATTATCTGACGAAATACAGACAAGAACTTTCTGTTAACGGATGGAATATGAGTTTAGCCGTAGGAAAAGCCCTTAAAGAAACTGGTATAAGCATGATGTACACATCTTTCATCCTATTTTTCGGATTCTTGATTTTTACGCTTTCTGCTTTTGGTGGAACCGCAGCCCTTGGAACACTTATTTCAACTACCTTACTAGTCGCAATGTTATGCAATCTGATATTTTTACCTTCCCTGCTTTTAGCAATGGAAAAACATATCAACAAAAAGGAATTTCCTAAACCAACATTCGAAATATCTGATTACGAAGAAGAAGAAACAAACCTTGAAAATAATAAAATAGAGAAAAACTAAAATGAAAACACTAACCTCACGACATTCATTCAAACGTAAAATACTGGTTACCGGAGGTGCCGGATTTATTGCAAGCTCACTTGCCGAAAGATTAGCTCAAGATCCTGAAAATCTAGTTATAATTATGGATAATTTATCAACTGGTAGTATTGGCAAATTACCACCTTTATCTGATAATTTGAGATTTGTTAAAGGCGATGTTAACGATTACAAAGAGATCGTAGAAGTTATGCTTTCTTTTCAATTTCATTATGTTTTCCATTACGCAGCAATGGTGGGAGTAAAAAGAACCCAAGACCACCCGGTAGAAGTTTTAAGAGACATTCGTGGATTGGAACACATTTGCAGGATTAGTAAGACAACTGATGTAAGACGAGTTTTTTATTCCTCATCTTCCGAAGTTTATGGAGAACCTGTGGAATTCCCCCAAAATGCACATACTACACCACTAAACTCAAGACTCCCTTATGCTATAGTTAAAAACCTCGGTGAAGCTTATCTTCGTTCTTATAATAAAGAGTTTAATTTGAATTTTACAATCTTTCGTTTTTTCAATACATACGGACCCAAACAAACTAAAGATTTCGTAATAAGTAAATTTTTACTGGCTGCGATGAAAAACGAAGACATCACAATTTATGGCGATGGTTCACAAACACGGACATTTTGCTATATTGATGATAATATTGACGCTACAATTGAAATAGCTTATAAAGACATGTTCATTAATGATGTAATAAACATTGGAAATTCGGTTGAAACTCCAATACTTGAGCTTGCAAAAACGATTGTCAAAATCACAGGGTCTAAATCAAAGATCAATTTTGTTGCTCCTCTTCCCGAAGGCGATATGATGAGAAGATGTCCTGATAATACACTTATGCTAAATGTACTCAACCGCCCTTTAGTTGATTTGGAAACAGGTATCAAAAAGATAATCAATAACGGATTTTATGACTATTTACACCAATCATAAATAATAATGCATAACGATAAAGAGCTCTTTTCAATAATTAACAATTCTCTCGAAAAAATATCTCTTGAGGAAAAACCTGAAAATCTATATGCCCCAATTAAATATTCTATCGAAGTTGGTGGAAAAAGAATACGCCCTATACTCTGTTTGATGGCTGCCGAAATGTTTGATGCCAATTATAATATTGCCATAAACCCAGCAATAGGCATAGAAATATTCCACAATTTTACTTTACTCCACGATGATATTATGGATAAGGCAGACATGAGAAGGGGCAAGCCAACCATACATTATCGCTGGAACGAAAACATTGCATTGTTATCAGGTGATGCCATGTCTGTGATAGCTTACAAATTTATAACTGAATCAAATAATCTAAAAAAGGTACTGGATGTTTTCTCTGAAACAGCTTTGCAAATTTGTGAAGGTCAGCAATTTGACATGGATTTTGAAAAAACTGAGAATGTTTTGGTAGAAGATTATCTGAAAATGATTAAGCTTAAAACTGCAGTACTAATTGCATGTAGCTTAAAAATTGGTGCAATAACAGCAAATGCCCCCGAAAATGAGAGTATTAAATTGTACGAATTCGGCAAAAATTTAGGAATGGCATTCCAACTACAGGACGACTATCTTGACACTTATGGAGACATTGAACAATTTGGGAAGCCTATTGGTGGTGATATTGTTGCTAACAAAAAGACATTCTTACTTATAAAATCACTTGAATTAGCAAATAGTGAACAACTGAAATCATTAAGATATTGGCTAAAACTGGAATCTTTTGATAAAGCAGAAAAAATTTCAGCTATACGAGCCATTTTTGATAATCTAAAAATAGCCGATATTTCAAAAAAACTAATTGATTACTACTTTTCATTAGCAGAAGAATCCTTAATGTCTATAAATTTATCTGAAGAAAAGAAAAAACTTCTGACTAATTTCTACAAATCAATGAGATACAGAGTTTCTTGACAAACAAATAATTTAAAAATAATCTCTTAAAGTTATTTTTATTTTCCAATAAAGTTTATAATTTTGTTAGCGTAAAATAAATTTAAAAAGGAAATGAATCAATTAGTTGGAGAAATTATACAAGTAATAGGGCCCGTTGTTGATGTCAGCTTTGAGAAATCAGGTAACGACCTTCCTAAAATATATGACGCACTAGAGATTAAAAAAGATGATGGGACTTTACTGATAGTAGAATGTCAGCAACACATAGGAGAACATACCGTTCGTACAATTTCTATGGCTTCGACAGATGGCTTGTATCGTGGTATGAAAGCTTATAGTCTTGGCAGTCCAATTGTTATGCCTGTTGGCGATAAAGTCAAAGGCAGACTTATGAATGTAATTGGAGAAACAATTGATGGTCTTGCAGATTTGCCGAAAGGTGAAACTTATGCTATACACAGACATCCGCCAAAATTTGAAAATCTGAGTACTGAAATTGAAGTACTTTATACAGGTATAAAAGTTATTGATTTAATAGAGCCTTATTCGAAAGGTGGTAAAATTGGCCTTTTTGGTGGCGCCGGTGTTGGGAAAACCGTTCTGATTCAGGAGTTGATTAATAACATTGCTATTGGTTATGACGGATTATCTGTTTTTGCCGGTGTTGGAGAACGCACACGTGAAGGAAACGATTTGCTTCGAGAAATGATTGAAGCAAATATCGTTAAGTATGGAGATGAGTTTAAGGAATCAATGGAAAAAGGTTCTTGGGACCTTGATAAAGTTGATCTGAAGATTTTGGAAGAATCTAAACTGGCAATGACTTTCGGTCAGATGAACGAACCTCCCGGAGCACGTGCTAGAGTTGCCTTATCCGGACTTACAATTGCAGAAAGTTTCCGTGATGGCATAAGCAAAACAGGAGGTCGAGACATTTTATTCTTTGTTGATAATGTGTTCCGTTTTACCCAAGCAGGTTCAGAAGTTTCTGCTCTGTTGGGACGTATGCCTTCGGCAGTCGGATATCAACCAACACTCGCCACTGAAATGGGAGAAATGCAGGAAAGAATAACTTCTACAAAAACAGGATCTATCACTTCTGTACAGGCTGTTTATGTTCCCGCAGACGACCTTACAGACCCCGCTCCTGCTACAACTTTCTCACACCTTGATGCAACAACAGTATTAAGCCGAAAAATTGCAGGATTGGGTATTTACCCTGCCGTTGATCCTTTGGACTCTTCATCAAGAATTCTGACTCAGGATGTTGTTGGTAAAGAACACTATTCAACAGCACAACGTGTTATCAACATTCTTCAGAGATATACCGAACTTCAGGATATTATTGCAATATTAGGAATGGACGAACTTTCAGATGAAGATAAACTTATCGTACACCGTGCAAGACGAGTACAGAGATTTTTATCTCAGCCCTTCCACGTTGCTGAAGCTTTTACAGGTCTAAAAGGCGAATTCGTAAAAATCGAAGACACTATCAAAGGGTTTAACATGATCCTTGATGGAGAAGTTGATAAATATCCGGATGCAGCATTCAATTTGGTAGGAACTATCGAACAAGCTATTGCCAAAGGCGAAAAAATGCTTGATGAATCTAAATAATTATGATAGTAGAAATAATCACTCCCGAAAAAAAATTGTTTGCAGGGGAAACAACAATGGTTAGAGTCCCAGGCACAATGGGATCATTCCAGATGCTTGTTAATCACGCTCCAATTGTTTCTACTCTTGAAAAAGGAGTAATAACTATACGTAAACCTGATGGTGTAGAATTAACTTTCGAAATCAATAGCGGCTTGGTTGAGTGCAAAAAAAACAAAATCGTAATTTTAGTCGAATAATTTTGTTTAAACCTTTTGTTCGTTTTTTTGTCTTATCTACCTGAAAATATTTTTATGAAAATACTAATGTTGATATTTTGTGTTTCTATTGTAACAAATATTACATTTGCACAAAGTCATACCGGAAATGATGATATCCCCGCAGATGGTAAAATCGAAGGGTTTGTTTATGAAAAAGAAAGCGGAAAACCAATTGAATTTGCAAATATTGTAATCTATAATTTAAAAGATTCGAGCCTTGTCACAGGAGGAATTACCGATAGAAACGGATATTTTAATATTGACAAAATAAAATATGGGAAATTCTATATCGAAATAAATTTCATTGGCTATGGGAAACATTCAATCCCGCAAGTTACTATTAAACCTGACCATAAAAATATTAATCTCGGTAAAATTTATTTAACCATCAATGCCGAAATGCTTTCTGAAGTTAGTATTGAAGCTGACATGAATCAAGTTGATTACAAACTGGACAGAAAGGTAATAAATGTAAATCAGGATATTATGTCTTCAGGAGCGACAGCAGTTGAGGCTCTGGAGAATGTTCCTTCTGTCACAACGGATATTGACGGAAATGTCTCATTACGAGGCACCGAAAGTTTCCTCGTCCTTGTGGATGGTCGTCCTTACCCGATTCAGGGAAGTGAAGCATTACAGCAAATCCCTGCCAGTACAATAGAATCCATCGAAATTATTACAAATCCTTCTGCTAAATACGACTCAGATGGAGTTGGAGGTATTATAAATATTAATTTGAAGAAGGAAAAAAGAAAAGGTTATAATGGTCAAGTATCTGCAAATTATGGCACATTTAACACGTTTGGAGGAGATTTACTGTTTAATTTACGAACTGAAAAAATCAATTTCTTCATAGGAGGAGAATATTCTGATAGGAGATTTAAAGGAGAAGGAGAGTCTTTGCGAGAAAGTTATTATGCAGAAGATTCTATTTATTACTTAAATAACTTCTCTGAAAACTCCCGAAGTTTCAGATCGGGTGGTTTTAGATTGGGTCTTGATTATTATTTAAATGACGATGAAATAATCACCATTTCGGGAAGATATGGCTTAAGAGGACACGCGATGGGTTCGGATACCTGGGCGGGAAGTTATTACGGGTATTCAGGCATTTTTGATAATTTTTATTACTATTGGACAAGAAACAGAATGTCTGCAAACCGTGGCAATTTTTCAGGGGATATCAACTATTTGAAAAAATTTAAAAAAGAAGGTCATGAACTGCAAGTTTACGGAAGCTACTCCGAAGACTTCGATAATGAAGAGAATGTTTATGACCAGATAGAGTCAAATTACATGAGAGACACTGTTGGAGATGTATTGTCCAATTACAGAACTATTGAAAAAGGATCGGGAAATAGTATAACAGGAAAAATTGATTACGTTCTGCCAATATTTGCCAAAGGGAAAATAGAAGCCGGCTATCAACTGAAATATACACTTAATGATAATGATTACAGATATCAGACTTTAATCTCGGAAATATGGACAGACGATTCCACACGTATTAATCCTTATATTTTTTCAATGAATATACAATCTGGGTATCTGCTTTTTGCAAATTACTGGAATAAGTTCGGATATCAGGTTGGATTAAGAACAGAATACACCGACAGACTCTTTCATCAAACCAGTACTGACCAAAAATGGGAATATAATAAATTTGACTTTTTCCCATCTTTACATATTTCATATCAGTTACCTGCAGATATGCAGCTATTAGCCAGTTACAGTCGGAGACTGGAAAGACCTCAGGGATGGTATCTTGACCCATTCGTAGAAGTCGTTGATCCAAATAATATCAGACAAGGTAACCCTAACCTTCTTCCCGAATATACAAATTCTTTTGATTTAAGTGTTCAAAAGAAATTCGGACCAAGTTTTATTTCATTGGAAGCGTATTTAAGACAAACATATAATAAGATAGACCATATTACCTTGATCAGCCCCGATGACCCAAGTATTTTTATTATGACTTTTGATAATACCGGTGAGGATTTATCTATAGGTGGAGAGTTAATGGCAAATCTTAATATAACAAAATGGTATAATCTTAATATCAGTGGTACAGGTTATTACTATGAGCTTATCTCTCAAAATTATAATTCCGCTAATACATTTTCCTGGAGAACAAGAATAAATAACACTTTTAAATTCAAAAATTCAGGTACTAGTTTTCAGATCGGAACATTTTACAATGGTCCTTCAATAAGTGCTCAAGGCACAGAATCGGGTAATTTTATAGGAAGCGTTGGCGTCAGACAAGATCTCTTAGACAGAACATTATCCTTAAGCCTTAATATCAGAAATGCTTTCTTTACGATGAAACATGAACATACTCAACAAACTGACAGTTATTATTTTTATTCTCTCAGACAACCAAAAATGCCAATAGTAACATTCTCGGTCACTTATAAAATTAACGATTTTAAAAGTAGAAAAGAAAAAGGTCTGGAAACGAAAGATGAATTTGAAGATGAAGGAGGTATTTAAACCTTTGTGAAAAATATTTTATTTTTATTTTGCATTTTGAAATTACATGATTATCTTTGCAGCCCAAATATAAAAAGTTTAAAAATTAAAATAAAATGAAAAAAGGTATACATCCTGAAAATTATCGTCTGGTAGCATTTAAAGATATGTCTAACGAGCATGTATTTATTACAAAGTCTGCTGCAAATACAAAAGAGACTATCGAAATAGACGGAACTGAATATCCTCTCTACAAATTGGAGATTTCAAACACTTCACATCCTTTCTATACAGGTAAAATGAAATTAGTTGATACCGCTGGTCGCGTTGATAAATTCCGCAGTCGTTATCAGCAACATCTTGATAAAAGAGCTCAAAATAAAAATTAATTATATTTTTTTCATAAAATTAAGCCTCGTTTTTACGGGGCTTTTTTTATCTTTACATAATTCAAAATTTAACTTATGAATATAATTCTCTCTGATTTAAACAGTCACAAAAAGTTCTTACCATTAAGTTATACCCGCTCAATAGCTGATTTTCGAGTTGGCATTTTAACTATTAAAGAAAAGTGGGAAAAGTATTTGGAATCAAGAATTAATATTAAAACTGAAGAGTATTTACAAGCCAAATATGAACTTAAAATCGAAAAATCGAATACAATTATCTACTCTGCAGTATTGCCAAATCAGAAACTTGTTGATGCAATTCTGTCTTTGAAGAATTCAAAATTGGTTAAAAACAACATACTCCTTGCATATAATACTGACCTAGATATTGATACAATTCCTGACAAAACCTTAGACTATAAATCAGACATAACAATAATAAATGGTAATACAGACTTATTTACACTTAACGGTATTTGCATTGAAGATGATTTTGAACTTCTAACAAAAGGACGAATATCTGCTTCTTTGAATAAGACAAATACCGTATTCGGCGAACATCCTGTATTTGTTGGTAATAATTGTTTTGTTGAATGCGCCACAATTAATACCTCTGACGGACCGGTTTATATTGCAAATAATTCCAAGATAATGGAAGGTTCACACATCAGAGGGCCGTTTGCGATATGCGAAAATGCTGAAATTAAGATGGGAGCTAAAATCTATGGACCGACCACTATAGGACCTTATTGTAAGGTCGGTGGTGAAATTAACAATAGCGTTTTCTTTGCCTATTCAAATAAAGCCCATGACGGATTTTTAGGTCAGGCTGTAATAGGCGAATGGTGCAACTTAGGTGCTGACAGCAATAACTCAAATCTTAAAAACAACTATGCAATTGTAAAACTCTGGGACTATGAAAAGGAAAGATTTGAAAATACAGGCCTGCAATTCTGTGGTTTAATTATGGGTGACCATTCCAAATGCGGAATAAATACTATGTTCAATACCGGAACAGTAATTGGCGTATCCGCAAATATCTTTGGAGCAGGATTCCCCCGAAATTTCATCCCTTCATTTTCGTGGGGAGGACATAGCGGACTAACAACTTACAAAATTGAAACAGCTTTTGAAGTCATGACAAAAGTGATGGAAAGAAGAAACATAAGTTTGACAGAATTGGATAAAACTATCTATACACACATATTTGATGCATCAACAAAATATCGTAATTTCTAAACAATAATCAATATTTTATGTTTAGCTGGCATAGGTATTGCAAATACCTATATTCTTTAATTTTTAAACGATTTAATGACAGATTGACAGATTTATGACTAAAAATACAGATCTTAACTTTTTAAAAATGATTTTGGGAAATGAAGAAGCAAATTCAGATATAATCCCAATAGTCGCAGACTCTTTCGAAGATAACAATTTAAAAATATATCCGGAAAGCCTTCCTATTTTACCATTAAGAAATACTGTTCTATTTCCCGGAGTTGTAATTCCATTAACGATAGGTCGCAGCAAGTCTTTTAAACTAATAAAAGATATTAATAAGACCACAAAATATTTTGGTGCCGTGTCACAAAAAGCTGCTGAAGTTGAAGATCCTCAACCCGAGGATGTATTCAACATTGGTACTGTTGCCGAGATTTTAAAAGTTATAGAGATGCCTGATGATACTATCTCTGTAATAATTCAAGGTAAAAGACGATTTAAAATTAATCAATTTACAGCTGATGACCCTTATTATATTGCCTCTGTAAACTATTATCCGGAAATAAATGCCGACAATAAAGACAGAAATTTTCAAGCTATAGTTTCTTCATTGAAAGATTTATCCTTAAAGATAGTTAAACTTAGTGCTACCATACCTCACGAAGTCTCATTTGCAATTAAGAACATTGACAATTCTTCATTCCTTATTAATTTCATTTGTTCTAATTCAGATATTGATCCAACAGAAAAACAATCATTGCTGGAAATTGATGAAATATATGTAAGAGCTGAAAAACTGCTTGGAATTCTTACAAATCAGGTTCAAATGCTAGAGTTAAAAAATGAAATACAGATAAAAGTAAAAAAGGAACTTGACAAACAACAAAAAGAATACTTGCTTCATCAACAGATGAAAACTATTCAGCAGGAATTGGGTGGAGGGCCTGCCGAACAAGAAATAAAAGAACTCGAAACAAAGGCTAAAGAAAAGAAATGGACAAAAGAAGTTGAAAAACATTTTGAAAAAGAATTACACAAACTACAACATCTTAACGTTGCTTCAGCGGAATTTTCTGTTCAACTGAATTATCTTCATACCCTACTCGATTTGCCTTGGGGAGAATATACAACTGATAATTTTAATCTTAAAAGAGCTGAAAAAATACTTAATGAAGATCATTTTGGTTTGGAAATAGTTAAAGAAAGAATATTAGAACATCTTGCCGTACTAAAATTAAAAGGAGATTTAAAAGCCCCAATACTTTGCTTGTATGGACCTCCGGGTGTAGGTAAAACTTCGTTGGGTAAAAGCATTGCCAGAGCTTTGGAAAGAAAATACGTTAGAATGTCATTAGGAGGTTTGCATGACGAATCCGAAATACGTGGGCATCGAAAAACATATATTGGAGCAATGCCAGGACGAATTATTCAAAACATAAAGAAATCGAAATCATCAAACCCTGTTTTTGTCTTAGATGAAATTGATAAAGTAGGAAATGATTTTCATGGAGATCCATCTTCAGCATTGCTCGAAGTTCTCGATCCGGAACAAAACTATGAATTTCATGACAATTTCCTAGAAATTGAATATGATCTGTCAAAAGTAATGTTTATAGCAACTGCAAATAATATATCCACAATTAATCCTGCCCTCAGAGACAGAATGGAAATGATTGATATTAGCGGATATATTGTTGAAGAAAAACTTCAGATTGCAAAACGTCATCTCATACCCAAACAACTGGAAAATCACGGGTTGAAAAACATCAAAGTCAAAATTGATGATAAAGCAATTATAAAAATAGTTGAATCTTTCACAAGAGAATCAGGAGTAAGAGGTCTTGATAAAAATATTGCAAAACTCATTCGTCAGATTGCAAAAAAAGTAGGACTGGGTGAAGATTTACCTGCAATAATCAAAGCGGAAGATATTACTAATTATTTAGGTCAGGATAAATTCCTTAAAGAAGAATATCATGATGATGAAATTGCAGGAGTTGTAACCGGTCTTGCATGGACAGCAGTTGGTGGAGATATTTTATACATCGAAACCAGTTTGAGCCGCGGTAAAGGAAATTTAACAATCACAGGAAATCTGGGCGATGTAATGAAAGAGTCTGCAACTATTGCTCTTGAGTATATTAAATCTCATTCTGATAATCTCTCTATTGATAGCAAAATATTTGAATCCTGGAATATACATTTGCATGTTCCCGAAGGAGCAATTCCTAAAGACGGTCCCTCTGCAGGAATAACTATGGCAACTGCTATTGCCTCTGCCCTAACTCAGAGAAAAGTCAAAAAGAATATTGCGATGACAGGTGAAATAACTCTTAGAGGAAAAGTTTTACCAGTTGGTGGAATAAAAGAAAAAATACTTGCCGCAAAACGTGCCGGAATTAAAGAAATTATTTTATCAAAAGAAAATAAAAGAGATATTTCAGAAATAAAAGAAATTTATATCAAAGGACTTCAATTTCATTATGTGTCAACAATATCCGATGTGTTAGAAATAGCTCTGCTGAAACAGAAAGTTAAAAACGCTAGAAAATTCGAATAAATATTATTCCTGATTATCTAGCCTGTTTTAAAACTGATAACTTCCTTGGGTTTGTTTGAATATGAATAAAAATCCATAACTTTGCCCTCAAATTACTATCATGCAACGCAAAAACATAGATCTCATGGCTCCGGTAGGTTCTTACGAATCTCTGATGGCAGCAATACAAGCCGGGGCTAATTCGATTTATTTTGGAATCGAGAAACTAAATATGCGTGCCCGTTCATCAAATAATTTCACATTCGAAGACCTCAAAAATATTGTAAATATTTGTGACGAAGCTGGAGTTAAAACTTATCTTACTGTTAATACAATCATTTACGACCACGAACTAGATAAAATGCATCAAGTTATTGATGCAGCAGCAGAATCGAAAGTTACAGCAGTTATTGCGTCTGATATTTCTGTAATGCAATATGCCAGGAAAAAAGATGTGGAAGTTCATGCTTCAACTCAACTAAATATTTCAAATATTGAGGCAGTAGAGTTCTATTCCCAATTTTGTGATGTTATAGTTACTGCACGAGAACTAACACTTGATCAGGTTGCGGATATTATTCATCTTATAAAGAAAAGAAATATTACCGGACCATCAGGAGAACTTGTTAAAATTGAGATTTTTTGTCATGGAGCCTTATGTATGGCAGTATCAGGGAAATGTTATCTTAGTTTGCATGAATATTATCATTCCGCAAACCGTGGCTCATGCTTGCAAAATTGTCGTCGTCCGTACATTTTGACCGACAAAGAAACCGGAGCCGAAATTGAGGTTGATAACGAATATCTGATGTCGCCGAAAGACCTTTGTACAATTGGATTTATTGACAAAATAATTGATGCAGGTGTAAGTGTTCTAAAAATTGAAGGTAGAGCCAGATCAGCCGAATACGTTAAGACTGTCGTTGAATGTTATAACGAAGCAATAAACTCAGTTTTGGACAACAGCTATTCAAAAAATAAAATTGAGAATTGGACAGAAAAACTCTCCACTGTCTTTAATCGAGGATTTTGGGATGGTTACTATCTCGGACAAAAACTTGGGGAATGGTCAAAACAATACGGCTCAAAAGCTAGTAAGACAAAAGTCTATTTGGGCAAAGTGTTAAATTATTATGGAAATCATAGTGTGGCTGAACTCCGAATTGATACAGGTGAAGATTTAAGCCTAGGCGAAGAGGTTTTATTTCTTGGACCAACAACAGGCGTTGTTCAGCAATTTGTGAAAGAACTTCGTAAAGACCTCATCCCTGTAGAAAAGGTTGAACAGTCGCAATTATTTTCAATGCAAACTGTAAGCCTTGTAAGGCGGGGAGACAAAATGTACAAACTAGTTGATACCGAAAAATTGAAAAAAGGAATAAGAGAAAGTAAATCATAGATTATATCAATTAAAATAAATTCCAAACGCCAATGATTCTACCCTCAGCCCGCATAACGAAATTTATAAAGAAACACCATGTTCTAACCCTTTCAACATGTATAAACTCGAAATCGTGGTGTTGCAATTGTTTCTATGTTTTTGTTGAGGACGAAGTCTCATTACTATTTACTTCAGAGTTTAAAACAAAACATATTGATATGGTTCTTGAAAACCCTATTGTGTCGGGTTCGATAGTACTTGAGACAAAAATCATCGGAAACATTCAGGGAATTCAGTTTACCGGGAATTTGATAAAAGTAAATGATGAAGATTACAAAAAATATAAAATAAAATATCTGAAAAGATTTCCTTTTGCTGTAGTTGTAAAAACTGAATTATGGCTGATTAAACTCGATTACATCAAAATGACAGATAACAGACTGGGGTTTGGGAAAAAATTAATTTGGCAATCAGAAAATGAAAGTTAATATCAATAATATATGGCCAGAATACGAACTTATAGATTGTGGGAATTCTCGCAAACTAGAAAGATTTGGTAATATTGTACTAATCAGACCGGAAGTAACGGCAGATTCTCAACAGGCTCTGTCAGAAGACGAATGGCAAAGAGCAGCATACGCCGAATTTATTGAAACATCAAAGAATGCAGGAGTGTGGAATATTAGCAAAAATGTTCCTGAAAATTGGACAATCAAATATGTTTCTGGTAAGGTTAATTTTTCAGCAGAATTATCTCTTACACAATCAAAACACATTGGGGTATTTCCGGAACAGGTTCTTAACTGGAAATTCATTGAGCAAATCAGTCCTGAATTTAAAAAAATGCAATTCCTAAATCTGTTTGGATACACGGGATTGTCAAGTCTGGCTGCTGCAGATTTTTCACAGACAGTTACTCATATAGATTCAATAAAAAAAGTGGTTGATTGGACTAAGCGAAATGCAATAAATTCAGGTTTTTCAAACATTCGCTGCATTGCCGAAGATGCTCAAAAATTTGTTCAAAGAGAAATTAAACGTAACAATAAATATGACGGAATTATATTAGACCCTCCTGCAATCGGTGTAGGAACAAATAATGAAAAATGGGTTTTAGAAGAAATGATTGATGAACTTTTAATAAATATCACACAAATGCTGAACAAAAAATCATTTGTTATTATGAATCTGTACTCCCATTCCATGAACGATAAATTCATACACAGACTTATTTTAACATATTTTCCGAAACACAAAATCGAATTCTGCGAAAAAGTTTACGGACAATCCAAAAGTGGAAATCTTATTGACCATGGTTTTTTTGTAAGATTAGTGAAACTCTAAGCATGGAGGAAAGCTCCAATTAACAAGGCTCAAATTCCAAACTCCAAAAATTACCAACCTAACTTTAGGCATTTTAGGCACTTTTTACCCTGGCTTGTCGAAGGGTAAGTACTTATTTTGCACTTCTCTCCTTAAGTACTTTAGGCATTTTAGACACTCTAAGTACTTTAGGCACTTTTTTTTCCTATCTTTGTGTCATTAAAATATTAAACAATGGAAACAGTATTAAGCGGAATAAGATCAACAGGCAATTTGCACCTCGGAAATTATCTTGGAGCTGTTCAGAATTTTGTAAAAATGCAAGAAAACAACAAGTGTTTCTTTTTTATTGCAGATTTTCATTCTCTGACCACACATCCAACACCCGCAGATTTACACAAATCCGTAAGACAGGTTTTGGTTGAATATCTTGCTGCAGGAATTGATCCTGAAAAATCTACATTATTCATACAAAGCGATGTCCCCGAAATTCCTGAGTTATATCTTCTTCTTAATATGAATGCCTACCTTGGTGAACTGGAACGCACAACATCATTTAAAGATAAAGCCCGCAAGCAACCCGAAAACGTAAATGCAGGTTTGCTGACTTATCCTGTGTTAATGGCAGCAGATATTATTATACATCATGCCGATAAGGTTCCGGTCGGAAAAGATCAGGAACAAAACTTAGAAATGGCTCGTAAATTTGCCCGTCGTTTTAACAACATGTATAGTGTTGAATATTTTAAAGAGCCAGTAGCATATAATTTTGGAAAAGAGCTAGTGAAGATTCCTGGACTAGATGGAACTGGGAAAATGGGAAAATCAGAGGGGAATGGCATTTTTCTAGCAGATGATGAGTCTGTTATCCGTAAGAAAATCATGCGTGCGGTTACCGATGCCGGTCCAACAGAGCCAAACTCAAAAATGCCTGAGGTAATCGCCAATCTGTTTACAATTATGGATATTGTTTCTACTCCAGATACTGTTAAATTTTTTAAAGAAAAATATGCAAATTGCGAAATTCGTTACGGAGACCTCAAAAAACAGCTTGCCGAAGATGTTATAAAGCTCATTGCTCCGATAAACAAACGCATAAAAGAAATTGACTCCGACAACGAATATCTAAGCAAAGTTGCAAAACAAGGTGCCGAAAAAGCAAGAGAAAGTGCATTAAAAACACTGAAGGAAGTCAGAGAAATTATTGGCTTTAGGAGGTTTTGGTAGGATTTATAAAGCCTCGAAAAACTCTGCCACTTTTAACACTTTTTCCGAATTCCTTTTATCAAAAATCAGATGTTCAAAATCGCGCTTCTTATTATTTAGATTAACATTTTTAAGCATTTCTGACACAGCATCTTTCAATTCGAGCAAGTTTGATATGTTGCACTTTGCTGACAAAAAATTATAATCGGGCACAGTTTGTGAAAGCAGAAACATCACATCGTAGAAATCCCTTCCTTTTTGTCTGGACAACATTGCCGAAATTTTCATTGCACAAAGTACTTCATCTGGAGGAACTGGAAATGGGAAAAAGAATCCACACCCTTTTATGTTTGCAAATTTCGTTTTATAATCAAAGTACTGATTCTGACTTTCTAGTTTGATTAAAAAACGCTCATCTTTATGTCCCGATAATCCAAGTCCAAATAAAAGCTCCGGAAAATAAATATTGCTGCGATAGGCTTTAAGCTTTCCATCTTGTGGCAATTTTTCAACAACATTAAATCCATTCCTTTTAAGATACTTTACAACACTATCGCTCATAGCTTTAAATTCTTCCTCCGAAAAATTTGAACAATCAAAGTCAATATCTTCCGAAAACCTATCAATGCCCTTTGTTAATCGAAGATTTGTTCCTCCAATAAATGCAATCTTACGAATATAAGTTGAAGTGGAAAGAAAATCTAATATCATCAACTGTAGATACTCCTTCAACATATATTTTTTGTGCAATGGATTAGATTTAATATGTTCGGGAAAGAAATTTTCGATATAATCTAACTGTATCATAACTCGTATGCTTTTAAAAACTTACTAATTCTTTTATCTAATTGTATTATTCCAAATTTTTGTGAATACAATTGCAGTTTTTCAACATCTAATTCATCATGTAAAAAGTCAAAATCAAATCTTAAATCAATAAAATCTATTTCCTTTTTGTAGAATGGATATAAATACAATAAATCCAGCAAAGCTTTTTCGGGTTCTGCAATATAAAAGTTTCTGCCATTTCCGGTTGTTTTAATTACATATCCAAAATAAGAGGTTTCCTTAACTGAATTATATGTATATCGTCCAAAATCATTCACGAATTCCACAGTCTTTAATGTCGAAACACTTGTGATTGTAGTGACTGATTCGGGAATTATCCCATAAAATGACAATGCAGAATGTAAACTTATATAAGAAGGTCGGTAAATTTTATTTGCTAAATAAAACGAAAATCCCGATTCTCTGAGATATTCTGGGAATGTATAATAAGCTTGTCGCAGTTTTAAAATATAGCCTTTTTTTACCCAGTTTGTAAGATTATTCTTGTCAAAACTCGGATCAAATGCGTAAACCTGATTTGTATTAAAACAAACTAAATTAAATAAATGGCTACGAAATTCAAGAAAATTCATAATGATATATTTCTATAATTCCGCAAATATACGGAATTATAGAAATAAAAGCAAGTATTTTTTACATTTATTCAATTTAACGAACAAATTTCCCCGTTAATACCTCATCATCAGCATAAATAACGACAAAAAATAATCCTTGCTCAAAACCAGAAATATCAATACGCTCATAACTATCAGACACAAATTTGATTTGTTTTCCGTTTATATCATATATCTGTACCGAATTAATATTTTTGTCAGATAAAATTGAAATATAATCATGTGCAGGATTTGGGAAAATTTTAATCTTATTTTGAGATTCTAAATCAACACTGTTGTTTTCTTCTGGATAAGCAAGTTGCCCATCAAGAATAAAATTTACCCATGAATCAACTAAACCTGTTGTAAGAGTTGAGAACGATGTATGCTGCGGATGCTCAAAACTACTCACAAATATTTCTATATTTGTATAATCTGGTACAATGTTGAAATAATAATAACCCGATTCATTAGTTATCGAAACATCCAAAACCTCGTCTGAATCAGAATTATATAAAACAACAACCTGATCAGCAACACCATTTATAATATTGCCATCTTTGTATCCAACTTTTCCGTACACAGTATTAGTTCCATAGAAATCGGGTGCTAATTGATGGTTTAGAGAGATAAAAACTGATTCTCCATCGTTTTTGATTATCGCTTCAGAATTATCAATAATTAAAGCATTTCCCGAATAGACATTTTCAAGTAACAGAGGAAAATTATCTGCGTTTGCTAAACTGGAACTCATGTAATAAATTCCGGGTTCTATATCTTCAAAAATCACCTGTCCGTTTGATCCGGGATGTTTTTGAGATATAAGTTCATAAACCGGTAAGCTAGTTTTTTCAGACAATTCCTGATACAAATACACTGTAACATCATCATTATCAGGATAATAAATAGCCCAGCTAAAGTCAATATTGGCTATAACATTATCCACAATAGGATAAAGCGGGTTTTTAAATAAAATAGAAACCGTATCCGAATCTCCACAATCCGGATGATCGGTATAATAAGCACTTAAAACAAAATCGTATTCATCATAAATCGGCACTGTAACTAAAGTCGTGTCATTCTGAGAATCAGTAAAAATAGCATCTGAATTTTCCCATATAATTGTTCCGGGAAATTGAGGATTGTAGAATTCGCTTATCTCACCTGTTAACACATAGTCATGACCAAATATGCTATTATCATCTCCTGCAAACGAAGACACTTCTTTTAAAAAGTGGATTTTAACAGGACCTGCAGTATCTTTGCAGCTTGGATAATCAGAATATTGAACAATCCAATAGAAATTATATAGAAAATAATCGACATTAGTAGTTACAGAGGTTTCCTCATTATTCCATTCACCAAACATAATACTAGTTATATTCGGAGTATCCCAATATCCAACAAATTGACTATCAGGACTTTCTGCTTGTAAATTATAATAAGTATGGCCACAATTAAAAATAGTATCAGACATATCTGTTATAATTTCTGCTGTTGGTTCTGACAAAAACCTGATTATCGCAGGTCCCGCAGTATCGCGACAATTTAAGTCAGATGGTCCATGTTGAACTATCCAGTAAAATTCTGCTACTATTGGCTCATAAACTATAACATCTACCGAAGGTGAGTTGAGATTTGTTCCATTAACGGGGAAAAATTCAGAGTTTGAAACCCAATTACCATTTGATATTCCCGGATCTGCAGCTTCAAGTCCGCTATAAATCAAGCCACAACTAATTAAAGTATCTGAAATATCAGTCAAAATCTCCGCATCTGGAACATTAAATCCAATTGTAATAGGTCCTGCAGTATCATTACAAAAGCCCGGCATTAAGCCCGGGCCTGTCTCCTCTATCCAGTAAAAAGTATAGTACCCAGGATAAGGAACTGTTGCTGAAGTATTAGTTTCGAATACATTATCATAATTTACGGCAGGATTTTGACAATACCAATAACCATTAATTAACATTCCGGGGTTTTCTGCTTGCAGATTATCAAATGTAAGTCCACATACAAAACTTGTATCAGAAGCTGGATATAATATTTGCGCCGTTGGTTCTTGCCAGAATGTTACATTAACAGTATCTTTCGAAGTACAATTAAATGAAATTGTTTGTGCTGAATTTGTTTCTAACCATATAAATGTTCTCAGTCCATACTGACTAACACTCACTTCT
>DAOOPK010000015.1:0-25681 GCA_035388205.1 Bacteroidales bacterium
AAACTGCTGATTATGATGCAGTACTTAATGTTTGGAAACAAACTGATATGGGTGGTGCTCATAGGGGTGATGATTTGCAAGTGATTCATAATACTCTGAAAGTAGGTGGGGAATTATTTGTTTTAATTGATAACGAATCAAATAGACTTATTGGAACTTCTTGGATAACTAATGACAGCCGACGTTTATATCTGCATCACTTTGGAATTTTGCCTGAATATCAGGGTAAAGGATTATCCAATTTATTAATGGATGAATCCATGAATTATGCTCGTGATCTTAAATTGCAGATAAAACTTGAAGTACATAAAAACAACGAAATAGCCAGAGAATTGTATCAAAAATACGGCTTTAAGTATTTAGGTGATTATGAAGTATTTATAGTAAGAGAAATATAAAGTTATTGAATTAGGCATTTATTGAATATGATTTTTGAGGAAATGGATTTGCCTTTACCATTTTTAATAGAAGATTATCGAAAATTGTTTCCTTCATATGACATCTATTAAAACGGTAGCAATATTCGTCAATATATCGCTGTAAGTAATTTACATTGTGATGCATCCCTCGTAGCCATCCTTTAAAACCCATAATAATTCTATGTATATCTGGGAAATTTTCTCCCTTTTTGCCTGATTTTACTTGACTCAGATGAATGAAGTCCTTCTTTAGTGGAGTATAGCCGAGCCATTCATCCGTTTTTACATTCGCATCTGTTTCAATTACATCTTTCATAAATTTGCCCAATTCCTTGGCACTGCTTTTATTGATAACCTTTCTATATACTCTACTAATGCCTTTTCCTTTTCTCTCAATTGCAAAAACCACCAATTTCTTCTTTCCGTTTTTACGACCACGAACGCCTTCTTCCTGACCACCCACAACAGTTTCATCAACCTCTGCATTTCCTGTAATTTTGAAATTGCCACTACTTTTCATGCCATGCATTACTTTTTGCTTAAAACTCCAACATGTTTTCTGTCGTAACCCAAGTTTACGACTTAACTCTGTGCTTGATATGCCTTTTTTGCTTGTGCTTACATAGTAAACAATGTAAAATGCTTTGAGTATTGAAAATTTCGTTTTGTGAAACAAGGTTCGACTGGTAGGTGATTCGAGATAATTGCATTTTGTACATTGTCTGTCAAATTCATTACTACCTGCACAGTACTTTTTGTTCCCACATTTTGGACAAACATACCCATCTTGCCATTTCAATTCTGCTAAATACGACATACACGATCTTTCATCTGGAAATTTCGACTGAAAATCAAAAATCGTCATGCTTTTAAACTTTTGCTCCATATTATAAATTTTTATTTCACAATATTACTACATTTATTGATATTTACAATATGCCTAATTCAATAAAGTTATTTTACATCTTTTAAAATTGTGTTATTATTCGTTCACGTAATATAAATCGAAGTAATTGTATAATTAAATGAATCAATAATTTTAAGACATGCCCATTGCTCATCGAACTTTCTATGGGTAACGAAACTCGGAAGCTTCGCCGAGAGGAAATGAAATTTTTCAACAGCCAAACATTGTGTAATATATTTATACATAATGTTTTGGCTGTCATTATTAATAACTTTTTTGCGGATTTTAAGGTACAACAAATCAAAAATTATTTATATTTGCAAATAAATTTATATTTTTATGTCTAAAAACAATTTACGTTTTTTATTATTAGTCATTTCAACAACATTTATAATTCTATTTATTAGTTGTAAAAGAGAAGTTGATATTGACAACCCGATTTTTAACTTAAATTCAACAACAACGTTGTATCCTGAATTTAATTCAATTGGACAATTACATAACTTTTGTTTAAAGACAATTCAAGATGACAGAAATTTTATTACTATTTATAACATCGAAAAATATATTAACTCTTTATTATGTGCAAATATAGGAATATGTACAGATACAATACATATCTCAATAGCATTAAATTATGTTGATAATATTATGAATTATGCAGATTCTTTAAAAAAATCAAATACTATTACGGAAAATGAATATCAATTTTACTCTTTTTTAGATTCTGTTTGCTCTATTCCTAAATTGACTAGCTCAGAATTAGATATTGCTATTAACAAATTTATAAAAGAAAGTATTGACACTTCAAAACTTTGTTTTAAAGAAGAGTACAATATATTAGGGACTTTATTTGTATTATTGCACAGTAATAATTACTGGTATATAAACGCTCAAAATGTTAAAATTAGCAAATGGATAAATGAAGACCATTTTAAAAAAATTTATATTGCTAATGTACTTTACAATAATACAAAATATTATATGATGCAGAATATTATTACAGGAACTGCAATTGCTGACGCACTTGCTTATTCAGACTGTATTAATTATTACAACAACGAAGATCCAACTATTTTTAATAATGATTATCATGATGGTAGAGCAAGGGCAGCTATCGCAGCTTGTGAAGTAGGAGCAGCTAAAGTTTCTTTCGCATACATTATTTCTCAATTATAATAATATTTGCAATGAGAAGACACATATTGTTTTTTTATTTTATATCTGTCACATATTTCATATTCCCACAAGAATGTACTATTCATTATGAGATTTACACAGACACCTTGACAACTAATCAGACTGTTATTTATACAGACACTTCCATTACAATTAAAACTAAAGGATTAAACTCATATAGCACAAAAAAAATATTATTTAATGAAAAAACTATTCTTTATTCGTTTGTAAATAATGATACTTCGTTTACAAAATACAATTATACTTATTCTGAATCGTTTAAAACTTATAACTTAATAAATAAAAGGTTGATTAACGATGGAACAACATTCAATTCTGAAACAGCTAACTTAAAAAGAAAATTAAAAAAATATAAAAAAATAACTCCAAAGATTAGTTTTACTAAACAAGAAAAAACAATATTAAATTATAACTGTAGCCATGCTTTAATTAAAATAGAGGATAAAACTTATGAAGTATGGTTTACCGATGAAATAATTGATATTAACAATAAAACTGCAAATACTTGTTCAATATATTCTTCAATAAAAGGTGTCATAATAGAAGAATATATCTCTGGGAAATTATATAAAAAGGCTATACGCATTGAATAAATATATGATTCTGGTCTAAAAAGTCAAAAAAATAAGAGTTGTCAAAAAGTTAAAAGTAGAAAATTGAAAGTAAAAAGTATGGAAGTGGCATCACTTTTAACTTTTGCCTTTTCACTTTCACCCGCATTAGCAAACCATACAAATGGCTGTATTGCAAAATTTTAATAATTGTGGCATTTGGTGTATTAGTAGTGTCCTGATGGCAAGTATGTTACTTTTTAGACTGAATTCATTTATTCATTGTAAGCATTTTTTCTAAAATAACATAGGCTTTTTATACCGGACTCTTTATTACGAAAGTTCAATTAGTAAATCAATTTTAGGATAAATATTATCTTTGTAAATGTATGTCAGGATTAATAATAAATGCTGTAAACTTTTTTAGGACGAGACACCTCTTATATCTAGCTTTTTGGCATATAGCATTTATTATTCTGGGAACACAAATTTTTTCTGTAAAAAGGCATTGGTCTTAGCTTTGTTTTTATTTTTTTATTTTTTGGAACTACCAATAACTTTTAAGAAAATTATACTTTTGATTATCAATCAATTACAAATTTGTGAATGAAAAAATGCCTTTTTTTTAGGGAAAATGTTCAACTTGGATTAAGGATTTTTCTAAAAAGGTCTTTAAAAATATAGATAATTTATTATGGGCAGCCTAAATTTATAAAAGCATCACCCCAATCATTGTCACCATCCATGATTTCGGGACACTCATTGGAAAATGAATATACTTTTCCATATTTAATGTTTTCGATCATCAATAGTTGTGAAGCATTAACTTCGCTGTTTCCCTGAGATAAATGCACAATATGGATAACTTGGCTTAATAGTTTATTGGCAATAAGATACCCGCTTCCTACATTATACAAATAGGCATAATAACACCTACCTTCAAGAATGTAATCTCCCGTTGTTGCGTGGCATCTAAAATATAAACTATCACCTGCAAGAGTTAGGTTTGTGGTTAAAATTCCAGCCCAGTTTTGAATTGACAGTTTATCAAAATACAAAGTGTCAATGGTTTTTAGATCACAGGTTTCGTATATGTTTATCTCTTTCAGATTTGGGCAACTGACAATCAATTTGGGTTTGATTCTTTTACGTAACCAGTCGGCACCATTATTATCTTTTAGGATTAATTCTCTTCCGCTAATTCCATGATCAATATATGGGATAAGATTTTTTCCGCAAGTTATTGTTACAGAGTATTCGGGACTGTTTTCAAAATAGACTTCAAAATCACTCTGAATAACAACTTTAGTAAAAATGTCAAGATCATATTTTTCGGTTTTTTCTTCTCCGGCAGATTTAAAGCATCTGTTCTGGTCTGTGTCACAAGAACTTAATATTAGTATTGTAAAAAAAAACAGAAAAAGAAACCTCATATCATTAAAACAAATATTTTTGCTAGGATAATTAATTATTAATTACTGATGTCGAAAAAGAAAAAAGTATTCTTAATAATTCTTACAATTTTTGTAATTATTTCTGTGACCGGATTTATATTCGGTAATAAGTACTATGGTTATATTTTCCGGTCAAATGTTAAACTGGAAATAAGTCCGGCATATTTGTATATTCCAAACGGCTCGGACTATGAAGATGTTTTGCGGATACTTGACAGTACCGGTTATGTTGTTGATATGGAATCGTTTAAATTTGTAGCTGAACGTAAGAATTATCCGGCAAAAGTATTGGCAGGAAGATATGAAATCCGTGACGGAATGTCAAATAATGAGCTAGTTAATTTGTTGAGAAGTGGAAAGCAGTCTCCGGTTAAACTGACATTTATTTCCGTTCGAAGTCTAGATATTCTGTCGGGAAAGATATCTGATTTTATAGAGGCAGATTCATTGCAATTATCTGAAATGCTAAATGATCCTTCAGTTGCAGAAAAATATGGATTTAACGGCCAGACATTTATGGCAATGTTTATTCCCAATACTTATGAGTTTTATTGGAATACCTCGGCTGGGAAATTTGTGGAAAAGATGTATGAAGAATATAACAATTTCTGGAATGAAGAACGTAAGGCAAAAGCTGAAAGTATGGGATTTACCATGGTTGAAGTTAGCGTTCTTGCATCTATTGTTGAAGCAGAAACGCAGAAGAATGATGAGAAAGCAAGAGTTGCGGGTGTTTATGTAAACAGGCTGAATAATGGAATGCTTTTACAGGCAGACCCGACAGTAGTTTTTGCAATTGGAGATTTTACTGTTCAGAGGGTTCTGACAAGGCATCTGCAGATAGATTCTCCATATAATACTTATTTATATTCTGGTCTTCCTCCCGGACCTATTAATATCCCATCAGTATCATCAATAGATGCTGTGTTAAATTATGAAAAGCACAATTATCTATTCTTTTGTGCAAAGGATGATTTTTCGGGTTATCATGTATTTGCGGTAACAAATGCCCAGCATCAGGTAAATGCTCAAAAATATCATCAGGCATTAAGAAATGCAGGAATATGATAAAAAAAATCCTGCCGAAGCAGGATTTTTAGTACTAAAAAGGAAGGTCATCTCCAGGGTCGTCTTCCATATCAAATGGAGGAATATCTTTTTCTGAAATAGGGGGCAATTCATTTATTATGTTGGAATTTCCACCTGAAGTATTCAGTTCTACTTTCCAGCATTTCAGGTCATTGTACCAGTTATTGTTATATTCACGGCTTTCTACATCAAAAAATACTTTAATGATGTCAGATTCGGTAAATGAATTTAGTTCAACTTTATCTCCCCATGTAGTAAAACAAACTTTTTTAGGATAATCAGCCTGGGTCTCAATAACAAAACTTTGTTTTTTCCATGGTCCGTTTTTGCCTTCTCCAGTAACAGGAGGCAATTTTTTAATGAGTTTTCCTATTATTTCCATAATCAAATGTTTTAAGATTGTTTAATACTTGCATGTGCTGCTGCTAATCTTGCAATAGGAACCCTGAAAGGAGAACATGAAACATAATTCAATCCGACTTTATTACAAAATTCTACAGAAGCCGGATCGCCACCTTGTTCACCGCAAATGCCTATTTTTAAATTATTCTTCGTACCACGTCCTTTAACCACTGCCATTTCAACAAGTTGTCCAACGCCATCCTGATCTATCGTCTGGAAAGGATCGGTAGGCATAACTTTTTTATCGAGATAATCTTGCATAAAACCGCTGATGTCATCACGGCTGAAGCCAAACGTCATCTGTGTAAGGTCATTAGTCCCGAATGAAAAGAACTCAGCTGTTTTTGCCATTTTGTCGGCGAGTAAACAAGCTCTTGGAATTTCTATCATAGTGCCATAAAGACATTTTATTTCCGATAAACCGAATTTTGTCTCTATTTCTTTTTTTACTTTATCGAAAATCACTTTAGATATGTTAAGTTCATTGACATCACAGGTAACTGGAACCATAATTTCCGGCAAAGGATTCTTTCCTTCTTTCATTAATTCTGCGGAAGCTTCGAACAAAGCACGGAATTGCATTTCGGTAATTTCAGGATATGTAATACCCAAACGCACACCACGATGTCCCATCATAGGATTTGTTTCGTGCAGTTTGTCAACTCTTTTAATTACTTCTTCAACACTTATTCCTATAACTTTTGCAATTTCAGCTTGTTTGTCGTGAGTATGTGGAGCAAATTCATGAAGAGGAGGGTCTAGTAATCTAAATGTTACAGGTAATCCGTTCATCACAGCCATAGTACCTTTCATATCGCGTTTAACAAATGGGAATAGTTCGTTAATAGCAACATGTCTCTCTTTCTCTGTTGATGCGAGAATCATTTTGCGTAGAATAAACAAAGGTTCGTCGGCTCCTTTTCCGTAAAACATGTGCTCTGTACGGAAAAGCCCAATGCCTTCTGCACCAAAATCGCGAGCAATTTTTGCATCTTCCGGAGTGTCAGCATTTGTACGTACTCCCATTTTACGGAACTTATCTGCCATAGTCATAAATTGTTGGAATCGAGGATTTTCACTTGCATCCATCAGGTCGAGAGTTGTATTATAAACATTCCCTTTTGTTCCGTTGAGGGTAATAATATCACCTTCTTTAATTACAATTCCGCTTCCCTTTATTATAGCGGTTTTCTTTACTTCATTAACGTCCATAGAACCTGCTCCTACAATGCAACATTTACCCCATCCGCGAGCAACAAGAGCAGCATGTGAGGTCATTCCGCCCAAAGCAGTCAGAATTCCGTCAGAAACTCTCATTCCTTCAACATCTTCAGGGTTTGTTTCTTTACGAACTAGAATGATTTTTTCACCTCTACGCGACCATGCAACAGCATCTTCGGCAGAAAAAACAGCTTTTCCAACAGCAGCACCCGGTCCGGCAGGTAAGCCTTTAACAATTGGAGTTACTTTAGCTTCTGATGCAGGGTTTACAATAGGATGAAGTAATTCGTCAAGTTGAGATGGTTCAAGACGTAAAACAGCAGTCTTTTCGTCAATACGTCCTTCTGCCAACATATCCATAGCCATATTCAGAGCAGCTGTACCTGTTCTTTTTCCAACACGGCACTGGAGCATATATAATTTGCTTTCTTGGATTGTAAATTCAATATCAAGCATATCTTTATAAGTGTCTTCAAGAGTTTTACGAATGTCACACAGCTCTTTATATATGGTCGGATATTGTTCCTGCATTGACATCAGGTGTTGATTTTGATCGTTTTTAGTGTCGTTATTAAGAGGATTAGGTGTACGAATGCCGGCAACTACATCTTCTCCCTGAGCGTTGATTAGCCATTCACCATAGAACAGATTTTCACCTGTTGCAGGATTTCTGGTAAAAGCAACACCGGTTGCCGAGGAATTCCCCATGTTTCCGAAAACCATAGCTTGAACATTTACTGCAGTACCCCAATCGTCAGGAATACTTTCGATTCGACGGTATGAAATAGCCTTTTTACCATTCCAGCTTTTAAAAACAGCTTTAATACCACCTATCAGCTGAGCTTTTGGGTCATCCGGAAATTCTGTTCCTAGTACAAGTTTAATTTTTTTCTTGAACTCTTCTGATAAATATTTGAGATCGTCTGTACTTAAATCTGTATCTGATTTTAGACCTTTTGAGTGTTTGTACTCATCAAGCATTTCGTCTAACTGACGACGGATATTTTTGTCTAACCCTTCTGCTTTGTCCATAACAACATCAGCATACATCATGATTAAACGTCTATAGGAGTCATAAACAAATCTTGGATTGTTAGTTTTTTTAATGAGCCCAGGCAAAGTACTTGAACTTAAACCAATATTAAGAACTGTATCCATCATTCCGGGCATAGATTTGCGAGCACCGGAACGGCACGATACCAAAAGAGGGTTTTCAGTGTCGCCATATTTCATGCCCATAATATCTTCTATGTTTTTCATTGCTGCCCAGACATCTTCCATTAATCCATCAGGAAGTTCACAATTGTTTTCGTAATATTCTGTACAGGTATCAGTCGTAATTGTTAGACCTGCAGGAACTGGCAAACTTAACAAACACATTTCTGCCAAATTAGCACCTTTACCACCAAGCAAATTTTTCATCTTGCTGTCACCTTCGGCTTTTTTGTTTCCGAAAGTATAAACTCTTTTTACTTTTGTCATTTTATTTTGAAATTTATTGATTATTAGAATTTAAGACAAATTAGTTTTAATTTTTAATGTACAAAAATACTGAATAAATATGTTTAATAAAAGTTTTTTAATAAATTTTAATAGAGATTTTGTTGACATTTGTTAGAATTACTGAAGAAGAATTCTATAAACATACATAATATAGTACATTCAATAAAAAAATCAGCCTTATTAAGCTGATTTTCTGTACAATAATGAATATAATTATCTAGTATGCAAATCCACCCAGTTTTACGATATCTGTTCTGGGATTAACGCACATAATTGGAATTTTTTTGGATAATTCGACATTTCTGGCACGTTTTATTTCAGTAATTGATTTTTTGTATTTATATGTCATAAATAGTACAACGTCAGGTTCGATTTTACCCATCACATCATAAAGATTGTCGGCAAAATTTGTTTCACAAACTGCTTTAACTTCAAAATCAATTGCATCTTTTTCAAAAATTGAGGTTGCAAACATAATATTGGCATTGATTTCTGCTTTTCGTGCCGAATCGGCTACTTCGGGATATACTATATAAACTTTACTTTCGAAAAGGTTATTAAGATATTTAACCCATAAGAATTTAGCTCTTGATTTCTTATCATCATCAATAGGGACACAAATCTTATCGTAAGAACCGAAATTTATCGGGCTTTGCACAAGGATAAATGGGATTTTAACAAACTTTGTGATAACTTTCATTGCTTTTTTTATGGTTTTTATCCCATGAGTTCCCATTACAGCTAGATAAGCATTTGCTTCAATTCCATAATTGTAGATGGTTTCGAATAAGTTGCCGGCTTTAACAACAGCTTCTACTTTATAATTGTGCTCCTTTGAATATTTATCAGCAATCTTTTTTAACTCAACATGCCACTCTTCGATTTCTTTTTCAGTTGGCACGACGTATAATAAATGAATTGGCAGAGATGTTATTCTTGCTAATTCGTAAGCGTGATCCATAGCAAAGTTAGCCTCGTTGCTGAAATCAAATGGTACTAAAATACACTTTTCCATACACAGTTTTTTGGTTATAATTATTTATTATTTTTTATATCAATCAATTAAACATACTTAATTAAAAACAAAAATAAGCAAAAAAAGTTTATTTTTGAAAAAAAATGAAAATAAATAAAATTGTTGGTTTATGAAATTTGATTTAATTGTCTTGGGCAGCGGGCCGGGAGGGTATGTTGCAGCGATTAGGGCATCACAGTTAGGAATGAATGTGGCAGTTGTCGAGAAATCAGAATTGGGTGGAATTTGTTTAAACTGGGGTTGTATCCCAACGAAAGCTTTGTTAAAGTCGGCACAGGTCTATAATTATTTTAAACATAGTGAAGATTATGGAATTTGTACTGAGGGTATTGCAAAACCTGATTTTAATAAAGTTATTTCTCGAAGCAGGGAGGTAGCTTCAAATATGAGTAAGGGTATCGAATATCTGTTCAAGAAAAATAAAATAACAGTATATAAAGGTTTTGGAAAATTGATTTCAAAATATAAACTTTTGGTTACAAAAGATGATGGCAGTGTAGAAGAGCTTTTATCGGATCATATTATCATTGCAACTGGAGCACGTTCAAAACAAATGCAAGGATTTGAACAAGACGGGAAAAATATAATTGGATATCGCGAAGCTTTGAACCTTGACCATTTGCCGGAATCAATGGTTGTTATAGGTTCGGGGGCTATAGGTACTGAGTTAGCTTATTTTTATAGTTCTATGGGCACAGATGTTACCTTGGTCGAATTCCTTTCTGAGATTGTTCCACTTGAAGATGAGGAGATCTCGAAACAACTTGCAAGATCTTTTAAGAAAGCTGGAATAAAAGTGATGACAGGTACCACTGTCAAAAATGTTGAGGTAAGAGAAGGAAAATGTATCGTTACATACGAAGATAAAAAAGGTGAAGCACAAATTGAATGTGAAGTTGTTTTGTCTGCTGCCGGTGTTACAACAAATATAGAGAATATTGGACTTGAAGAATTAGGAATAAAAGTAGAAAAGTCAAAGCTTATTGTAGATGAGTTTTATAGGACAAATGTGTCAGGAATTTATGCAATTGGAGATATTGTTCCCGGGCAGGCTCTTGCTCATGTTGCATCTGCAGAAGCAATTTGCTGTGTAGAAAAAATTGCAGGACTGGAGCCTCCGGTTATTGACTATAATAACATTCCATCATGTGTTTACTGTACTCCCGAAATTGCATCGGTTGGGTTTACTGAACAAAAACTCAAAGAAAAAGGGATAGAATACAAAGTTGGTAAATTTCCGTTCACAGCTTCGGGTAAGGCTGCATCGGCAGGGAATAAGGACGGATTTGTGAAGTTATTGTTTGATGCCAAAACTGATGAACTTCTTGGGGCACATTTTATCGGTGATAATATTGCAGAAATGATCGCTTCAATGGTTGTACTTAAGAAAATGAATGGGAAATGTAAGGATTTGATAAAATCTATCCATCCTCATCCAAGTATGTCAGAAGCAGTTATGGAAGCTGCTGCTGCTGCTCATAATGAAGTAATTCATTTGTAATTAGGATTAAAAATCGTCTGTAAAAACAGGGATGCTGTGTTTTTCCCAGTTCCTGTATTTGTCATGGAAAAATCGTATTCCTATGCAAATCTGATGAGTTCCGGAATGAAATAACTGTAAATGAGTCAATCCCAAATCGTATAAATACATAAATGAATACTTATCTATTGTAAATCCAAAAGTTGGAGATAAGGATAAGGCAGAAATATTACCCCAATCAAGAGTTTGCCTGTACGATAGTCCAAAAAAGAATTCATTTTGATATCTGATGTAAACTGAACGAATAGGTTTGTTCCCAAAAACATGAAATTTTGCGTTTATATCTAACTGATTCAAACCATGGAAATTAGTTTTAAACAAAGCCGATGGTCTTAGTTGAACTCTTCTTGACAATGTGAATATATTTCCAGCATGAATATTCATCAAAACAAAATTTACTGGTTCTATAACTGTATTGTACATTCTGTCAGACCAAGGTATCAGGTTGTCGAAAGATGCTCCGAGAAAAGCCTGATTATACGATAATACAACACCTGCATTTGCATTAGGAATAAATGTCGTCTGTTTTGAATATGTAATTATAGGGTCATAAATGGTCTGTTCAAACCCGGTTTCGTCTAAGGTGTGTAACAAAGCTCTAAATGAAATTCCAAAAGAGAGAATTGTACGTGAATATCTTTTACTGTCAAGAAGGGCTTGAAATGACCATGTTAATTGTCCGCCATATTTTGAATTAGGTCCGTTTTTATCAGAATAAATATATCCGCCGACACCACCAGTTCTTTCATTTAATCTGTGTTTGAAAAGTAAAAATGAAGTACGCGGGGCATCATCCATTCCAATCCATTGCTCTCTGTGTATGACTTTTACTGATGTAACTTCAGACATTCCGGCAAATGCAGGGTTTACCAGCATGAAGTCGAACATATACTGCTCGTGAACCGGTAAATCCTGAGCTTTAAGACTTATAAAATAAGTCAAAAATAAAAAAATACTTATCAAAAATGCCTTCTTCATCATCAGCAAAAATAAACAAATAATTGTTATATGTATATTCTATTTCCAAAAATATTGCTTCCTACACGTATCATTGTGCTGCCTTCTTCTACTGCAATATGCCAGTCACTACTCATTCCCATACTTATTTCACAAAAATCGAAGTTTGTTGCAAAATATTCTTTTTTTAACTGCTCAAATATTTGTTTCAGATTCCGGAATTCTTTTCTAACTAAGTCCATATTATCAGTAAAAGAAGCCATTCCCATAACTCCGCAAATATTTATGTTTTTCAGTTCTTTATAATCTGTTGAAGTTAAAATTTCTTCTGCTTCTGAGTAATTAAGTCCGAATTTTGTTTCTTCAGTAGCAATATGAAATTGCAAAAGACAATTAATTGTTTTTGAGTTTTTCTTAGCTTGTTTATCAATTTCCTTTAGCAACTTAAGGTTGTCAATACTATGTATCAAATCAATAAAAGATACAATGTACTTGACCTTATTTGTTTGTAAATGACCAATTAAATGCCATTTAATGTTGAGTTGTTTTAATTCCTCGTATTTCGATACTAGTTCCTGAACTTTATTCTCTCCGAATATTCTTTGACCACAACTGTAGGCAGTTTTTATCATCTCAACAGGATGAGTTTTTGATACTGCAACTAAGTTGACATTTTTTGGCAACTTTCTTGTTAGGTTATAAATGTTATCTTCAATAAAACTCATAAATATCTTATTTTTTAATCTTATTTTATAATTATAAACTATTTCTTTTGTCCCATTATTGCTGCAATAGACAGTAATATTCCTAAGACCACACCTAATAATGCTGCAAATAATATTTGCCATTCTTCAGGCAGGCAAAAAGTTATTGTATGAGCAGGTATCCAAAAGAATGGGATAGTCCTTTTAAAAACAAAGTCCCATTGTACAGACCAATTGAGTGATGGAAATATTTCCTTAAATTTTATTGGACTAAAAAAGCCCTTTAGAGTTCCTCCATTATTAATAATATGTGTATCTGTAATTTTATGTAAAGTCATAAAAACTGGAGCAAATATAAGATTCATAGATGTGCTGACACAAAAAGCAATAAATACTTTTCCCCAACTTAAATCACCTTTAAACATCTCTACGGCATTTTCTATTCCCATATAGTTAATAAAAGCTGGCATACCAACAGAAAAAATAACAAATGACATTTTTATTCCAAGTCCTAAAATACCCCAAACTATTGCGCGAGGAAAAATTCCAAAACCTTTATGGTTATAAACGCCTGATTTTATCCTGAGACCAATTGATTCACCTAATGTGGCTAATATTGCAAATTTAATAAAGCTCATTATCATTCCATGATCTTTATTGAAAGATTTGTAGAAATTATATACATCCGGAAAGATGAAAAATGGTAACAATAGTAACACAATAGCAAGAATGAAAATCAGGTCATTTTTTTTCATAATTCATTAAATTGAAAATCAAGGTTTTTATTCAGTTTTATTTATCGCATAAATTTTTAAGACTTTGCTGACATTATCAGAAATCCTTCTCCAAGATGTTGCAAACAGAATTACTGCAATTATTAGCATCAGAACGAGTATTTTTTCGTGCTTGCTGAAGTCTTTTAGTTTCTTCATTATTTTTCAATTCTTATTCTTGCATCAACAGCCTTAATATATTTCATATTTCCTAATAAAGGATTCAAGTCCATTTCAAATATTTCGGGTGCTGCTTCTAGAAGTGCGGATATTTTTACAATCTGCTCAATAAATATTTCCTGATTTACTCCTTCTTGTCCTCTTACACCTTCGATAATTTTGTATGATTTAAGGTTTTTAATCATATTTGCTGCTTCTTCGCGCGAAACCGGAGAAATAGATGTGTTAACATCGTGCAGGACTTCGATAAATATTCCGCCAAGACCTGCTAAAACCATGTGTCCGAATTTATCTTCACGTTTAGCACCTATAAATACTTCTGTACCTTTTAGCATTTCTCCCATTAATACTGCGTAGGTGTCTTTAATTTTTATAAGTCTGTCAAATTCTCTCAAAACTGTTTCTTCATCTTTTACATTTAATACAACACCACCAACATCCGATTTGTGAATAGGACCAACAACCTTCATTACAAGAGGAAATCCGTGTTTACGAGCAAATGAAATTGCATCTTCGGATTTGTCAACTACCTGTTCAAAAGCCCTGTCTATTCCTGCTGAGTCGAGTAATTCGAAAACTTCTGTCGGACTTAAATATCCATTTTGTGCGTTATCAATTACTTTTCTGATTTTCGCTTTATCGGTTTCAGGAAGGCTGATTTTTTCGGGTTGTGGAGCAGGAGTATTTACAACTTTACACAGAGCATTTCCGAAATTCACTTCATCGGGGAAATTTATTCTTCCTTTTTTAATAAAATACTCTATTTCATCTTTTACATTAATAATTGAAGGTAAAATTGGATATATTGGTTTCTTACACGATTTCATTTTTTGATCAAGGACATCATAAACGTCGTAAACAGGGAACAATCCAGGACTTCCGAAAATAACAGCCATTGCATCAATATTATAAAAATCGTTTTCACAGGCGTCAATAATATGTCCTAATTGTTCGGCAGTACCTGTTGCAAGAAAGTCTATCGGATTAGCTACAGAACTTCCGGGGAATAGCTTTTCCAGTAGAAGTTTGGCTTTTTCACCCTCGATGTGAGGGATATTTAGCCCACCATTGCTGAGGGAGTCAGTTAACATAACTGCAGGACCTCCTGCATGTGTAATAATTGCAATATTTTTTCCTTTTGGAATAGGATGCATATAAATAGATGCAACAGTTGCAAGTTCTTCTCTGCCGTTACAGCGGACAATACCTGCTTTGCGGAATAATGCCTCAACAGCTACATCAGGACTAGCCAAAGCCCCTGTATGAGATGAGGCTGCACGACTTCCCGCTTCAGAACCTCCCGATTTTATTGCTGCTATTTTTGCTCCTTTTCTTATCAGAGATGAGGCGTGACGATAAAGTTTTTCAGGTTTGTCAATATTTTCGATGTAAAGCAATTTTACCGGAGCAGAAATGTCATGTTGATATGTTTCGTCAAGGTATTCGAGAATTTCTTCAACTCCTAACTGTGCAGAATTCCCAACTGAATATACTGATGAAAAACGAAGTCCTTTCGGAATAGCGGATTCCATAATAAATACGGCTGTGGCTCCTGAACCTGATATAAAATCAATGCCTTTTGAATCTAATTTAGGAATTGGTGTAGTAAAAATGCCATTATATGTCTGATTTAATAAGCCTACACAATTGGGACCAATTAAACTAGCTCCTGCTTTATCAATTACATTAACAATTTTATCTTCCAGTTCGGCACCTTCTTTATTTTCTTCACTAAATCCTGCCGATAAAATAATAAATCCACCTGTAGCTTTTTTATTCGTTAAAACCTCAACAGCTTGTAAACAGAATTTTGCTGCAATAGCTAATATTGCACAGTCAACCTGAGGCAAGTCTTCTACATCACGATAACTTTTTATGCCTTGAACTACATCAAGTTTAGGATTAACCACATACAAGTTCCCTTTAAATTTACCGTCAATAAGGTTCTTTAAAATTTTACCGCCGGGTTTTTGAATATCATCTGAGCCGCCAATAATTGCAACACTTTTGGGATTTATTAATTTGTTATTTATCATAATCTTTTTATTTTCGTTTCCTGCAAAGTTAAAATTAAATTTTTATCATTTATTGGTCAATAAGGATTTTTTAAATCATTTTTGATTATTATATTTGATATAATATTCCAATGAATTAAGAAAACAGTTTTTTGTATTAAAAAATTTATTTTCATTTCAAAAACAATTATATTTGTGTCAAATTAAAGAAAAAGAAATATGAAAAATCAAGTAATCCTATTTTTAAATGTTTTTGTAATTGCCTTTTTGATGGTTTCTTGTGGTAATAAAGAACAAAAGGTTAACAGCGAAGGAATTGAAAGTAGTCAGATTACTGTTAAATCTGACATCTTGGATGAATATGGCAAACTAATGCCAGGATGTAAAAATCTAATATCTGTAGAAGTTGAAGGAATTGATGTTGCTGAGGCTTTGATTTATCTTGATGAGGATGCCGGAGATGCATATATCGAAGAAACAGGTGTTAGTCTGGTGCCTTACAAGGGTGGCAGCAAGGTCAAAATGATAGTAAGTTTTAAAGATAAAGGAGGTACAAAAGAATTTGAAGTAGAGAAAAGTTTGCCTGCTCCTCAGCTTAGGTTTTTTAATGCTGAGACAAATGTCATTCAGGATTATGATATTGAAAATGTCGCTACAGTTGTTGTTGAGATTGTTGCCGATGATACTTTTGCAAAACTATTCCCTTTAGATTCGAAATACAGAATTACATCTTTTGACGCAGTTTTGATGAGAGCCGAAGATGAAATTAAGAGCATTTCGGTAAAAGAAGAATATGACAGCAATCAGATAAATATTTCAACTTTACAGGATGCTGCAGAAAAAGGAGATTATATAGTTATTAATATCTGGAAAATTGAACGTCAGGACTTTGAAGGGAATTGGCATGATGTGGAAGTTCCTGAAAAAGCAAAAGAGATTACTCTGAAAATATGACATTGAAAAATATGTTATGAGAGCAGTATTCGCAATATATAACAAGTTCCAAAACACAAGCTCCAAAATACAAAACAAAAACTGCAGTTATTTAGCCTTAGCCTTAGCCTTAGCCTCTTGTTAAAAAAAGATTGAAATATAATCAAAATTTTGTTTAAAATAAAATCATTTGTTATATTTGCAGAAAAATAAAACTATGTACTTCAGTTCAAATCTTAAGACATTACGCAAACGTAAAAGACGCACTCAGGAAGATGTCGCATTTGCAATTAAAGTTCCTCGTCCAACATATAATGGTTATGAAAATGGAGTTTCCATGCCGGCAATTGATACTCTTATTAAATTGAGCGATTATTATTCTGTGAGTATAGATTCTCTGTTGAGATTGGATATGTCTGTTTTAACAGAAAGTCAGTTGAGGTTGCTCGAATCAGGGAGTGATGTATATATAAAAGGTTCGAATTTACGTGTATTACAAAGTACAGTAGATAAAACAAATAACGAAAATATTGAACTTGTTAATATAAAAGCAAAAGCCGGTTATACTCGCGGATTTGCAGACCCGGAATATATAAAAGTATTACCAGTATTTCAATTGCCGTTTTTGTCAAAAGATAGAAAATACAGAACATTCCAGATTAGTGGAGATTCCATGCTTCCTATTCCTGACGGGGCTTATGTTACAGGCGAATTTATTCAGAACTGGTATTCAATAAATGACGGAGATGCCTGTATAATTCTTACTCTTGATGAAGGTGTTGTATTCAAATGTGTAGAGAATAAATTAAAATCATTGGGTAAACTGGGTCTTTATTCATTGAATAAATTATATGAGCCATATTCAATAGATGCTACTGATATAAAAGAAATCTGGAAATTTGTGAATTACATAAGTCCCGAAATGCCAGTAATGGATAATGATAATTACATGTTGCATAAAGAAGTAGCAAATATTAAAGAGAAAGTTGATCTTATTGTCAGTAAAATGATGGAAAAATAGGTTAAAGTTCTCCTATATCAATACCTTCGTCAATATGTTCGTGGACAGTGCCATTTTCGAACATATATATTCTTCCGGGGAATTTTTTTAATATGTTATAATTATGTGTTACAATAATAACCGATTTGCCTGCTTCTGCTAATTTACAAAGTATTTCAATTACTTGGGCTGCACTCTCTGGATCAAGATTTCCTGTAGGCTCATCTGCAAATATTACAGGCGGGTTGTTCAATAATGCTCTTGCAATACTGACAGACTGCTTTTCACCACCCGAAAGCTTGGAGGGCATCATAAATTTCTTGTCCAGCATATCTACACTTTCAAGCACTTCATTTATGCGAATATCTATTTCTTTTTTGTCTTTCCAGTCAGTAGCACGCAGAACAAAATCCAAGTTTTCAAATACATTTCGGTCTGACATTAATTCAAAATCCTGAAAAACCATGCCTATCTTTCTCCTCAGCAATGGTACTTGTTTGTTTTTGAGATTCTCAAGTTCAAATCCTACAACTGTGGCTCTGCCTTGTTCTTTTAATATCGGAAGTTCTGCATAAAGGGTTTTTAGCAAACTTGACTTTCCGCTTCCTACTTTACCAATAAAATATACCAGATCACCGACATCAACTTTAATATTTACACTATCCAATATTTTAGTGTCTTCTTGATATACTTTAAGCTCTGACGTTTCAACTAATAATGTGGAAGTATTACTCATATAATAAAACTCAGATATTACAGGTTAATAATATAAATACAATAGTACAAAATTAGTTATATATTCTTATGAAGTTGTGTTTGAACAGTTTAGAAATAAACAATACGATGTTAATTAAAAAAACAATTTAGTCAATATAAATATAATGTAAAGTCGTAGTTTTGAATTTAATACAAAGTTTTAAGTAAAATATTGATATATAAGTATTTAAGAATTATTAAAACAGAGATTCTTATGAAAATAAAGTTTGTTATTTTATTGGTTATACTATTTAGTTATAACTTGATATATGGACAACGAACACAGGCATACAATGAAATGGAAAACTTGTGGTCAACAGCCGAAAATCTTTATGAGTTGGGAATGTACGTGCCGGCTCAGCAGTTATTTGCAGATATATTATTGCACGAAGGGCCTGAATATTCAGCATATAAAGATGACGCTGCATATTATATAGCTATATGCTCGATGAATCTTTTCAACAGAGATGCAGAATATCAGATTTCAGGGTTTATCGAAGAGCATCCCGAAAGTCATAACAGTAATGATGCGGATTTTCAGATGGCTAATTATTATTTCAGAATAAGAAAATACAAAGACGCAATAGAATGGTATGAAAAAACTGACAGATTGAGTTTGACAAAAGAAGAGCAATCTGAGTACTTCTTTAAAACCGGATTTAGTTATTTTGCTCGTTCTGATTTCGACAGAGCAGCTAAAGCTTTTTATGAGTCGAAAGATGATACAAATGTTTACGGACCCATGTCCTTGTATTTTTATTCTCACATAAAATATATCAGTGAACAATATCAGACTGCTCTTCTTGGATTTTTAGAACTGGAAAAGAATCAGGCATTTGCATCAATAGCGCCTTTTTATATCACTCAAATTTATTATTTGCAGGAAAAATATGATGAAGTCATCGCTTATGCTCCTAAAATGAGTGATACTTTAACAGGAGCAAGGGCTGCTGAAACAAACAAGATTTTAGGCTCTGCATATTACCGAAAAGCAAAATATTCGGAAGCTTTGCCATATTTGAACAAATACATAAATACTACAACTTCAGCAACAGATTATGATTACTACGAGTTAGGATATGCATACTACAATACCAAACAATACGAGGCAGCAGCAAATTCATTCAGTAAAATTACAAAGATGCAGGATACTTTAAGCCAGTATGCCTCTTATCATTTAGGGGATTGCTATCTGAAACTAAATAGAAAAGTAGATGCACGATTGGCTTACGAGATGGCTGCACAGTACAATTATAATCCAATAATAAGAGAGGATGCTTTGTTCAATTATGCCCAGTTGTGTTTCGAATTATCTATGTCACCGTTCAATGAAGCGATAAATGCATTTTTAAAGTACATTAAAGAATATCCAAATTCAGTGCGTACTGATCTGGCTTATAATTACCTGCTGGATGCATTTTTAAGTACAAAGAATTATCAGCGGGCAATTGCAGTAATTGAAGGAATGTCAGACAGAAACTCGAAAATTGATGCAGTATATCAAAGGCTGACTTATTTCAGAGGTCTTGAATTCTTTACAGAATCAAAATTCACCGATGCAATTGATATGTTTGATAAATCATTGAAATATGGTTTGTACGATAAAAATATTCAGGCTTTGTCATATTATTGGAAAGCAGAAGCAAATTATCGTCTGGATAAAGTTGATGAAGCAATTTTGCAATATAAAGAGTTTGTCAATGTTACAGGCTCTGTTAGTCTTGATGAATATGGTAAGGCCCATTATAACTTGGGATATGCATATTTTAACAAAAAAGAGTATGCTACCGCAAATTCATGGTTTAGGAAGTTTGAGATGCAACCCGGATATGAAAATTCTGCAATACTTAATGATGCCATGAACAGAATTGGGGATTGTTACTATATTTCAAAAGAATTCTCACCTGCAGCCGATTATTACAAAAAAGCTGCTGAGATAGGAAAGATTGTACCTGACTACTCGTTATATCAGATGGCTTTGTCACATGGAGGACTAAAACAAACGAATGAGAAAATATGGTCATTAAGACGCTTGTTGCAATTGTATCCCGATTCTGAATATGCCGGAAATGCAAATTTTGAAATTGGAAGAACATATCATATCTCAATTAACAACAATGATTCTGCAAAATATTATTACAATCTCCTGTTAACAAATTATCCAAATTCGTCAATGAGAAAAGCTGCATTATCAAGCATGGCTTCAATATATTTCAGCGAAAAGGACTATAACAGATCAATGGAGCTGTATAAACAAGTCATTTCCGAATTCCCGAATACAGATGAATCAGGAAATGCAAACGAAATGATAAGGGCGATTTATATCGACATGGATAATCCGGACGGTTATATTGATTACGCAAATTCAGGCGTAACCGGCGTAACCGTAAGTCCTGATGAGCAGGATGAAATTATGTGGCTGGCTGCAAAAAAATTATATGTTGACAAAAAATACAACGAAGCTCTGAATTCTCTTACAAATTATTTGGTGAAGTTTCCTCAAGGCAGATTTTATATAGAGGCAAATTATTTTAAGGCTGAATTGCACTATTATTTCGAAGAAAAAGATGAAGCTCTAGTGTCATACAGGATCGTTGCCGATGCTGCAAGAGGCTCATATACAGAGGAAAGTACAATAAAAACAGCCAGTATATTGTATGATAAAAAACAATGGCAGGATGCATATAATTATTATGAGAGGCTTTATCCTGTTTCGGAGAACAAATCTACAAAACTATTAGCTGCAATCGGTAAACTGAGATGCTCATATTTCCTACAAAATTATGATAATGTAATTGCTGCAGCAACTGAAGTAATTGAAAATGAAAAATCGAATGAAGAACAGGTTAGAGAGGCACATTATAAGTTGGCAAAATCATATTATGCAAAGGGAAATCTAATAAGGTCTTTAAATTTATTTGAAAACTTATCTGGTGAAGTGAAGAGTTCCGAAGGTGCTGAATCAATGTTTATGGTGGCACAAATTAATTATGAAATGCAGAAAGATTCAATCGCAGAGGAATTGATTTACGTTTTTGCCCAGGCAAATTCACCTCACGGTTATTGGTTAGCAAAAAGCTTCTTATTGCTCGCAGATATTTATTATGAACGCGGGGATAATTTCTCAGCAAAACATACATTGCAGTCGTTGTTAAATAATTATTTGAACGAAACAGACGGTATTAAAGATATTGCAAGTGAAAAACTAACTAAAATAATTGATGAAGAGCAGGCAGAACAAGGTGCTGAAGATCTGTTGAATCTTAAGATAAATCTAATAGAAGAAGGTGAGGGGAATGAAAAATTGTTTGAAGAGGAAACAGAGATTGATCTGCCAAAACCTGCTGAAATTGAGAATGTAGATGAATAGAAAGTAATTGTAAATTATGAATATGAAAGCAAAATACTTTATAACTTTAGTCATGACAGTCTTGACTTTGGGAGTCGTTGCCCAAGAAGAAAATGACGGAGGATTGGGTGAACAGACAATAATTATTTATAACGAATATACACCTGTTCTTAAAGACGCAACAAGAATGCAGTTCTTACCTGTTATTGTTGATACTGTTAAGATCACTCCTGTTTTTGAATATAGTGTTCAACCGGCATTGTTTAAAACAAGATTTTCCCCGAGTCCGATAACTGCTGCCAGTGTTAAGGGCGAACCGCTAAGACCATTGGATAATGGATTGATAAAAATCGGATTTGGAAATTATTTATCTCCGCTTGTTGAAGTGTATTACAACAACAGACGTTCTCGCGATTATTCCATCGGGGCATTTGCTAAACATCATTCATCATTTGGAAGTATTAAAAACTCTGCTGATCAGAGAATTTACAGCGGATTCAACAATTCTCAGGTAAATGCTTACGGGAAAAAGTACTTCTATTCATCAACAATTTCTGGTGATATTGATTTCAAATCAAATCAGATTCATTATTATGGATATAATCCAAATATTATTCTCGGAAGTGCTGATGCTGTAAAGCCGTTTAAAAGGGAAGAAATGGAAATGCAAAGATACAACAGATTGAAAGCAAATTTTGGTATTGTCTCAAATAACACTTCGAAAAAAAGAATGAATTACACTTCAAATATTGCCTATCAATATTTCTTTACATTTACGGACGACATACAACACAAAATAGATTTCCGTTCTGACTTGAACAAACTTGTCAAAAATAACAGATATGGAATGGATATAGGATTCCTTTTCAATAATAATCAATCTACTTTATCGAATTATAATGATATAAATCTTGATTTGAATCCTTATTTTAAACATTATACAAAATCATGGCAAATCCAGATTGGGGTAAACACAACCGGTGAGTTTGGCGGAGACAGCGTCAGATATCATTTCTACCCAAATGTCTATTTTCAGCATAATATCAGCAATACAATTATCCCTTATGCAGGTTTTAAAGGATATATACGGAATAATAATCTGGAGTATATAAGTAGTATTAATCCATTTGTTAATAATCTAAATAATATTAAAGTTACCAATTATGCCCAGGTTATAGATCTGGGTTTAAAAGGAAATATAAGTAAAAATATTTATTTCCACATAAACGGAAATTATTCCAAAATTGATGACATGGCATTCTTTGTGAATGATATTACTTCGATTCTTGACAACAAATTTGTGATGGAATATACTAATGTCGAAAGGTTTGCCGGATATGGTGAAATCTCTGTTGACAATATTGGGAGTTTTAGTTTTATTCTTAAAGGTCATTACTATTATTACAGCTATATAAAAAATCGCCAAAAACCTTGGCATATGCCAAATGTTGATGTAAGTCTGAATGCAAATTACAAGCTTAACGAAAAAATAGATTTCGGTATTAATGTAAACTTCATCGGAAACAGATGGGCAAAATCTTTTGCTCATACAACAGACCATACAGTTTATCCGGATGGATTATCATGGCATGAAATTCAGCTCAAACCTATTATAGATGTAAGTCTGTATGGGGAATACAAATTTGCTTCAAATTTTTATGCTTTTCTTAACATGAACAATATTACCGGTCAAAAACAATATGTCTGGAATAATTATATGTCGCAGGGATTCAATCTTATGCTTGGCATTAAATACTTATTCTGATATTAAATCAGACATTATATATATAATATATATCAAGCTTGTAATCTTACTAATTTTCAAGATATTTTTTATCTGTTAAACAGCTATTAACAATCCTTTGTAATATACTGTATGTCAGATTGTTATATATTGTTAAATTGTTGATAACTATCTGATTTTTATAGCAAAAAAGAGAAGAAAAGACAGAAAAAAATATTAAATTTGTGCTCCTTTAAAAGAATGATTAAAAATAGTGTATGACTGATATTAAAGACAATTTGGATTCGATGTTGACAGCAACAAACGGAAACGGGAATGGAAACGGAAAAAACGGTTATTCTGCTGACAGTATAACTGTTCTGGAAGGTTTGGAAGCAGTGCGTAAGCGTCCTGCAATGTATATTGGAGATATTAGTGTTCGTGGTCTTCACCATCTGGTTTATGAAGTAGTGGATAATTCAATTGATGAAGCTCTTGCAGGTTTCTGTGATACAATTGATGTTATAATCAATACTGATAACTCTATCAGAGTTGAAGATAATGGGAGAGGTATCCCTGTAGATATGCACGAGAAGGAGCACAAATCCGCTCTTGAGGTTGTAATGACTGTTTTGCATGCTGGCGGAAAGTTTGATAAAGATTCCTATAAAGTCTCCGGTGGTTTGCATGGAGTTGGTGTATCTTGTGTGAATGCATTATCAAAAAGGCTGGTTGCTACTGTTAAAAGAGACGGCAAATTATATAGTCAGGAATATGAATTTGGAAAGCCTTTGGCCGATGTTAAAGAAATTGGTGAATCTGATGAAACAGGAACAGTAATTGAGTTTATTCCCGATGACAGTATTTTTATTACAACTGAATATCAATTCGATATTCTTGCAACAAGGTTGAGGGAATTGGCATATCTAAATGCCGGAATAAAACTAAAACTTACTGATCTCAGACAAAAAGATGAGAATGGTAACCCAAAAGTCAAGGATTTTTTCTCTCAGGATGGGTTAAAAGAATTTGTACAATATCTTGATGCAGGTCGTGAAAAGCTAATAGAAAAAATAATTCATATTTCAACAGAAAAGAATGATGTACCTGTTGAAATAGCTCTTCAGTACAATACTTCATTCACTGAGAATGTTCATTCTTATGTCAATAATATCAATACAATAGAAGGTGGTACTCATCTTACGGGTTTCAGAAGAGGACTAACAAGAACATTAAAAGCTTACGCTGATGAAACAGGTTTGCTTTCTAAACTAAAATTTGACATCAGCGGTGATGATTTCAGAGAAGGTCTAACAGCAGTTATATCTGTTAAAGTTCAAGAACCTCAGTTCGAAGGTCAGACAAAAACTAAATTAGGCAATTCCGATGTAAGTATTTCAGTTGACCAGGCAGTGAGTGGATTGTTAAAGAATTATCTTGAAGAAAATCCGAAAGATGCAAAAATTATTGTTGATAAAGTCATACTCGCTGCTACTGCAAGACATGCTGCACGTAAAGCTCGTGAGTTGGTACAACGTAAAAATATTTTAAGCGGTTCGGGATTACCCGGAAAACTGGCAGACTGTTCAGATAAAGATGCTTCAAAATGTGAGCTGTATCTTGTTGAGGGAGATTCTGCCGGAGGTACAGCCAAACAAGGTCGTGATAGAAATTTTCAGGCAATTCTCCCTTTGAGAGGGAAAATTTTAAATGTCGAAAAAGCTATGCCTCATAAAGTGTTTGATAGCGAAGAAATAAAGAATATTTACACTGCTTTGGGAGTTACAATTGGTACTGAGGAGGATAGCAAAGCTCTGAATATTGAAAAGCTGCGTTATCATAAAATCATAATAATGACCGATGCTGATGTGGATGGTAGTCATATCACCACATTAATTATGACTTTCTTTTTCCGTTATATGAAAACCTTGATAGAAGGCGGATATTTGTATATTGCAACACCTCCCTT
>DAOOPK010000016.1:0-23570 GCA_035388205.1 Bacteroidales bacterium
ATGGACTTGCGACAGGGACATCTGCAATAATAGGAGTTACTCTTGGAATATTGGCTTATGTATCGGGTAACAGAATTGCTGCTGAATACCTCCATATTCTGTATATTCCAAATACCGGTGAACTTGTGATCTTTGCCAGTGCTTTCATTGGTGCAGCTATTGGATTTTTATGGTACAACTCATATCCTGCTCAAATATTTATGGGCGACACTGGTAGTCTTACCATTGGCGGTGTGATTGCTGTTCTGGCAATAATCATTAAAAAAGAGTTACTGATACCGATACTATGCGGAATTTATTTTGCCGAAAGCATTTCAGTATTGTTACAAGTAAGCTATTTCAAATATACTAAACGAAAGTTTGGCGAGGGGAAAAGAATATTTCTTATGGCCCCTTTACATCATCATTACCAAAAGAAAGGATATCCTGAGTCAAAGATAGTTGCAAGAATATGGATTATTTCTTTAATGCTGGCAGTAATTTCAATAATAACCTTAAAACTAAGATAACCGTGAATAAAAAAATTGTAATATTGGGTTCGGGAGAGAGTGGAACAGGTGCTGCTGTACTTGCAGCAGTTAACGACTTTGATGTATTTGTTTCTGACAAATCAAGCATTGACGATAAATACAAAGATATCCTCAAAGATTATAATGTAGAATATGAGGAAAACAAACACACCGAGGAGCTAATACTTGATGCAGACGAAGTAATCAAAAGTCCCGGCATTCCCAATACAGCTCCAATAATTCAAACAATAAAAAATTTGGGAATACCAATTATCTCCGAAATTGAATTTGCCTCTCGTTACACTGATGCAATAAAGATATGTATTACAGGTAGCAACGGAAAAACAACCACAACTATGCTGATCTATCATATTCTACAAAAAGCAGGGTTAAATGTAGGCTTAGCGGGAAATGTAGGTAACAGTTTTGCTTTTCAGGTTGCAACTTCAAAACGCGACTATTATGTTATTGAACTTAGCAGTTTCCAGTTAGATGACATGTATAACTTTAAAAGTGATTTATCTGTTCTTTTAAATATTACTCCCGACCATCTGGACAGATATGATTACAAATTTCAGAATTATGTCGACTCCAAGTTCAGAATACTGCAAAACACTACTTACAAAGACACTTTCATATATTGCTCTGACGATGAAACCATTCTTAAAGAAATTTCTAAAAGAGAAATCAGTGCAGCACAATTTGAATTTACACAAACAAAAAAAGATGTACCAAACGGAGCATTCTTAGATCAAACAGACAATGAAATAAATTATATGTATAACAATAAACAACAAATGACTATGCAAATTGATGAATTGGCAATTAAAGGAAAACACAATGTTTACAACTCAATGGCAGCAGGTATTGTTGCTCAGGTTTTAAACATCAGAAAAGACATTATCCGAGAAAGTCTGATGGATTTTAAGAACGTTGAGCACAGACTCGAACCTGTTATCAGCGTACACGGGATAAAGTTTATTAATGACTCGAAAGCAACTAATGTAAACTCAGCATGGTATGCTCTCGAATCTGTTGACTCTCAAATTGTATGGATAGTCGGTGGTATTGATAAGGGCAATGACTATAGTATTTTAAAAGACCTCGTTGTCAAAAAAGTAAAAGCTATTGTTTGTCTTGGAATAGACAATACGGCTATTCACAAAGCTTTTGGAGATATTGTTCCTAAAATCGTTGACACAAAGAGTATGATTGAAGCGGTCAAGACTTCTTACTATCTAGGGAAAAACGGTGATACCGTATTATTATCACCAGCTTGTGCCAGCTTTGATTTATTTGACAATTACGAAGATCGCGGAACTCAGTTTAAACTTGCAGTAAGATCGTTGTAGTAACATGCAGTTAATAAATAAGATATTCAGAGGTGATAAAGGGATTTGGATAATAATCTTCTTCCTGTTTATTTATTCAATGCTCTCGGTTTACAGCGCGGCAGGACAACTCGCCTACAGAGATGCAGGAGGAAATGCAACTCATTATCTTTTAAAACAAGCATTTATGCTCATTTTAAGTATTTCATTTATTATTATTGTTCACAATATCCCTTATCGTTACTACAGTAAAATATCTGTTTATCTCTGGTATTTGTCTATAGGATTGCTCGTTTTTACTTTGTTCTTCGGACTCAATGTCAATGATGCAAGAAGATGGATTCTTCTACCAGGTGGAATAACATTTCAGACTTCAGATTTTGCCAAAATTGCATTATTAATGTACCTTTCTCGTGTTCTAGCTTTTAAGGAAAGTGAAATTAACTCTTATAAAGGATCATTCAAATTAATCTATATACCTATTATTATTACAGCAGGTCTTATTTTACCTGCAAATTTATCCACAGCATTACTACTTTTCGGAGTATCTATGATTTTAGTATTTTTTAGCAATCTAAAATTCAAATATCTGGCAGCTATGTTAGGAGTTTCATTGCTTGCCGGAGTTTTATTCTTTGGTGTTGTCAAAACATTCAAAGATATAGGACGATTCGAAACATGGAATAACAGAATAGAAAACTTTACAAGTCCTGATAAAGAAGAGAACATACAGGAAAAACACTCAAAAATTGCTGTTGCCACAGGTGGATTATTCGGTAAAGGTCCGGGCAATTCAAATCAAAGAAATATTCTTCCTCATCCCTATTCTGATTATATTTTTGCAATAATAATAGAGGAATTCGGATTATTGATAGGTGCAATTCCATTAATATTGCTTTATATGTTTCTATTTCTAAGAACAAAAATGATAGTAAAAAAAGTTAAACGCAAATTTGGAGCCTATGCCGTAAGCGGATTGGCAACACTAATAATTTTACAGGCATTTTCAAACATGGCGGTAGCAACAAATATAATCCCTGTAACCGGTCAACCACTTCCTTTTGTAAGTTATGGTGGAACCTCCATCTTTTTTATCGGTTTGGCATTTGGAATTATTTTAAGTGTAAGCAGAGAAATCACAGATGCCGAAAACCAAAATGCTGAGGATAACGCTTCAAGTGAAGAGAATATACCAATTGAAGAAAACAATTTAAGTACAAGTATAGATCTGACAGAAATATCAAAAAACGATGACAAAGACAACTAAGATAATAATCAGCGGAGGTGGAACGGGAGGTCATATTTTTCCGGCAGTATCTATTGCCAACTCTATTATCAAAAAATATCCTGATACAGATATTCTATTTATAGGTGCTGAAGGAAAAATGGAGATGGAAAAGGTTCCTGCGGCCGGGTATAAAATTGTTGGATTGCCTGTAGTTGGTATGCAAAGAAAGCTGTCATTATCAATGTTTTCATTCGTTTTTAAAGTATTGAAAAGCCTTAGAAAAGCAAAAAAAATAATTAAAGACTTCAAACCGGATGTTGTTGTTGGTGTTGGCGGATACGCTAGTGGTCCAGCTTTAAGGGCAGCTTCTTCACAAAAAATTCCTTGCCTTATTCAGGAACAAAACTCCTACGCCGGTGTTACAAATAAAATCCTTTCAAAGAAAGTATCAAAAATTTGTGTTGCATACGATAATATGGAAAGATTCTTCCCAAAAGACAAGATTATAAAAACCGGAAATCCTGTGAGGGATGATATTAAAAATATTTCCAATAAGTCTGAAGAAGCATTTAAGTTTTTCGGTTTGAATCCTAATAAACCCATTATTTTTGCTGTAGGTGGAAGTCTTGGAGCCAGAACAATTAACGAAAGCATTGCTAATGGGCTTAAAGAACTAATTAAAAAAGACATTCAAATAATCTGGCAAACAGGAAAATTATTTTTCCCACAAGCAAAACAAATTATTGCTGAATCGAATAGTCCTTTGATTTATATGAATGAGTTTATTTATAAAATGGATCTTGCTTATTCTGCAGCCGACATTATTATTTCACGAGCAGGTGCAAGCACCATTTCAGAACTTTGTATTGTAGGGAAACCTGTAATTTTTGTACCATCACCGAATGTTGCCGAAGATCATCAAACTAAAAATGCTCAGGCCTTGACAAATATTAATGCTGCTTTAATGATCAAAGATATTGAATCACGCGAAAAACTCATTAATGAAGCCATTGGTTTACTTTCTGATGGAAGTAAACAAAAAGTTTTGGCTACAAACATTAAAAAACTAGAACTCCCCGATGCTGCGAATATCATAGCAGAAGAAGTTTACAAATTAGCTTATGGAGAATAAATATACACATATATATTTTCTTGGAATCGGAGGAATCGGAATGAGTGCCCTCGCTCAATATTTTCATGCTGAAGGGTATAAGATTGCCGGTTATGACCGATTTCGTAGCGACATTTGCATTATGCTCGAAGGACTGGGCATAAATATACATTATGACGATGATATAAAAAAAATCCCACTTGACTTTACAAATAGTGATAATACTCAGGTTATACTAACTCCAGCCATACACGAAGAGAATTCAGAACTCACATTTTTCAGAAAGAAGAATTTTTGCATTTCGAAGCGTGCCGAAATACTGGGGATGATTAGTAATCCAAAAAAAGGACTCGCAATTGCAGGCACACATGGAAAAACTTCAGTATCAGGAATTTGTGCAAATATTATGAGCTTATCCGAAAATTCCTGCTCGGCTTTTTTAGGTGGAATCTCAAAGAATATAAATTCTAACATAATAATTAATACAAATAGCGATTATGTTGTTGTTGAAGCAGATGAATTTGATCGATCTTTTCATAAATTAAATCCTTCTACAGCCCTTGTAACATATATTGACTCTGACCATCTGGATATTTATAAAAACCATGACTCACTAAAGGATGCTTTTATAGTATTTTGCAATCAGGTAAAAAATGGGGGCAATATCATACTGAATACAAAGATCTATGATGAGATAAAACCACAGTTACGTAAAGATTTAAATGTTTTTAAATACGGAATAGATGAGTCGGGTTGTGATTTTTATATTGACAACATCAAATATCATAACGAATATTGTTACTTTGACATTCATCATCCTCAAGGTATAATAAAATCAATAAAATATAGCATAGGAGGCAATCATAATCTCGAAAATGCGCTTGCTGCATCTTCAATTGCATTAATAAACGGAGCCAAAGGAAAGGATGTCAGATTGGGGCTTGAAAGTTTTCAGGGAATTGTCAGACGTTTTGATATAAGAATTAAATCAAGCGAGATTATCTATATTGACGATTACGCTCATCATCCAAATGAAATAAGTGCTTTTCTCACATCAGTAAGATCAATTTATAAAAATAAAGAAATCACTGGCGTATTTCAGCCCCATTTATATAGCCGGACTGCAGATTTTTATTATGAATTTGCCGAGAGTCTGTCCATTTGTGATGAAATAATTCTTTTGCCGATATATCCTGCACGTGAAAAACCTATAAAGGGTGTAAATTCCGAGATGATCTTAAAACTGATAAAAAAAGAAAGAAAACATCTTTGCAAAAAAGAAGAACTCTTGTCAAAACTCAAAAAACTGAATCCTGAATTGTTAGTAACTATGGGAGCCGGTGATATTGATCAATTTGTCAAACCAATAATAAAACTTTTCAGCAAGTGAAAAAAAGAATATTTACAATATTGAAATGGACACTTGTAACAGCATACATCATTGCTATGCTTGGTTTTGCGGCAAAAGAAAAACAAAAGCTTGTCTGTACTGAAATCATAATAGATGTTGATAATACTCATAAATTCATTGACAAAGAAACTGTTGAAAAAATGTTGATTACAAACAGCGTAAATATAGACTCTTGTATTATAGATAATCTTAATTTTGGTGAAATAGAAAAAATTATAGAATCTAACCCATATATTAAACAAGCAGATGTTTACAGTAACTTCTCTGGACAGGTTTTTATAAGACTAAAACAAAGGAATCCCGTTATGAGGGTGATTACAAAAAATAATACTCACTATTACATTGACGACGAGTGCAAGTTAATGCCTGTTTGCACCAATTATTCAGCAAATGTAATTGTTGTGAGCGGAGAAATTACTGAAGACTTTTTTAATCCCGGATTTAAACCAAAATCCTTTAATGATTCCATTACAGGTGACGTTGATTTACATAAACTATATAATTTTGTAAATTATATCAATTCGCATGAGCTCTGGAAAGCACAGATCGAACAAATTTATGTTACTGATAATATGGAGATCGAACTTGTACCACGTATTGGTAATCACATAATAGTCCTTGGAAATCTGGATAATTTTAAATATAAACTCGGCAAACTTGAAGCAATATATAAAAAAGGCTTTGCCCTGACAAACTGGAATATCTATTCAAAGATAGATTTAAAATATTCTAATCAAGTAATATGTAAAAAAAGATAATTACATGGATAATAATATGGAAACAATTGCAGCAATTGACATTGGAACAACAAAAATTGTAGCTTTAACCGGCAAAAAGACAAAAGATAATAAATTCGAGATTACCGGATTTGGTACAACCCCGTCTAAAGGTATTCGCAGAGGTGTAGTTCTGAATATTGACGAAACAGTAAACTCGATACGGATTGCAACAAAAAAAGCATTCGAAAGTTCCGGAATTAGACTTAATGATGTCTTTGTAGGAATAGCAGGACAACACGTATTAAGTCAGAAAAATCGATGCAGTATAAGAATTACTGACGAAGAGGGAATTATAAAAAAACAACATATCGAAGAACTTGAAAATCTCATGCGGGAAATGATATCTGATCCCGGCGAAGAAATACTTGGTATTATCCCCCAATCATATATTGTTGATAAAGAAACCGGAATTGACAACCCTTGTGACATGACAGGATCTGTATTACAAGGCAACTATCATATTATTTTAGGTCAAATGTCAATGGTTAACAACATAAAAAAATGTGCTACAATATCTGGATTAAAAGTAAAATCTTTAATACTTGAACCTTTGGCATCTGCTGAAGCTGTGTTGACACCACATGAGAAACAATCAGGAGTTGCTCTGATTGATATCGGTGGAGGGACAACTGACTTGGCTGTTTACAAAAACAATAAAGTCATTCATACATCAGTAATTCCGATTGGGGGAAGCACAATTACCAATGATATCAAACAAAATCTCTGCATACTCGAAAAACAAGCAGAAGAACTGAAAATAAGATATGGGTCTGCATTACAAGACAGAAGTCAGGATGATACTATCATTTCAATAGAAGGGTTAAAAGGCAGAGAAGAAAAAGAATTTTCATTACGTCAGTTATCAACAGTAATTCAGGCACGAATGGAAGAAATTCTACATGCTGTGATGTTTCAAATCGAAAGTGCAGGGATACGTGAAAAACTATCGGGCGGGATTGTAATTACCGGAGGTGGTTCATTGATAAAAAATCTAAAGCAACTGGCTTCTTTCATTACAAATAATGACATCCGTATTGCTTATCCAACAACCTATATCGAAGGAAAATTTTCAGACATCTTAAATAATCCTCAATATTCGACAGCAATAGGCTTGATAATGAAAGGGGCTTCGTTTAATGATCTTGAGGAAGATAAAAATTCATTCGAAAAGCTTAATCAAACTAAAACAGAAGAAATAGTACCCGAAGAAAAGACAAATAATAAAAACTCCGAACCAAAAGGCAAGCTGTTTGATAGTTTTAAGTCAAAGATGGCAAGACTGTTTGATGAAGATGAAAATTAAAACAAAATAAAATAACAAATATGACTGAGCTCGATTTTATAATTGAAAAAGAAGATTCCTCAATAATTAAAGTTATTGGAGTAGGTGGCGGTGGTAGCAACGCTGTCAACCAGATGTTCACAATGAAAGTTCAAGGTGTTGATTTTGTCATTTGCAATACAGATGCTCAAGCCTTGAAAGCAAGTCCTGTTCCTATAAAAATTGCTCTTGGTGCCAGTCTTACCGAAGGTCGTGGTGCCGGCAATAATCCTGAGAAAGGTAGGCAGGCAGCTATTGAAAGCTTACCCGAAATCGAAAAGATACTCGATAATAATACCAAAATGGTTTTTATTACTGCCGGTATGGGTGGTGGAACAGGAACAGGAGCTGCTCCTGTAATAGCACAAGCTGCTAAAGAACGAGACATTCTGACCATCGGCATTGTTTCAATCCCTTTTAAAGTTGAAGGCGAAGTACGTATAAACCAAGCTATTGAAGGTATCAACAAAATGAAAGAGTTTGTTGACGCATTACTAATAATTAATAATGATAAACTTCAGAGCATTTATACCGACCTAAAATTGTCAAATGCATTCAGCAAGGCTGATGATGTCCTTGCCATTGCGACAAAAGGAATTGCTGAAATTATCACTGTTCATGGCTATATAAATGTTGACTTTGAAGATGTTAAAACAGTGATGAAAGATAGCGGTGTTGCACTAATGGGCTCGGCTAAAGCTAATGGACCTGAAAGAGATATTGTCGCTATCAAGACAGCACTAGAATCACCATTATTGAAAGATAACGATATACGTGGTTCAAAAAATATTCTTCTTAATATAATGAGTGAACTTGGTGACAACGAGCTTACAATGAGTGAATTCGGAAAAATCACAAGTTATCTAAAAGAAGTTGTCGGAAAAGATGCTAATATAATCTGGGGCACAGGACATGATCCTCAACTTGGTGACAGCATTAACGTTACAATCATTGCAACAGGGTTTGAAACCTATCCCGGACTGTACGAAAAAGATGAGAAAAAGAAAGAAGTCATAAGGGTTCAGTTTGGCGAATCTCTTGATGTAGTTAAAGATACTGTAATAAAACCGGATGAAGAAGACAAATTTATCAGTTTATCAGACGAGCAGGATACTTTATCGGACACCGAAGAAAATGTTGTTGAACTTGAACTCGATTTCGACAGATCAAAAATCCCCGGAACAGAAGAAAATATTATTCTCCCCGATACTGACAAATCTCATTTCACTCACATGCAGGACATAAATAAACTTAACGATTCCATGTTTTTGGATCAGTTGGAAAATCAACCTGCTATTGATAGAAGAATAAAAAAAGATAACGAAGAAATTAATGATGAAAAATAATTGAATTATGAGCTTATTTGATATAATTAACGAAGACATTAAAAAAGCAATGCTTGCCAAAGAAAAAGAAAAACTAGAAGCATTGAGAGCTGTTAAAGCAGCATTCCTGCTTGCAAAAACAGAAGGTGGAATTGCTAGTGAACTTGGCCCGGAGAAAGAAATTCAGATAATACAAAAACTGATAAAACAAAGACGTGACGCAGCAGAAATTTACAAATCCCAAAATCGTCTGGATTTATATGAACCCGAAGTTTTTCAAGCAGAAATTATTTCAGGATATCTTCCAGCACAGTTATCACCTGAAGAATTAAAAGCTGAAGTATCTGCAATAATTAAAGAATTAAATGCCGTTAACTTAAAAGATATGGGAAAAGTTATGGCAGCAGCTAATAAAAAACTCGCAGGAAAATCCGACAGCAAAACTATTTCGGAAACCGTCAAAAACCTTCTTGGTATTTAAAAGTACCTTGAAATTACTTTCTTTAAATTTATAAGTTCTGAATGATCATTCAGAACTTATTTTATTGTTTATCCAGAACTAGCAAGTTGTTAAAATAAATAATTTATAACAAATTTTTATATCAAAAATTTTATTTACTTTTATGGAATAATTAAGTTCTAATCATCCAGCGAATCGTTAATTTAAAAATTTATAACTATGAGTACAATGTTTTTAAGAATCGCATTTATTTTAACCTCACTCCTCTTTGTAACTAATAATCCATTACTAAGCGACCTGAAATCAGACCCGGATAAATACGAAAAATTATGGGCAGAAGTAGAAAAATTTGAACAAGACGCTTTACCAAAGTCTGCTTTGGACAAGGTTGAGGAAATTTACATTCTTGCTTTAGCCGAAAAAAATGATAAGCAGATTATAAAATCAACTATTTACAGGTTGAAATATACCCACATTCTTGAGGAAGACGGTTATGAGAAAGCTATTCTGAAACTGGAATCAGATCTCAAAAAAGTTGATGGAGTATCCAAAGCAATGCTTCACATGTTGCTAGCATCAATGTATGCTGATTATTATTCATATAATTCATATCTGATAAATCAGCGTTCAGTAACATTTAATTTTGAATTAAGCGATCTTAAAACATGGGATAAGACCAGATTTCAAGATAAAATAATCAAGAATTTTGATTTGGCACTAAACGAAAGTTTGAAAAGTGTAAACATTGAAGAATACAAGGAGTTCATTAATTATGCCACTGAATCCAAAGACCAATTCCCAACCTTGTATGATTTTGTTGCTTTTATTGCAATAAATCGTTTATCATCAGGTATGGGCTATTACAATTATTATTATGACTATGATTATTACGGATATGGCAATCAAAATAATGATAGAATTACAGAACTCGCTTATTTGGCTGATGCTAAAGAATTTATCAAATTTCCTGTAGTTGCAGACTCATTGTCATACAATTATGCAGCAATAAAACTATACCAAAAATGGTTAGATTTCAGATTGTCCGATGAAGAAAATTTGGAAGCATTAATTTCTACAGACATTAAAAGATTACAATTTGTAAAATCAAAAATATCGGCAGAAAATAAGGATAATTTGTGGGAAGCAAACCTTAAAAACCTCCATGAAAAATATTACAAGAATCCTGAACTAACAATGATAGATTATGAACTCGCTACATATTATAACAAACTTGGAAATTTATATAATTTCCTTGACTCAACAACTCATCAGTATAGGTTATATAATCGCAAAGCCATTACCTTACTTGAGGAAGCTTTAAAACTTTACCCAAAAGCGTGTTATTCTCCTGAATGTAAAAATCTTAAAAATGAAATCGAAAAATTATCATTCTCTTTTGAAACAGGAAATATTGTAAGTGCTAGTAAGAATTTTCCAATAAGAATTACTTACAAAAACACTAAAATCGCTTATATGACGATTTTATCATGTGATTACAATCAATATTTGAGTTTGAAAAAATCATACTATGAAGAAGGTTATATAAAATCTCTACTTAAGATTGCCAAACCTGTTGTTAGTGCTGTTCAAATAAATCTTCCTGAAGTTTCTGATCTTAATGCACACTATACCGAATACCTTGTGCAAAAATTACCAAAAGGATTTTATATAATTTATCTGCATGCTAAACCCGAATTTGTAATGGAAGAAAACTATCTGGCGATGTCACAGGTATTCGTTTCCGACTTGTGTCTTACAAATAATAATAACTATTATAAAAACAATGGTTACTATATCTTTGACAGGAATACCGGAGCACCTGTAGAAAATGCCAAGGTCGAAGCTTATAAATATGAGTACTCATATATTCAACGCGACTATGTTTACACAAAAGTGGCTACAGAAAATACTGATAAAAACGGATATGTGGCTATGAACAAAATAAAATCAGCCAGCTATTATAACATCCGTATTGATGTATCAAAAGACTATGATTTTATTTCCGAAAACAGTTATCAGTACTATTCTGATGAACCAGAAGAAAAAACAGTCACAGAAGTAAAACTTTTTACCGATAGAGCTATTTACAGACCGGGACAAACAGTTTTCTTCAAGGGTATTTGTATCGAAAAGACAGGAGAAAAATTTGATCTGCTGACAGATTATTCGACTACTGTTTTTTTACAGGATGTCAACTATCAGCAAATAGCTCAGCTACAGGTTAAAACAAACGAATTTGGAAGCTTTAACGGTAGTTTTACTATTCCTCTCGATGTGCTGACAGGCAATTTTACTATTTCCTGTTACGGAGGTTCCATGTATATCAAAGTTGAAGAATATAAACGCCCGATGTTTGAAGTTGAAATGCTTCCAATTGAAGGAGAATACAGAATTAATGACAGCGTTTATGCTGAAGGAAAAGCTTTTACTTATGCAGGAACTCCCCTAACAGATGCAAAAGTAACTTATTCAATTTTTCGTAATCCTTTGTGGTGGGGTTATTACAGAAGCAGTAACATTTCTTCCAAAGAGATTGCTTTCGGGGAACTCAATACTGACGAAACCGGTAAATTCAAAATCGGCTTTAAAGCTATTGCTGAAAATGTCGGCGATTTAAGCGATTATTTATATTACAATTATACAATTAGTGTTTCCGTTACAGATATTAATGGAGAAACACAAAGCACTTCATCTTACGTTTACGTTTCGAACAAAGCTCTTTCAGTATCTCATGATTTATACGGAACTTTATTAAAAGAACAACTTGACAGCATTACGATTAGTACAACTAACATTTCAGGAGTATTCGTTCCCGCAATTGTTGAAGTTGAAATATTTAAACTTGAAGATCCCGAATTACTACTGGCTAAAAAACTTTGGTCTGATGTAGATAATAAAATGTACTCACAAGAGGAATGGCACAACCAATATGCTGGTAATGAATATAAAAACGAAACTGATTATTCCCAGTGGAAAATCTTAAAATCAGTTTTTAAAACAAATACTAACACTACTGACAATAAAAAACTAAAACTTACCGGAGTTAATAAATGGGAATCAGGAGTATATAGAGTTGTGCTTAAATCTAAAGACAAATGGGGAAATCCAATTAAAACTCAATCCGAATTTGTACTATTCTCTTCTTCTGATAATAACATGCCCTATACTGCCACTTCGTTTTTCTCATTCGACAAATACAGTGCTCAACCAGGAGAGACTGTTACAATCTTTTTAGGTTCTTCCTACAAAGATGTTAAAATATTGTACGAACTTGAACTAAAGGGCAAAACCGTTAAAAAAGAAATACTAAATCTTAGCTCAGAAATAATAAAAGTAGAAATCCCTATTGACGAAACATTTTATGGTGGGGCTACTGCTAACTTTATGTTCATCAAAGACGGAAGATTGTATTCTTTCTCACACAGAATTGATGTTCCATGGATGCAAAAACAACTCGACCTTAAGTTCATTACTTTTCGCGATAAAACTTTACCCGGATCAGAAGAAAACTGGAAAATCAAAATAAAGGATAATTCAGGCGCATCGGCTGATGCTGAAATGATGGCAACGCTTTATGATGCATCTCTTGACGTCTTTGCTCAAAACTCATGGTGGTGGTCTATTTATCCATATTATTACTCTTATGTATATTGGTCCATGACAAGCTTCTCATACAGTACATCTTCTGTTTATATGCTAAATTTCTACCCTGTAGCAGAGTACATTAATAGATATTCTCCTAATTTCAATTTATTCGGCTTAAACTATTACAGTAGTTATTATGATTATGAGTATGAGTATGATAGACTAGGGACAGATCGTTCATACAAGGCTGAAAAAGGAGGTCTTATGCCATCTTCGGGAGCTGCTGGAGTGAATGAAATTAGTGTTTCTGATGTAACAACTATATCTGCAGGAGAAATAAATCCTGAGATGAATTTGGCAGAACAAAAAGAAGCTACTGCTAAAAGCTTTGATGGAGATGACATGAATTCAAGAGAAAAAAACAAAAATTTAGAAGGCCCTGCAGGCGGGAAGGATATCCAAATACGCAAAAACTTTAACGAAACTGCATTTTTCTATCCTACATTGGTTACAGATAAAGATGGCGAAGTGCTCATAAGCTTTACTGTACCGGAAAGTCTCACAAAATGGAATTTCCTTGGTTTTGCTCATACTAAGGACTTAAAAATGGGCACAATCAACGAACAATTAGTAACTCAAAAGGAATTGATGGTAATGCCTAATTTACCCAGATTTTTCCGTGAAAATGACAAAATGACTTTAAGTACAAAAATTAATAATATCTCGGAAGTCTTAATCACAGGTCAGGCAAGTATTGAGTTTTTTGACCCTGTAAGTTTGAAAATTCTGAATAAAGAATTTTTAGGCGACAACTCCAATCAAAGTGAAATAAAGATTGAATCAGGAAAGAATATTGCCGTAGAATGGGAAATAAAAATCCCTGAAGGTCTTAGTGCAGTTGGAGTACGTATTGTTGCTGTAGGAAAAGATCATTCTGACGGCGAAGAAAGAATTATCCCTATTTTAACTAATCGTATGCTTGTTACCGAAACTATGCCCTTGCCTGTAAGAAAAGCCGGGACAACAAGATTTAGTATGGGAAGGCTAAAAGATAGTGGAAAGTCAAACACATTACGTCATCACAGATTTACACTCGAATTCACATCAAATCCGGCATGGTATGCTGTTCAGGCTTTACCTTATATTATGGAATACCCATACGAATGTGCAGAACAGACTTTTTCGAGATACTATGCAAACATTCTGGCAACACATATTGCCAACAGCGATCCTAAAATTAAGAGAGTGTTTGATATATGGAGAACAACTCCTGACAGCGAAACCCTTATGTCAAATCTTGAAAAAAATCAGGAATTAAAGGCTTTGATGCTGGAAGAAACTCCATGGGTTCTTGAAGCTCAGGACGAAAACGAAAGAAAACACCGCATAGGGCTTCTTTTCGATCTTAATCGTATGAGTATGGAAAGCAAATCAGCCCTCAAAAAACTTGAAGAGCAACAACTGTACAACGGAGGTTGGGCTTGGTTCAAGGGAATGCCTGAAAGCTGGTATATTACTCAATACATTGTTTGTGGATTAGGACATCTTGACAATCTGGGTGTTACAGAGATTAAAAATGATAACAAAACATGGAACATGACACAAAAAGCAATCGGCTTTATTGACTATGAACTGAATTACAGCTACAAACAAATGAAAAAATACTGCGATGAAAAGTGTATGCAGGAAGACCATTTAGGTTATATGGAAATTCAATATTTGTATGCCCGTTCATACTTTATTGATGATGTCCCTATTGATAAGTCAACCAGCGAGGCTTTTGAATACTACAAAGCACAGGCAGAGAAATACTGGATGAACAAAAGCTTCTACATGCAAGGCATGATTGCTCTGGCTCTTCATCGCTATGAAGACAAAATTACACCTGTAAAGATTATGGCTTCATTAAAAGAACATTCATTGAACAGCGAAGAAATGGGTATGTACTGGAAAAACGACAGAGGATATTATTGGTATCAGGCTCCTATCGAAACTCAAGCATTACTTATTGAGGCTTTTGATGAAGTTATTGACGATCAGCAATCTGTTGAAGAAATGAAAGTTTGGTTGTTAAAGCAAAAACAAACTCAGGATTGGAAAACTACAAAAGCAACAGCAGAGGCAATTTACGCTTTACTTCTTCGTGGTACTGATATGCTTGCTGATGATGAAATTGCAATAATCACAGTAGGCTCAATGAAAATTGATGCAGCAAATGATCCCGAAATAAAAACAGATGCCGGTACAGGTTACTTCAAGAAGGCATGGGATGGAAGTCTTGTTAAACCTGAATGGGGTGATGTTACAGTTAGCAAAACTTCTAACACTGTGTCATGGGGTGCTGTTTACTGGCAATATTTTGAGCAACTTGATAAAATTACAACTTTCGAAGAAACTCCATTAACAATTAACAAAAAACTCTTTGTTGAACGTCGCGAAGGTATTAAACCTGTGATTGTCCCAATTGAAAAAGATGCAAAACTTGCAGTAGGCGATATAGTTACAGTTCGTATCGAAATTCGTGTGGACAGAGACATGGAATACGTTCATCTTAAAGATATGAGAGCTTCCTGTTTCGAACCTGTTGATTATTTGTCAGGTTACAGATATAAAGCTGGTCTTGGATACTATCAGGGAATTAAAGATGCTTCGATGAACTTTTTCATTGATTATCTCCGCAAAGGCACTTATGTATTCGAATACGAACTCGTTGTTGCCCAAAAAGGCGATTTCTCTAACGGAATTACTACTATTCAGTGCATGTATGCTCCTGAATTTACTAGCCATTCCGAGGGTGTCAGGGTTGTTGTGAAATAATCTTATTTTATATCAAAAAGGTTGTAGGCTGTCTGCTCTGGCAGCCTTTTTTTTTATGTATAAGAGGATATTTATTAATCTAAGTATTTTGATTGGGAACGTTGTGAAATCAATCAAAAACAAAACAACCTAATAATGCAGAAAGCTTATCTTATCAATGAGGCAATCTTAAACATATATATATCCTAGGTAATAAGTTCTGTGTCGTAACTTTAATTTAAACCTAACAATTAAAAATCTTTCTGCCAGATTTCATCTAATTTATTTTTCCTGTCTAAGGATTTTAATTATTTTTATGGAATAAAAATTTTCTAATCATCCAGCGTAACGTTAATTTAAAACTATCAAACTATGAGTACAATGTTTTTAAGAATCGCGTTTATTCTAACCTCTCTCCTATTCGTAAACAACAACCCCTTACTTGATGAATTAAGGTCAGATCCTGACAAATACGAAAAACTATGGGCAGAAGTTACCCAACTTGAAAATGATGCTTTGCCTCAATCTGCTTTGCAAAAAGTCGAAGAAATTTTTGTTCTTGCTTTGGCAGAAAAAAACGACCAACAGATTATCAAGTCGACACTTTACAGATTGAAATATACAAATATTCTGGAAGAGGATGGTTATGAAAAAGCTATACTCAAACTAGAAATGGATATGCTTAAAGTTGATGGAGTGTCAAAAGCTATTATGCACATGTTATTGGCAACGATGTACGCAGACTATTATTCTAATAATGCTTATCTTATAAACCAAAGATCTGTAACATTCAATTTTGAATTGAGCGATTTAAAAACTTGGGATAAAACTAGATTTCAGGATAAAATCATTAAGAACTATTTGTTAGCATTAGACGATAACTTAAAATCTATCAGTATTGAAGAATATAAAGATTTCGTTGTTAATGCGAAAGACAGTAAAAATCAGTTCCCAACCTTGTACGATTTTGTAGCATTTACTGCCGTTAGCCGATTATCTGCCGGAATGGGATATTACAATTACTATTATTACGACTATGACTATTACGGATATGGCAATCAAAACACTGATAGAATTACAGAACTCGCTTATTTAGCAAATGCTGAAGAATTTGTCAAATTTCCTGTTGTTGCAGACTCATTGTCATACAATTATGCAGCAATAAAACTATACCAAAAATGGTTAGATTTCAGATTGTCCGATAATGAAAACATAGAAGCTCTATTATTTACTGATATTAAAAGAATGAATTTTATTAAATCAAAGATGTCTTCAACAGAAAAAGATAATCTATGGGAAGCAAATCTCCTCAAGCTGCATGATAAATACTATAAACACCCAGAACTTACTATGGTAGATTACGAACTTGCAAAGTATTACAATCAGATAGGGAGTTCTTACAATTTTCTAGATTCAACAAAAATACAATTTAGACTATTCAGACGTAAAGCTGTAACTTTATTAGATGAAGCAATAAAACTCTATCCGAATGCATGCTATTCACCTGATTGTAAAAATCTAAAAGCCGAAATTGAAAAAATATCATTCTCATTTGAAAACGAAAATATTGTTAGCGGTGACAAAACTTTTCCGATTAGAATTGCCTATACGAACACAGAAACTGCATATTTGACAATTTTATCTTGTAATTACGAAGAATATTTAAACTTAAAAAAGAACTACTACGACCAAGATTATATTAAGTCTCTTAATAAAATTGCAAAACCCGTTGTCAGCTCTGTCCTTATCAATCTACCAAAAACATCTGACTTTAATGCACATTATACTGAATATCTGGTACAAGGATTACCAAAAGGATTTTATATTATTTATTTGCATGTCAAACCCGAATTTGTTTTGGAAGAGAATTATTTGGCCAATTCTCAGGTTTTTGTCTCAGATTTGAGTTTAACAAATAATAACAACTATTACAGAAACAGAGGTTACTATGTTTTTGACCGTAATACAGGAGCTCCTATTGAAAATGCAAAAGTTGATGCATTTATATACGAATACTCTTACATAAAACGCGATTATGTTTACACTAAGATTGCAACAGAATATACTGATAAAAAAGGCTATGTTGCAATGAAAAAAACAAATTCTGACGATTATTACAATATTCGAATTGACGTGACTAAAGATAAAGATTTTATTTCAGAAAGCAGTTACCAATATTATTCAAGCGAACAAGAAGAGAAAACTATCACTGAAGTAAAACTTTTTACTGATCGAGCAATATACAGACCGGGACAGACTATTTATTTCAAGGGTATCTGCATCGAGAAAACAGGTGAAAAGATGAGTCTCCTTACCGATTACTCAACTTCAGTATTTCTGCAAGATGTAAATTATCAACAGGTAGCTCAATCTCAAGTTAAAACAAATGAATTTGGAAGTTTTAACGGTAGTTTCACTATTCCTTTAGATGTTTTAACTGGTAATTTTACCATTTCCTGCTATGGTGGCTCAATGTATATTAAAGTAGAAGAATACAAAAGACCTATGTTTGAAGTAGAGATGCTACCAATTGAAGGGGAATACAGAATAAATGACAGTGTTTATGCAGAAGGCAAAGCAATGACCTATGCAGGAACACCTCTTACAGGTGCAAAAGTATCGTATAAAATTGTTCGAAATCCATTGTGGTGGGGTTATTATAGAGGAAGCGGTTTCACCTCCAAAGAAATTGCATTCGGTGATTTGGAAACAGATGATTCCGGAAAATTTAAAATCGGATTTAAAGCTTTGGCTGAAGACGCTGGTGCAATGAGTGATTACATCTATTACAATTATACAATAAGTGTGTCAGTTACAGATATAAATGGAGAAACACAAAGCACTTCTTCTTTCGTTTACGTTTCGGACAAAGCTCTTTCAGTATCTCATGATATATACGGAACTTTATTAAAAGAGCAACTCGACAGCATTACGATTAGTACTACTAACATTTCAGGAGTATTTGTTCCAGCTATAGTTGAAGTAGAAATATTTAAACTTGAAGATCCGAAATTACTTCTTTCCAAAAGACAATGGTCTGATGTTGACAATAAGATGTACTCAAAAGAAGAATGGTATGCACAATATCCCGGAAATGAGTATCAGAATGAAACTGATTATACTAAATGGAAAACTTCCAAATCTGTCTTTAAATCCAATATAAACACAGCTGATGAGAAGAAGCTAAAACTTAATGGCGTTAATAATTGGGAATCTGGAGCTTACCGAGTTATATTAAAATCTAAAGACAAGTGGGGAAATCTAGTTACAAATCAATCTGAATTTGTATTGTTTTCAGTATCAGACACTAAAATGCCTTATACTGCCACTTCATTCTTTTCTTATGACAAGTATAGTGCTCAACCAGGCGAGACGGTTACCATATTTTTAGGTTCGTCATATAAAGATGTTCAGGTTTTGTATGAATTAGAAACAAAAGGTAAAACAGTTAAAACAGAAATTATTAATCTGAGTTCTGAGTTAACCAAAATCGAGGTTCCTATTGATGAAACATTTTTAGGAGGAGCAACAGCTAATTTTATGTTTATCAAAGACGGAAGGCTATATTCCTTTTCACACAGAATTGAAGTTTATTGGCTGGAAAAGCAACTTGATTTGAAGTTTATCACTTTCCGCGATAAAACATTACCCGGCTCAGCAGAAAACTGGAAAATAAAAATAAAAGACAATTCTGGCAATCCTGCAGATGCTGAAATGATGGCAACTCTTTATGATGCGTCTCTTGACGTCTTTGCTCAAAATTCATGGTGGTGGTCTATTTATCCATACTATTATTCATATGCATATTGGTCATTAACGAGTTTTGGTTATGGATATTCGGCAGTTAATTATAAAGATTTTTACCCAGCTGCTGAATATGTTTATAGATATATCCCTTATTTCAATTATTATGGATTGAGTTACTATGGAAGATATTATGATGGAGATGACGTTACAAGAAAGAGCTCCAGCAACTATGATGCTGCGATGTTACCAATGTCTACGACAGGCTCATCTCAAATATCTGCTGATTATGCTGTTACTGAAGAAAACATGCAAATTATGGATGGTTTGGTTGGAGGTAACTTAGAAGATACGGAAATGTCAGCAGGTAAAAAAAGCAAAGACTCTGACCAGTTTAACAATAGTGATGGAAGAACAAGAAACCCTGAAAGAGGCGAGAATCAGGATATCCAAATACGCAAAAACTTTAACGAAACTGCATTTTTCTATCCTACCTTAGTCACTGATAAAAACGGTGAGGTACTTATTAGCTTTACTGTCCCCGAAAGTCTCACAAAATGGAATTTCCTTGGTTTTGCTCATACTAAGGACTTAAAAATGGGCACAATCAACGAACAATTAGTAACTCAAAAGGAATTGATGGTAATGCCTAATTTACCCAGATTTTTCCGTGAAAATGACAAAATGACTTTAAGTACAAAAATTAATAATATCTCGGAAGTCTTAATCACAGGTCAGGCAAGTATTGAGTTTTTTGACCCTGTAAGTTTGAAAATTCTGAATAAAGAATTTTTAGGCGACAACTCCAATCAAAGTGAAATAAAGATTGAATCAGGAAAGAATATTGCCGTAGAATGGGAAATAAAAATCCCTGAAGGTCTTAGTGCAGTTGGAGTACGTATTGTTGCTGTAGGAAAAGATCATTCTGACGGCGAAGAAAGAATTATCCCTATTTTAACTAATCGTATGCTTGTTACCGAAACTATGCCCTTGCCTGTAAGAAAAGCCGGGACAACAAGATTTAGTATGGGAAGGCTAAAAGATAGTGGAAAGTCAAACACATTACGTCATCACAGATTTACACTCGAATTCACATCAAATCCGGCATGGTATGCTGTTCAGGCTTTACCTTATATTATGGAATACCCATACGAATGTGCAGAACAGACTTTTTCGAGATACTATGCAAACATTCTGGCAACACATATTGCCAACAGCGATCCTAAAATTAAGAGAGTGTTTGATATATGGAGAACAACTCCTGACAGCGAAACCCTTATGTCAAATCTTGAAAAAAATCAGGAATTAAAGGCTTTGATGCTGGAAGAAACTCCATGGGTTCTTGAAGCTCAGGACGAAAACGAAAGAAAACACCGCATAGGGCTTCTTTTCGATCTTAATCGTATGAGTATGGAAAGCAAATCAGCCCTCAAAAAACTTGAAGAGCAACAACTGTACAACGGAGGTTGGGCTTGGTTCAAGGGAATGCCTGAAAGCTGGTATATTACTCAATACATTGTTTGTGGATTAGGACATCTTGACAATCTGGGTGTTACAGAGATTAAAAATGATAACAAAACATGGAACATGACACAAAAAGCAATCGGCTTTATTGACTATGAACTGAATTACAGCTACAAACAAATGAAAAAATACTGCGATGAAAAGTGTATGCAGGAAGACCATTTAGGTTATATGGAAATTCAATATTTGTATGCCCGTTCATACTTTATTGATGATGTCCCTATTGATAAGTCAACCAGCGAGGCTTTTGAATACTACAAAGCACAGGCAGAGAAATACTGGATGAACAAAAGCTTCTACATGCAAGGCATGATTGCTCTGGCTCTTCATCGCTATGAAGACAAAATTACACCTGTAAAGATTATGGCTTCATTAAAAGAACATTCATTGAACAGCGAAGAAATGGGTATGTACTGGAAAAACGACAGAGGATATTATTGGTATCAGGCTCCTATCGAAACTCAAGCATTACTTATTGAGGCTTTTGATGAAGTTATTGACGATCAGCAATCTGTTGAAGAAATGAAAGTTTGGTTGTTAAAGCAAAAACAAACTCAGGATTGGAAAACTACAAAAGCAACAGCAGAGGCAATTTACGCTTTACTTCTTCGTGGTACTGATATGCTTGCTGATGATGAAATTGCAATAATCACAGTAGGCTCAATGAAAATTGATGCAGCAAATGATCCCGAAATAAAAACAGATGCCGGTACAGGTTACTTCAAGAAGGCATGGGATGGAAGTCTTGTTAAACCTGAATGGGGTGATGTTACAGTTAGCAAAACTTCTAACACTGTGTCATGGGGTGCTGTTTACTGGCAATATTTTGAGCAACTTGATAAAATTACAACTTTCGAAGAAACTCCATTAACAATTAACAAAAAACTCTTTGTTGAACGTCGCGAAGGTATTAAACCTGTGATTGTCCCAATTGAAAAAGATGCAAAACTTGCAGTAGGCGATATAGTTACAGTTCGTATCGAAATTCGTGTGGACAGAGACATGGAATACGTTCATCTTAAAGATATGAGAGCTTCCTGTTTCGAACCTGTTGATTATTTGTCAGGTTACAGATATAAAGCTGGTCTTGGATACTATCAGGGAATTAAAGATGCTTCGATGAACTTTTTCATTGATTATCTCCGCAAAGGCACTTATGTATTCGAATACGAACTCGTTGTTGCCCAAAAAGGCGATTTCTCTAACGGAATTACTACTATTCAGTGCATGTATGCTCCTGAATTTACTAGCCATTCCGAGGGTGTCAGGGTTGTTGTGAAATAATCTTATTTTATATCAAAAAGGTTGTAGGCTGTCTGCTCTGGCAGCCTTTTTTTTTATGTATAAGAGGATATTTATTAATCTAAGTATTTTGATTGGGAACGTTGTGAAATCAATCAAAAACAAAACAACCTAATAATGCAGAAAGCTTATCTTATCAATGAGGCAATCTTAAACATATATATATCCTAGGTAATAAGTTCTGTGTCGTAACTTTAATTTAAACCTAACAATTAAAAATCTTTCTGCCAGATTTCATCTAATTTATTTTTCCTGTCTAAGGATTTTAATTATTTTTATGGAATAAAAATTTTCTAATCATCCAGCGTAACGTTAATTTAAAACTATCAAACTATGAGTACAATGTTTTTAAGAATCGCGTTTATTCTAACCTCTCTCCTATTCGTAAACAACAACCCCTTACTTGATGAATTAAGGTCAGATCCTGACAAATACGAAAAACTATGGGCAGAAGTTACCCAACTTGAAAATGATGCTTTGCCTCAATCTGCTTTGCAAAAAGTCGAAGAAATTTTTGTTCTTGCTTTGGCAGAAAAAAACGACCAACAGATTATCAAGTCGACACTTTACAGATTGAAATATACAAATATTCTGGAAGAGGATGGTTATGAAAAAGCTATACTCAAACTAGAAATGGATATGCTTAAAGTTGATGGAGTGTCAAAAGCTATTATGCACATGTTATTGGCAACGATGTACGCAGACTATTATTCTAATAATGCTTATCTTATAAACCAAAGATCTGTAACATTCAATTTTGAATTGAGCGATTTAAAAACTTGGGATAAAACTAGATTTCAGGATAAAATCATTAAGAACTATTTGTTAGCATTAGACGATAACTTAAAATCTATCAGTATTGAAGAATATAAAGATTTCGTTGTTAATGCGAAAGACAGTAAAAATCAGTTCCCAACCTTGTACGATTTTGTAGCATTTACTGCCGTTAGCCGATTATCTGCCGGAATGGGATATTACAATTACTATTATTACGACTATGACTATTACGGATATGGCAATCAAAACACTGATAGAATTACAGAACTCGCTTATTTAGCAAATGCTGAAGAATTTGTCAAATTTCCTGTTGTTGCAGACTCATTGTCATACAATTATGCAGCAATAAAACTATACCAAAAATGGT
>DAOOPK010000017.1:0-23248 GCA_035388205.1 Bacteroidales bacterium
ATGTGATGATATTCCGGCAGAAGACACTATTTTACCTGAAGAATTGGATAATTACCCAATGTACCCAGCTATTTTGTACAGCGAACAAGGGTTCATGACAGACCATTATCAAAATATTGATGAAAGTGCAGGCCTATATTCTTCGTTAAAAGAATTTGCTTGGTTTAATCTGACTTCAGGATGGAAAACTTCGGAATTGGATTCTGTTTATAATGATAACGGCCAATCTCATTTGATTAAGAAAAAAATACCAAATAATCTTGGTTTATACGATATGTCAGGGAATGTATGGGAATGGTGTTGGGATTGGTGGTCGCCTGATTATTATAGTTATTGTAAAAATGACCCGATCGAGTGCATTGATCCTTCAGGTCCAAGAGAACCCGGAATGTTAAATGCAGAATGGGCTCATGTAATGAGAGGTGGTTCTTGGGCTAATTATCCTATTTATTGTCGTACAACTTTCAGATTTTTTAGTCTAAAGCAAGTTTTGATTGGAAGGGCAATGCACTCATATCAATATGCGGATTATTCAACAGGGTTTAGAATTGTGAGAAATGCAGATTAAAATTAGAATGGTGGATATAAGGGTTTATATAAGAACGGTATTTAGTATAGCAATTGTTATTGTAGGCTTTGCATTTAATGTCATTGCTGTTACTGACGTTAGCTCTATTCCTACCGGAAGTACTACATGGAGCGATGATACTATCAGGGTTATGAATTCGCTTACAATTGATGAAAACTCTATTCTTACAATTGATCCAGGGACTGTTGTAAGTTTTCAAGGCAAGTATAAATTTATAGTAAGGGGAACACTTATTGCTCAAGGTACTATTGCAGATTCGATTGTTTTTACGGCAATAAACGAAATCCCGGGATGGCATGGAATCAGATTTATTAACACAAACCCGGCAGCTGATTCTTCTATTATTTCTTTCTGCCGTATTCAATATGGTTATGCTTCTTCCGGTCAAATGCCTGACAATCCCACTAATGATGATAGAGGAGGGGCTTTTTATATTGATGGTTTTTCAAAAATTCGTATTAGTAATTGTCTTATTATAAATAATAAGGCAGATGATAAAGGTGGTGCAATGTTTTTATATGATGGGGCTAACCCAATCATTAGAAATAATACAATTGTTTATAATGAATCTTATGCAGATGCTGCAGGAATAGCATGTTTTTTAAATTGTAGTCCCAAAATAACATACAACGAAATTGCATTTAATACATCAATTGATACGACTACTCATCCGGCTGAAGGTGGTGGGATATTTTGCAGAGATAATTCAAACGCATATATTTTTAGAAACAATATTCATCATAATTATGCTGATTATGGAGGTGGAATTTGGGTTACAGGGTCTGATCCTAATATAATTAACAACACTATTGTATATAATGAATGTGTTTCTGAAACTGAACTCTGTTTAGGGGCTGGAATTCTTGTTAAGGAAGATGCTGCTCCTAAAATTGTAAGCAATACCATTTGTAATAACTATACTTCTTATGCTGGTGGTGGCATTTTTTTGAAGGACACGGCTGTGGCATTTGTTTCAAATAATTTAATTTGTAATAACCAAAGCGATTCGCTGGGGGCCGGCTTTTTTATTTCTAATAATTCAAATGCTCAGATTTATAACAATACTATTGCAAATAATCATTGTGCTGCTAATGGTGGTGCTTTGAGAATTAGTGCATCCAACCCTGAGTTAGTTAATAACATTATTTGGGGCAACACAGCAACGCGTGGAAATCAAATTTACCTTGCAGACGATGCTTCTGATCCTGTTATTAAAAGATGTTTTGTTCAGGGAGGGAAAGGCGATTTTGGTGGCTCTGGTTCTGGAATGAGTTATGAAGGGCCTTATATTGAAAATATAGATTTCAACCCATTTTTTATTAATCCCTCCGAGTCTTCAGGTACAGGATACGATGGTTTAAATGCTGATTGGACTATAACTGCTGAATCTCCAGCCATTGATAATGGTTATGAAAATTTTACTGTTGACAGTGTCTTGTCTTCAATAGATGTATATGGTCAGCCACGATTTTTCAATACAATTATTGATATTGGTGCATCCGAATTTCAGGGAGATTGCTTGTATGAATATATTTTTAAAGATATATATATTGACACTGTTTGGTCTGATTCATTATATGTTATTTCTGACATAAGAGTTGACAGTGCAGTTCTATTAACAGTTCAGCAAAATGCTTATTTAAATTTCTTAGGTCCTTATAAAGTTATTGTTGATGGAATAATTCATGCAATGGGAACCGAAAATAATATTATAGAATTTACTTCTACAAATACAGAAACAGGTTGGAAAGGAGTCAAGTTTGACAATACATCGAACCTGAGTGATACATCAAGATTTTATTATTGTGTCTTTACTAATGGAAAGGCATTTTCGGACATAACAGATACAATTATAAATAGTGATGATCATGGAGGATCGATTTTTATTAAAAATTACGATAATGTAGAGATAAGAAATAGTAAATTCTATAATAATACCGCTAATCAAAGAGGAGGAGCAATATATCTTAGTAATGCCAAACCAAGAATTATTTCGAATTTAATTTGTAATAATTCAGCATTGTTTGGGGGCGGACTTTATTGTCAGGATACATCGAATGCAATAATGATTAATAATATTATTGTTAATAATACCGGCGATTCTTTAGGTGGAGGGATTTATCTAACTAAATATAGTAGTGCTCGATTGTTTAATAATACAATCAGCAACAATTATACTCCTCACAATGGAGGAGCCTTGTATTGCAATGCTTCGAAACCATTATTGGTAAATAATATTATGTGGGCAGATTCTGCAACAAACGGAAATGAAATCTATCTTGCTGATAATAATGCCGTTCCTGATGTTTTTTATGGAATTGTAAAAGGCGACAAAGCCGGGATTGGAGGTCCTGGTTCAGGTAGTTTATTTAATCGCATTCATTTTACAAATAATCAAAATTATAGACCCAAATTTGTTAATCCCACAACTGATGTAGGCTCAGGTATCTCTGCCCTAAGTGCAGACTGGTCACTGAAAGAGAATTCTCCCTGTATTAATACCGGTAATCCATATTATACTGTTGATAGTATAGGTGAATCGCAAGATTTTAATAAAAATCTAAGAATATTTGAAGGAGATTTTGATATTGTGGATATGGGAGCAATAGAATTTCAAGATAACCCATCAGTTACTTTTGTAAATGGTCCAATATTTAAGGATAGGCATTGGGCAACGGATACGATTTGCGTGCTGGATAAAGTTCAGATAGAAAACGAGAAAACATTATTAATAGATCCGGGGACCTACGTGCAGTTCTGGGGACATTACAAAATTAATGTACAAGGAAGAATATTGGCGATTGGTAATGAATTGCATCCAATAACATTTACTGTAAAAGATACAACAGGGTTTACAGATACAACGAATGCAAATGTACTAGGTGCAAGTTTTGGAGGATGGCATGGAATAAGATTTGATTCAACATATTTGGCTAACGACACATCCAAAATTATTTACTGTATTCTTGAATATGGTAAAGCTGTGAAAGATAGGGAAGACAGTACTGTTAATAATAATGGAACTCATGGAGCCAAAGTAGAACAGGGGGGAGCCATCTTTATAAACTATTTTCCAAAAGTGGTTATTAAAAATAATATTTTCAGAAATAATTTCACTTTGCACGATGCTCCTGGGATAATAGTAGATTATGTCAGCGATTCTTTATGTCCTGTAATAGTTGATAATCAATTCATTGATGGAATTGCTTTGGATGATGCCGGAGCAATACGATGTCAGGAATCCAGTCCATTGATAAGTGGAAATGTTTTTAGAAATAATCATTCAAATAGTCAGGCAGGGGCTATCTATTGTGTAGATTTTTGCAATCCGGTAATTACTAATAATGTTTTTGAGGACAATTCATCTGATGGTGATGGGGGGGCAATAATATGTTCAAATCAGTCGAATGCAATAATTTCGAACAATGTTATCATAAATAATAGTGCAGGTAAAGCAGGAGGTGGAATTCTGCTTTTTCAGATGTCAAATCCCGTAATAAAAAATAATCTTATTTCGGGGAATACTGCAGTGGAAGCTGGTGGTGGCATCGGCGCAAAATTCTTTTCGTGCCCATTTATTTATAATAACAAAATATTAAGTAATCATGCCGATACGATGGGAGGTGGAATTTATTTGCGACAATTCTCTAATCCTTTTATACACAATACTGTATTATGTGATAATTCAACAAATGGAAATGGCGGAGGAATCTATTCAGCTTTCTCTTCAAGTCCAAAGTTTTTTAACACTACTATTGCAGACAACTCCGCTTCTGTTGGTGGCGGGTTTTATTGCGAAACGAATAGTAGCGATACTATAGAATACAATGGTCTATATATTCTCGTAAAATCTACTCCTGTTTTTATTAATACAATTATTTCTGATAATTATGCATACGACATTGATAGCGGAAATACTATGTACTTAAAAGGATTTTCATATCCCACACTTAGATATTGTCTGGTTGATGGTGGATTTTATTCAATAAAACAGGAAGAAGGATACGAATTTGAGGGAATTTATGAAAATAATTTAAATGAGGACCCAATCTTTTTGAAAGAGGGGTCTGAATATTATTCATTACAAAATTCTTCTCAATGTATAGATATGGGTTGTCCGGATACTACTTTTATGAATTTGCCACCTACTGATGTTATTGGATGCGATAGAATATTTGATGGTAATAATAATGGAATATCAAGGATAGATATTGGAGCTTATGAATTTGGTTCACCATTTATTGGAATACCGGAGTATAATAAAAAAGATAAAAATGGATTATTTCAAAATTTTCCAAATCCATTTTATAATAATACAAATATTTCATTTTCACTATTGGAAGATTCAGAAGTCTCGATTACTATTTATGATAGATCGGGAAGGAAACTGGACGAATTGGTAAGTGATAAATTACATCGTGGTGATTATATTTTTGAATGGAATTCTGACAAGATTCAAGCTGGTATTTATTTCTGTGTGTTAAAAACAGAATCTAAGACACAGACTATTAAATTATGCAAAATGAATTAGTATTAAAACAAAGAACTATGGACAAAAAAATGCTCAAACCCGCTATACTTTCAATATCACTTTTAACAGTAATGGCTTCAGCAGCAATTTCACCGGCATTAAATGAAATAAAGAATGCGTTCCCCGGGATTTCTAATACTGATGTAAAACTTGTTCTCACACTTCCTTCATTAATTATGATCCCTTTCAGTTTGCTATCCGGTTGGTTGTCTTCGCGATTCAGTAAAAAACGTATTGTGCTGGTAGGATTGATAATATATTTTATATTTGGCATTGGGGGAGGCCTTGCTCAGTCATTTAATCAATTGTTAGTGATTAGAGCTTGTCTCGGTGTAGCAATTGGTTTATTAATGCCAATATCTTCCTCGCTAATATTTGATTATTTCGAAGGCAATCTGCGAAATAAAATGATGGGACTTTCAGGGTCAGTAAATCAGCTTGGCGGTATGTTCTTTTTGATTATTGCAGGTCTTTTGGCATCATACAGCTGGAAATACTCTTTTGGAGTATATTCGCTTTCATTAGTTAGCATGTTATTCGTGCTTCTTTGGTTACCGGCAGGCAATAAAAACGAAGAAACAGGTACAAAACCTAAAGAAAAAGTAAAGCTTAACTTTAAAATATTCGGTATCGCTTTTATTGCAATGATGATGATGGTTGTGTTTTTCGTAGTTTCTACAGATCTTGCTTTATATATTGAGAGTGAAAGACCGGTATTCAGCAGTTCAGAAAAAATGTTCAGCTCTCAGGAAGAACTTCAAAAAGCTTTGGAAAAAGGGGAAATTACTGATTATACTATAAACAGTTTTAAAAATGAAGGAATTGAATTGTCAAAAGATGTGCAGTTTAAAGAAATTGAGAAAGGAAAAGAGTGGAAATTCATAGATATTAATAAAGAATATACAGTTAAAAAACAAGGAGACCAGTTAATTGTTTATTCAGGCATTGGTACATCGAGAATGGCAGGTTATGCCCTTTCTTTTATGACTGTACCAGCAATTATTGCCGGTTTTATTCTTTCGCTGTTGATGAAAAAACTGAAAGGCTTTATTATGCCTTTTTCAGCAATGATAATGGCTGGAGGTTATTTTATCTTAAGTTTAGCAGATACATCATGGATAGTTTTTGTTGCAGTTGGGCTAATTGGATTTAGCGGAGGCTTATTATCTCCCCCATTATTGTTGATGGTTCCTAAAGTATTATCACCAAATGCTAGAACCTTAGGTATCGCTATAGTCAGCAGCTCAATCCTATTCGGCCAATTTGTCTCGCCGTTTTTTATGAAAATGGCTACTACTATTTTTGGGAATGATTCATATAATTTTAAATTTCAATTTCTTGCTTACTTTGTTTTTAGTTGCGCAATAATTGCTTTAATTATAATGATATTTTCAAATAAAAAACTAAAAAAAGAAAATGCCTAAAAAACTGATGACCAATTTGAGTCAATTCGATTTATTTTACATATCTTTGAATGCAAACGAAGTTAAGATATGTGGCTATAGTTGGTCTTTGATAAAGATAAGATAGTATGATAAAAACAAGTTTTCTTCATATTGGCGTTACATGCGAAAATCCTTCAAGATTTGAGGAGTTTTACTCCAAGTATTTTGGATTTAAAAGAGTAAAAACGATAATGTCATCAAATGGACAAGAAATAGTTTTTATCAAAAATGATAATAATACCTGTATCGAAATTTTTCAGGCTGATGAAAATTCTCCGGTTGAAAAACCGTCATTGGATGGTCCACATTATTCAGCTTGGAAACACATTGCTTTTTTAGTTGAAAGTATTGATGACAAACTGAAGGAAATGGGTGCAGATACTGTGATTTCTCTCGGTCCGAAAACATTGAATGAACATGGATGGCGGGCAGTCTGGATTAAAGACCCTGAGGGAAATATCATTGAACTAACAGAAGGATATAAAGAATGAAGTAATTATATAAATTTAAATAAACATACGTATGGAAATTAATTTCACCTTTTCGGACACTATTGCAGGTTATGTAAGCAATTATAATAAAAATGACAGGACTTTTAAGTTGACAACTTCTGACAACAGAGAGTTTACAGCTTATGTTTCAGACAATTGCTTTGCCAGATATGTACGTAATCTTAATGAGGGATATCAGGATGCATCCGGAGATATGTTCAAGCTATTATCTATGCAGAATCAAATGATTTTTGCTTATGGTAGTTTTTATCCCGTTGAGGGCAAATCTCAGGGAATATTTCAGGTTCAGTGGATAGTATTTCCAGGTAAAAACCCAAATTCGTACAGACACGAGGAGCCGGATTGGTGGGTAAATCAAATTGATTCTATTGCACAAAGTTATCTTAAATGGCAATTTGAATTTCCCGAAAAACCTATTGATTATAAAATATACCGCACAATGCTTCATCTTGGGGGAGCTAAGAAGGGCGATTATTTGCAGGAAACTGATACTATTTCGAGATTAATTTTTGGTTTTGCTTCTGCTTATATGTTAACAGGTAAAGACGAATTTCTTGAAGGAGCCGAAAAAGGCACTCAATACCTCCGCGATCACATGCGTTTTTACGACATGGATGAGGATATTGTTTATTGGTATCATGGGTTAAAGGTAGAAGGCGAGAAAGAAACCAAATTACTGACATCCGAATTTGGCGATGATTATGATTCAATCCCAATGTATGAACAGATATACGCTTTGGCAGGACCAACACAAACAATGCGTATAACCGGTGATCCTAAAATAATGTACGACATTGAAAAAACTCTATCCTTATTCGAGAGATTCTTTAAAGATGAAAAAGGTGAAGGATATTTTTCTCATATTGATCCGATTATGCTTGATGCAAGAACAGAATCACTGGCACATAACCGTGCACGTAAAAACTGGAATTCGGTAGGAGATCACGCACCGGCATATTTAATAAATCTTTTTCTCGCTACTGGAGATCCTGAACATGCAAAATTCCTTGAATATACTTTTGATACAATTACTAAATATTTCCCTGATTATGAAAATAGTCCGTTTGTGCAGGAAAAATTCTTCGAAGACTGGAGCAAAGATCAGTCATGGGGTTGGCAGCAAAATAGAGCAGTTGTCGGTCATAATCTTAAAATTGCATGGAATCTTATGCGTATGAATTCCTTAAAATCAAAACCCGAATATATTGATTTTGCAAAGAAAATTGCCGAATTAATGCCCAAGTTTGGCTGTGACAGACAAAGAGGTGGCTGGTATGACGTACTTGAACGCGAAACAAAGCCAAATGGGAAAAATCATGAATTTGTTTGGCACGATCGTAAAGCATGGTGGCAACAAGAACAAGCAATTTTGGCGTATTTAATTCTTCATGGAATTTTGAAGGATGATGATTATCATAAATATGCCTCAGAATGTGCAGCATTTTATAATGCATTCTTCCTTGATAACGATGACGGAGGAGTTTATTTTAATACTTTAGCTAGCGGACTTCCATATTTACTCGGCAATGAAAGATTTAAGGGAAGTCACTCAATGAGCGGTTACCACAGTATGGAGCTTTGCTTTTTGTCAGCAACGTATATTAACCTTTTGATAACAAAACAACCTCTGTTCTTATATTTCAAACCTTTGCCAAAAGCATTCAAAAACAATATTTTGAGAGTTTCACCGGATATCTTGCCCGAAAACAGTGTCTTTATCGAAGAATGTTATATAAATGATCAATTATATTATGATTTTGATGCAGATAAATTGACGGTTAATTTACCGGAAACAGATAAGCAAATCAGAGTGAAGGTAAAGATATCACCTAGAAAATAATTAAAAAAATAAAATAAAATGGATGTTAGAATTAAAATGGAAGAAAGCTTGATTGTTGTTATTGTTGAGGGTAGTATTGACAGTAATACTTCAGGTGAGCTTCAGACAAAGATTATGGGAAAGATTTCTGAGAGCAACAATGTTATTTTGGATCTTTCGAAGGTAGATTTCATCTCCAGTGCAGGCTTAAGAGTTCTGTTGATGGTTTATCGTCAGATAAAAGTGAAAAATGGAAAGGTTGTACTAGTTGGTATTTCAGAAGAAATAAAGGATGTAATGACGATGACAGGGTTTATTAATTATTTTGAAATGACAGAAACTATTGAAGAAGCGAACAAACTGTTTTAATTATGAATGAATCAGATGTAAGAATTGACTATTATCCGACTCATGAACTTGACGGTATAAAATATCGTTGTGGCAGGGTTTTGCCGTTTGGAGCAACTATGGTTCCGAATGGAATAAATTTTTCTATTTACTCAAGTTCTGCATCTAGCTGCACTTTGGTTTTATTCAAAAAAAATGCTGATCAGCCTTTCGCTGAAATACCTTTTCCAAAGGAGTTTATGATTGGAAATGTTTATTCTATGATTGTATTTGATCTTGATTATGAAAACCTCGAGTATGGATATAAAATGAGTGGTCCTTATAATCCTGTGGAAGGACATATTTTTGATTCAAATAAAATTCTTTCCGACCCTTATGCCAAAGCAATTGGAGGTAGAGATACTTGGCTAAAATCCCCCAATTGGGATAAGTTATATCCTTTTCGCTCAAGATTGGTTTTTGAAGATTTTGACTGGGAAAATGATAAACCTTTAGAAACCCATATAGAGGATCTTATAATCTATGAAATGCATGTTCGCAGCTTTACAACTCATCCATCATCAGGTATTAAATTTAAAGGGACTTTTGCTGGGATAAGAGAGAAAATACCATATTTATTGGATTTGGGTGTTAATTGTATTGAATTAATGCCTATTTATGAGTTTGATGAATACGAACATTCAAAACTTGATCCTAATACTGGTGAATTGCTTGTAAACTATTGGGGTTACAGTACTCTTAATTTTTTTGCTCCTAAATCAGGCTATGCTGCTACCGGAAAATATGGAATGCAGGTAGATGAATTAAAAAATCTTATAAAGGAATTGCATAATAACAACATCGAAGTAATTCTTGATGTTGTTTTTAATCATACTGCCGAAGGTGACCATCGTGGACCGGTAATTTCCTTTAAAGGAATTGACAATAGAACATACTATATGCTTACGCCGGAAGGTTATTATTTTAATTTTTCAGGTACTGGAAATACACTGAATTGTAATCATCCAATTGTACGCAATATGGTTCTCGATTGCCTAAGATACTGGGCCTCCGAATATCATATTGACGGATTTAGATTCGATTTGGCTTCAATTCTAGGTAGAGCACAGGATGGTAGCCCATTAAACAATCCTCCTTTGCTTGAATCTTTGGCTTATGACCCGATTCTGGCAAAGTGTAAACTAATTGCCGAAGCTTGGGATGCCGGAGGCTTATATCAGGTTGGAACATTTCCCTGCTACGGCAGATGGGCTGAATGGAATGGAAAATATCGCGATACTGTTCGTAAGTTTTTGAAAGGTGATGAAAATATGGTTGGGGAAATGTCTCAGCGAATGCAGGGTTCTCCTGATATGTATTCTGCACGTGGTGCTACTGCCGGAATAAATTTTGTAACTTGTCACGACGGATTTACTTTGTACGACTTGGTTTCTTATAATGAAAAGCATAACGAAGCTAACGGTGAAAACAATCAGGATGGGAATAACGATAATGACAGTTGGAATTGTGGTTGGGAAGGAGAGACTGATAATCAGGATATTATCAAACTTCGCCATAAACAGATAAAAAACGCATTGTCAATATTATTTGTCAGTCAGGGCGTACCAATGTTACTGATGGGTGACGAAATGGGCAGGACTCAGTATGGAAATAATAATACATATTGCCATGATAACGAATTAAATTGGCTCAATTGGGATTTGATTAAAAAAAATGAAGACTTATATAATTTTGCAAAGCACATAATAAGCTTTAGACGCACACATCCTGTCTTGCGAAATAGTCAACATTTTCGAAATTGTGATTATATGAATACTGGTTATTCGGATATTTCATTTCACGGTAAACAAGCATGGCTAGCTGATTGGTCTGAATCAAGCCATCTTTTGGCATTTATGCTTGATGGTGGACATGCAAAAAATGGAAATTATAAGGATAATACTATCTTTGTTGCTATGAATATGTTTTGGGAAGCGGTTTCAGTAGAGTTACCAAAATTACCAAATGGTAAAAACTGGTTTTTGTCTGTTAATACAGATATGCAGCCTCCATTTGATTTTTATGGGGTCTCTTATGAGCAAAAACTGGAAAACCAAAATAGTATTATTCTTGGACCACGTTCGGTAGTAATTTTAATAGAAAAATAATTATAAATAATTTAACAGGAGGAATAAATATGAGTTTTACAGTTGATTCTAAAATGATTGACAATGTTGCAAGATTAACATTGACAGGAGCATTGGACTCCTCAACAGCAATAATGCTTCAGGAAGAAGTAATGAAAATAATTCCACAAAACCCTAGAGAGTTAGTAATGGATGTTGAGCATCTCGATTTTATGGCTTCTGCCGGCTTAAGAATTATTATTTTCGCAAAACAGAAATTAGGAACTCAGGCAAAATTAGTTTTAGTAAAACCACAAGATCAATTAATAGAAACCTTGAAAATGACAGGATTGATTTTTAGTGTGGTTATTGTTGACAAATATCCGGAATAGTATGAAAAAAGCAACAGAATCGAGGAATTTTATTGCTTCTCTGGACTCATTAGAACCAATGAGAGATTTTGTGTCACAAAAAGGAAGTGAGGCAGGATTAAACAAAAAACAAATTTATGGTTTATGTCTTGCTGTTGACGAGATTTCAACTAATATTATCCTTTATGGTTACCAAAGTTCAGGAATTACAGATGGTGTAATAAGTATCAAAATAAATTTCGAGAATGATATTTTTGTTGTTATCCTTGAGGATAAAGCAACCCCATTTAATCCACTTGAAGCAAGAACTCCTGACGAAAATGAATTAGGATTACCTCTCGAAGAACGTAAAATTGGAGGATTAGGAATTATGATGGCAAAAGAAAGTGTTGATGAATTTAGGTATGAATTTAAAGATGGTAAAAATTTGAATATATTTTCAGTAAAAGCCCTCGATAATTAATCTTAACATCTTATGTGTATTATATTTATAGAAAGAAATTTTCTGAAGGCTAAATTATTTGTATTAGCTTTAATGCTGTTTTCTGGCTTAAGCGTTTATGCCCAAAAGCCTAAAGTGGTTTTTGCAACTCATTGGATGCCTCAGGCTCAATTTGCAGGTTATTATGTAGCTCAAGATCAGGGATTCTATGAGGATGCAGGAATAGATGTCGAAATTATTCATGCAACAACGACGACAAATTCACTCGAATTACTGGAAAGCGGAAAAGCAGATGTGGTCTCATCATTTTTGATTTCTGCAATGCACTCTCGTTGCGATGGTCTCGAACTTGTAAACATTGCCCAACTATCACAGCATTCTGCAATTTTATTTGTAAGTAAAAAATCGAGTAATATTAAAAGTCTTGAAGATTTTAATGGCAAGAAAATCAGTATTTGGAATAAAGACTTTTCAGATATGCCAAAATCTTTAATAAAAGAATATAATCTTGATGTAGAATGGGTTCCTATTCTTTCTTCTGTAAATCTGTTTTTAGTTGGTGGCGTCGATATTATGACTGTAATGTATTATAATGAATATAATGTAATTTATCTTAGTGGCATTGATCATAATGAATTGAATACATTTTTTATTTCCGATTATGGTTATGATATTCCTGAAGATGGACTTTATGCTTTAAAAAATACTTATGATGCAAAAAAGAATGAACTCAAAGCATTTGTAGAAGCAAGTCTTAAAGGTTGGGAATATGCAGCAAAGAATCGTGAATATACTGTTAAATTAATAGTGGATTTAATGCGAAAAGAAAATATCCCATCTAGTATAACTCATCAAAAATGGATGCTTGATAAAGTTCTTGAATTTCAATCAATTGAAGGGAAAGCTGTAAGTTCTGGGGAATTAGACCCGAATGACTTTAAACAAGTAATGGATATCTTGAAAAACATGAATAATTGTGAGTTTTCTTTTACATATAAAGATTTTTTTAAACCAGTTGTACCAATTCCTAATAATAAATAAGAATGAGAATACAGAAAAATACTATATCCTTTCGTATCAACTCAAGAGTATTATTAGTTACCCTAACTCTATTTTTGTTTATCTTAACATTTTATTATTATTATTCTAGAGATGTAATAAGAAACTCTGCTCGTGATTACGCAATTCAATTGGCAGAAAATATCGAAGGGAAAATTGAAAATAAATTACAGTCCTTGGAGCAAATTCCGGAAATGATAAGTTTGATGATGGAGAAGGATGTACTGGATAAAGACTCCTTATCAAATTTTTTGCTCACTGTTTTACAAGAAAATGACGAGGTTTGTGGATCGGCTATTGCTTTTGAGCCAAATTTTTACCCTGAAAAAGGATTATACTATTCGCCTTATGCATATAGAAATACTGAAGGAATACATTCAATGTTGTTAGGAGGTAAAGATTACGAATACTTCTATATGGATTGGTATCAAATTCCTAAAATGTTGCAAGAACCATATTGGTCAGAACCATACTTTGACGAAGGTGGTGGTGGGTTCTTAATGGCTACTTATTCTGTTCCGTTTTATAAAAATACCGAAGATGGTAGAATTTTCGCAGGGGTGGCAACAATTGATATAGCTCTTTATCATCATACAGATATGGTGTCAAATATCAAGGTGTTTGAAACAGGATACGCTTTTATGTTATCGCGAAATGGATGGGTATTAGCTCACCCTGATAGTACTCAAATTATGAATGAAAGTATTTTTTCTACTTCTGAGGCTTGGGGCGATCCTTTACTTAGAGAGATAGGCCGAGATTTGCAAAAAGGTAATAGTAGATTCCGTGATTATAACCTGAGAAATAAAAATAAAAGATGGATTTACTATACCCCTCTTGAATCAGGACAGTACTCAATTGCAGTTGTTTATCCCGATGAAGAGATTTATGCTTCGTTAAATCGTATGACTGTAATAATGGTATTACAAATATTAGTAGGGATAATATTATTGGTTTTCCTTACAATAAAAATTGTGAATAAAATAGCCTCCCCATTAGTATTATTTGCTCAAGCATCAAAGGATATCGCAGGTGGTAATTTTAATGTAAAACTTCCTGAGATAAAGACTGAAGACGAAATGATGGAGTTACATAATGCTTTTTCGTATATGCAGAAAAAATTGCATGAATATGTGGAAAATCTGATAAAAACAACTGCAGCTAAAGAGAGTATAGAAAGTCAGCTTAGAATTGCCAGTGAAATTCAAATGAGTATGATCCCTAAGGATGATTCTGTAAGGGCTGAAAATAATTTATTTGAAATTGCAGGCTTTATGCGTCCTGCCAAAGAAGTTGGTGGAGACTTATATAATTTCTTTATGATTGATCAGGAGCATTTAGGATTTACAATTGGTGATGTCTCTGGGAAAGGGGTTCCTGCAGCTTTGTTTATGTCTATGACAAACATTCTGATTAAGTCTATTGCAATGAGTGGGGTTAGTCCTGCCGAAGTTTTGTTCAAAGTAAATAATGCTCTTTGTCATGACAATATCCAGTGTATGTTTGTTACATTATTTTTAGGTAAGCTTAATATCAGGACAGGAGAGCTCCAATATGCTAATGCCGGACATAATCCTTTTATTCATATTGATAATAGTAATGGGACAAAATATCATAAGATGGAAACAGGAATTGTGTTAGCTGCATTTGAAGAGTATAAATTTGTAAATGAGACCATCACTTTAGGAAAAGGAGATACGATTTTTATGTACACTGACGGTGTTACCGAGGCAATGAATTGGGAACAAAAACTGTACGGCGAAGAAAGACTGTTGAAAGCAGTAGGGGAGATTGGCTCGGAAAACATAAAAGAAATAGTTATTAAGACTCTCGATGAAGTAGCTATATTTGTTGACGGATTTGAACAATCTGACGATATTACCTTACTTGTTTTGCGGTATAATGCTTAGACATCAATATCGTCTGTAAACGAGAATTTTTTTGAATATAATTTGTATAATGCATTTCCTAAAAAATATTTTTACTCATAAAATTTTGAAAACGATATCATATTATTATTTTTGCGACAAATTTTGAAATTATGGCATCAACAGCAGATATTAGAAATGGGCTTACAATAGAATTTAATGGCAAACCCTACCAGATTGTTTATTTCCAGCATGTAAAACCAGGAAAAGGCGGAGCCTTTGTAAGAACAAAAATGAAAAGTCTCGAAAATGGTAGAGTAATTGAAAACACTTTCACTTCGGGAGCAAAAATTGATATTATCAGAATAGAACGCCGTCCATATCAGTATTTGTACAAAGATGATATGGGATATAATTTTATGCACCTGGAAACCTATGAGCAGGTTTCTTTAGCTGAAGCCCTTATTGAAGGAGTCGAATTTCTAAAAGAAGGTCAGGAAGTCGAAATTGTTTTCCATGCCGAAACAGAAACTCCAATGACATGTGAATTACCACCTTTTATTGTAGCAGAAATAACTTATACAGAGCCAGGCCTTAAAGGCGATACCTCAACTAATGCTTTAAAACCGGCCACTATCGAAACAGGTACAAGTGTTATGGTTCCTTTGTTTATCGAAATCGGAGAAAAAATAAAGGTGGATACTCGTACTAAAGAATACGTTGAAAGAGCAAAATAAGCCTTAACAATACACTCCAGGTGTTATTTCAATCCTGCTTTTCTTAAGTCTTTTGTTCAATTCATCACTATGCCCATCTGTTAATTGGTTTAAAAGAGAGTGAAATTTATCTCCGTGATTTTTATGAACAATATGACACAGTTCGTGTAAAATTATATAATCAATTAGATTTTCTGGTAAAAGCATTAATCTTGCAGATAACATAATATCATTTCTGGAGTTACACGAACCAAGACGTGTACCGGCAGTTCCAATTTTTACACTTCTGTATTTTAATCCGGATTTTTTTGAAAGGGCATCCAGACGATTCGGTAGGTATTTTTGTCCTTCATTCTTTAAACATAATAAGATGAATCGTTTTATGAATTTTTGAACTCTTTCATCCTCAAAATTTGAATACTCAGGATTGTAATATATATTAATAAACCCGAACTCCAGTTTTGCTGCAATAGCTGATTTATTATGCGTAATGAATTGTAATTTGAGATTATTCGTAACAAATACTGTCCCCGGTTTAAACAAAGAGTCATTTTTTTTCTCAGACAGCTTGTTTAGCATTTCATGTAACCATTTGAGGTTTTTATATAAAAAATCTTCCCCTTCTTTAAATTTTGCATAATAAGGGATGGTTATAAGTACTCCCTTTTCAGGATGAACTCTTAATTTTACTCTGGATGCGTTTGTTTTTTTTGTGATTATCACCTTACCGATGTCCGGTACAATAATGATCTTCTGCATTATTTTTTAGAAAGCTTACTCAGACTTTCGAAACAATTATCTGCTGTTTTAAAAAGAGTTTTGACAACTTCAACATATTGCTTTTTAACTTCTTTAGGATCAAGCTTTGATGTCGGTTTATTGATCTTACTTATCAATTCGTCTCTTTTAGTAATTATTTCATTTACTATTTCGACCAATTTTTCATTGTTTTTATCCGGATTGAATTCCATATACAACAGGCAGTCTGTTATTACTTCATCGGTCAGCCAATTAATGTCCTTTTTTAAATTTCTTCTGTTTGCCATATTATTTTTTTTGCAAAAATAGTGTTTTTTAAATTAGTTTGTTAATTTTGTATAGTTTTACTATTTAATAACTTAATAATTATAACTATGAAAAATTTATTTATTACAACTGTTATTGTGAGTTTGTTTCTCGTTTCTTGTGGTTCAGGAGCAAAAGACAAATTGGACAAAATATTAAATGCTGAAACTTCTGAAACAGCATTAAAATATAATGATGATCTTATCGCAATTCAGACTGAAGTTGATAACTCTATTGTTGAACTGTTAGATGTTATTGATACTTATGATCCACAAGCAATGGAAGATTCAAGACTTGAAACATTAGAAAAAATTGATAAAGCGATCGAAGAAGTTAAGGATATGCGTGATTTCGATGGTAACGATGATTTTAAAAATGCAATGATGGATTTGCTGAAAATGTACAAAGACATTGTTACAAATGAACTTACTGATATAATTGATTTGGTTGGCTATTCAGAAGAAATGACAGATGAGGACTGGGAAACATACAGTGGTTTGTATGACAAAGCATTAGAAAAATATGATGCAGCTTTTGCTGAATTTGATAGTTATCAGGAAAAGTTTGCTGACAAATGGGATTTTAAAATCAACAAAGACAATTAAATTTGAAAATATAAAGCCTTGATTTTTCAGGGCTTTATATTTAATAAATTTAAATTCTTTTATTAGCGATTATTAATAATTTAAAAAATGTAACCATGAAAAATAGATTATCAATATTGATTTTATTGTTATCAATAACTCTGCTGACGACAATTAAGCTTTCAGCACAAGATAAAAATTCCGCTTTAGAATACAATGATAAGATGATTGCAATACAAACATCTGTTGATGATGCATTGGCAAAATTTGTGGATGCACTTGATGCTTTCGATCCCGATTTGATAGCAAAAGAAAAGAAAAATGCTTTGCAAACTATCAAGAAAGCAAATAAAGACATAGCTGCAATGGGGAAATTCGACGGGAAAGATGACTATATCAAAGAAATGAAAATCTTCATGAAAATGTATAAGGAAATCACAAGTAAAGATCTGTCTGAGATAATGAACTTAATAATTAAGAAAGGGGAAGATTTTTCGGAAACAGATTGGGATACTTATGATTCATATTTTGAAAGTGCTCTTAATAAATATGATTCAGCCTTTGACAGGTTTAATAAATTTCAATCCGATTTTGCATCAAAATGGGGCTTCACAATCCAAAACAACGAGGAAGATTATTATGAGGAAGAGAATTATGATGAATAGGATGGATTGAATTGTACCAACTGTTTGACTCGTCTGTTTGTAATTCCTTTGTTCATCTGTTCGTCAGTTCGATTGTTCGTACTTAAAAATACACCGCTGAGGCTAAGGCTAAGGCTGAGGTTTATTACTGCTGGTTCTGGCATTATCATGGTATTCGTCCTTCGATTGTTCAAATGTTCGTCTGTTCGTCCGTTCGTACGTTCGTTTGTTCTTCTGTTCGATTGTTCCTCTGTTCGTTTGTTCCCCTGTTCGATTGTTCGTCTGTTCGTTTGTTCCTCTGTTCCTCTGTTCGTTTGTTCGTCCGTTCGTCCGTTCGTTTGTTCGTACTTTAAAATTAAAGGCTGAGGAGAAGGCTAAGGCTAAGGTATTTTTACTGCTGGTTCTTGCATTATCATGCTGTTCGTACTTCGTTTGTTCTTCTGTTCTTACTTCGTTTGTCCCGAGCCATAGGCTCGTGGATCCTCGTTAAAACAAGAAATTGCAAAGCATTCTTTTTTAACGAGTCTGCTATTTAAGAAATTGAAATTATCTCATCAATAATTGCAATTTCTGATTTAACGGGATTCGTCTGTTCGTCCGTTCGATTACTCCACAAATATTTTCAGACTATCTCCAATTTTCAAAACATATCCTTCAGCAAGTCCGTTCCATTTAAATATTTCAGGGATTGAACAGTTATATTTTGCGGCAAGTCTGAAAAAGTTATCTCCGCTTACAACCTGATGATACACAATGTTAGGACGAATAGGTTTGACCATAAATGGAGGAATTGCCAATGTGTCAGTAACAGTATCTCTTAAAGCTTCAATATCCTCACTTTTATTTAAGAATAAATGAGTTACTTCTGAAGGCAAAACTAATACATGATCATCTCCATCCATTGGGATATAACCATAAGAATAGACAGGATTTAGTTTCTTCAACAAATTTACATCAGTACCGGTAATTTCTGCAATATTGCTCAAATGCAAATATCCTTGAACAAGTAAGGTGTCAGTTTTATTAGCTTCTATAAATGTCTGCACCGGGAAAATGTTATGTTCTGCATGGTATTCCATAAGATAGTACATTGCGATAAATGCGGGAACATAATTCTGCATCTGAGGTGTGAAATATGGTCTCAAATCCCAGTAATCAGTTTTTCCGCCACTTCTGGCAATTGCTTTTTTTACTGTGCCTGGGCCTCCGTTATACGCTACAAGAGCAAGTTGCCAGTCTTCGAACATTTCATATAGGCATTTAAGATAACGACATGCTGCGTCAGTAGATTTGTAAACATCGCGTCTCTCATCTACATAGGATGACACAGTAAGATTGAAAAGGTCTGCCGTGGGCTTCATAAATTGCCACAATCCTACTGCTCCCGAAGGGGATAAAGCTGTAGGATCTAAAGCTGATTCAACAGCAGCAAGGTATTTGAGCTCAAGAGGTAAGTTATACCTATCCAGATATTCTTCAAAGATTGGGAAATAATATGCCGACCTTGTCATTACTATCTGCATTTTATCTCTATTCCTTACTCCGTAAGCATCTATGTATCGTAAAACATATTCATTGTAATCAAGATCCATAGGTGTTGTTTCGTCAAGGTCAGCTATTCGTTGATTGTAAACGTATTCAGGGTATTGGGGAACTCTTACGTTACGAAGACTGTCAGATATTTGATCAGGTGAAAGCCACCAGATATTTGACGAATCATACAAACAAAACATGGCAGCATCTATCTTTTCGTATAAGTAGCCCGAACTTTGTTCTTTCTTTTTATCAGTGTCCTGTCCGTTTTTTTTATCTCCGTCAGGATAGTCGGTAATGCTAAAGTTTAATACCCAGCTAATTATTGTAGTAAGAATAAGAAATTTCATGTTTAACAATTTAACACCGCTAAGATATTCTTATTACTCATTCGTCTTTATTGTATGAATTGATATTTTTTAACTTAGTTATGTTAATTTGTTTTTTTAATTATCTGATATTCAACCATAACGAATATTATTTTTACAATAAAATATATTAATTAAATGAAGAAAAAGATATGGATTTTAATCGGAATCTCTTTGGCGGTAGTGGTCATAATGTTGCTAATCCTTTATTTATTTAAACCCGCTTCTCAAAGATCCAAAGCAATTGATGCCGTTTCAGGAACTCCATTTATCATACTGGAAACTTCAAATTTTCCGGTATTTGTTGAAAAACTCAATAAGCAAAGTCTAGTATATCAGGAAATTGATGATGTGTTCAATATCACTATGCAGAATTCACTTATTGATTATCTCGACAGCCTTTGTTATTACAAATCAGTAAAATCAGTTACTTCACAAGGGAAAGTATTATTCAGCTTTGAGAAGTCAGGAGAAAAGATCCTGCAGACTGCAATTGCCGAATTACCTGAAGAAACTAAAGATGGAAAATTTATTAAGCAAATAGAAGATGAACTTAAAAAGTCCGGAGAAATTAAATCCAGAGATTATAAAAAGTCTGACATCTTCGAATTTTCCTCTAAAAATTATCCGAAAGTCTTTTTTGCTGTGAAAAATCATTTATTGATTATCTCTTATTCAGCAGTTTGTATCGAAAAATCAATAGATAATCTTATAAATGCTGAAAGTATTTGTAAAAAAGATCAAGAATTTTACAATATTTACGAATCTGCAGGCAAAAAGGAACAGGCAAATGTTTTTGTTAATATGAAAATATTGCCTGAGGTCTTGTCAAAATATTTAAGCAATTCATACTTACAAAAGTCCGGATTTTTAAATGCTTATTCGGGTTGGACAGGATTGGATATGAATATTTTTGCTGATAAAATAAACCTAAACGGTTTTATCTATAGTAATGACAGTATTGGGTATTACACAAACATCTTGAAATCGCAAAAGCCTGTTGAGATTTTAACTCGGCAGATATTGACAGATAATACTGCATTTTACACAGTTTTAGCTTTTAATGATTATTCTGAATTTGATAAACGCTTAAATTCATATCTCAAACTTATTAAAAGCGATGTGGAAAGGGAACAAGCGATAAGCGATATCAAAAACAAATACGGCATTGATATTAAGAGTAGTTTTTATCCTTTGGTCGAAAATGAAATTTGTTTTTCTGTAATAAATTCAGTTTCAGCTATTGAAGAACCGTCATATTATACTGTTATAGGACTTAAATCTCAATCGGGAGGAATTTTGGAACTTGAAAATATTTTACGTTCAATATCAGTTAAAACAGGAAAATCAATAAATGAATTTAAAACTGAGATTGTCATTGACGCAAAAACCACTATTCCTTGTTATGTTTTGCCATTTAAAAACTTACCATCACTTTTGTTTGGAGAAATGTTCAAAAATTGCTCAGGTCAATATATCTGTTTTGTCAAAAATTTTATGGTTTTGTCTGACTCTAAAGAATCCCTGCACAAATTTGCCTATGATGCAGTTTTAAATAAAACACTTGAAACAAACATTGAACATAGTTTGTTTTTGGATAATTTCTCCGACAAATCTCTTATGTTTACATATTACTCTTTCACGGAGGGACAAAGTTTAATATACCAGTATATTTCTGATACCTTGTCAAGTTTATTGAAAGCTAAAAGTACATCGGTCCGGAAGATAGGTATATTAGGTTATCAAATTACTGCTGCAAATGGGAGTCTGTATAATAATATCGTCTTTAGCCACTCGAAAGAACTAGAGGATAAGCCTGTAACCATTTGGGAAAGTCGGTTAGATAATACAGTAAGTTGTAAACCTGCACTGGTCATAAATCATAATGATAACTCAAAGGAAATTCTTGTTCAGGATGAAAAAAATATTTTATATTTATTAACTGATAGTGGACTTGAGATTTGGCGTATTCAACTTGATGAGCAAATCACGAGCAAAATAGTTCAGATAGACGCTTTTAAAAATGATAAATTACAATATTTGTTCTCAACAAAATCAAAACTGCATCTGATTGATCGTCTGGGGAATTATATCGAAAAATTCCCCGTTTCTTTCAGAGCGGAATCTACTGCGCCAATTGCAGTTTTCGATTATGACAATAATAAGACCTACAGAATATTAGTACCTTGTTCAGATAAACAAGTATACCTGTATGACGCTGAAGGCAATCTTGTTAAAGGTTGGGAATTTGAAGAAACAGAACATCTTGTAAAATGCGAACCAAATCATTATGTTATTGGATCTGAAGATTATATAGTTTTTAATGATAAATACAGATCATATTTTATAAGTCGTGCAGGGAATACAAAAATTGAGTTCCTTACAAAATTCGAGTTTTCTAAAAACAATAAAATTTGGATGGATAATTTTAATGATAAGGCAAGATTTGTTACAACCGATTCAAAAGGTGTTATCAGGATGTTTTTTACTGATGGCTCACAGGATTCCATTAAGATTAAAGACTTTTCCGAAAATCACTTTTTTGCTCTGAAAGATATTGATTCGGATGGTGTTTCTGAGTATATATTTATTGACGGAAAACGACTGGAGGTTTTTCGCAAAAATAAAAAGTCGGTTTTTTCATTCGACTTTGAAAGCGACATAACTTGTGAACCGACATTTTATTCATTTCCACGCAACCAAACTAAAATTGGAATCGTCTCTAAAGCTGATAGAAAAATATTTTTATTGAATGAAGACGGAAGTCTTTACAGTGGTTTTCCACTTCATGGACTTACCCTTTTCAGCATAGGATATTTGAATAATTCTGCTAATAAATTTAATTTGTTGGTTGGTGGTCCCGAAAATTTGTTGTATAATTACGAAGTAAATGAAAATTAAAACTATGAAATTAAAAGTATTCTTATCAGCTGTCATAATACTGTTTATGATATTTATGAATTCCTGCATAAAGGATAATTTCGATCTTAATAAATGGGACAAGGAGGTTCAGTATGATGCAAGTTTTGCACTGCCTGCAGTTTGGGGAGATATTGCTTTTTCGGATGTGATAGAATTATACGATTCAACAGGACTGCTGATTGAAAATCAGGATGGATATGTTTCGCTTCAATACAAAGCTTATGTTAGTTCAGACACCGTTCAATCAATAATATATTTGAACGATCAGGAAGTTTCAGGAACGGTTGAAAGCCCAGTATTTAATTTTGCAGGGTTTGATACTTTTGG
>DAOOPK010000018.1:0-23132 GCA_035388205.1 Bacteroidales bacterium
TGTAAAGTTCATATTTTTCAATTTTTATTGTTTCAACTACAAAAATCGATTTTTTCTTGAGCTTTACACACTTTTTTGTACAGTATCTGCAAAACGCGGATCGTCTGCTATGGCTGCGGTGTAGAATTTGTTGTAGGTATATAAAATTGGAGTTATCCCATAATGGTCATAAACAATTTTTGTTATATGCCGCAAGAAATAATCATACGATTGGTAATTAGTGAATAGGAATATGTTTTAAGCTGTCAGAGTATTCAAAATATGCACCCATTATACCATAACCATTGACTATATTACAATGGATGGGGTATGGTTCTGAAAATGCATTCTCATTATTATAATTTTGTATCATAACATCAATATAAAAGTGATAAAAATCTTTATTTATAATTCTGAATTGAGGAATAATTATTGCAGAATCGCAGTAAACATGTTCATGATTCTCTCCATCATAATAATTAAAATAGTAGTTTTCTATATTTATAATACAATTATAATTTTGCCCATCAATCATACGGTCATGAAATAATGTTCCTTTTTCATTATATAAGTTATCGTGCATTGGGGAGCTTAATTCTATCAAAATTGTAGTGTCAATAACATTATTGCCAAAATATAGTAATAATTTGACATTAGTAAAATAAAAATTTTCGATCCCGGCTAGGTCTGAAAATACCTGATTTAGAATAACACTAGAACTGTCTTCAATAATAGTCAAGTTAAATACAGGGTTAATTTCGTTTGGCATTCTTGTTTCTGCACTAATTTCTCCATAGTCTGGGACATCAACAAGCAATTTATATTCTTTATTTGCACCCGGAATAAAACTGTTCATTTTATAATATCCATCAGAAATGAAAGCCATTTCACCTTTGTAATCATCGTCTTCGAATAGCATTACTGTTGCATTATTGATAGTCTGTTTGTTTCCTTCTTCTGAAAGTAAACGGCTCCAGTATAATTGAACTCCTATTTCATTATTATTAATAAAAGAATAAAGAACAGGACGTTTAATATCTGTTCCTATGGGATATTCTGCTGTTTTAACACAAGAAGTTAACAGAATTGTGAGTAATAATATATATATAGCAACTGATTTCATTTTTAAAAATTAAATGAATAACTAAATGATGGAATTATTGGGAAATAGCATACTTGTTTAAGTATTGCATTTCCACTATCGTTATAGTCAAGATACATAAAATAAGGATTTTGACGATTGTATAGGTTGTAAATCCCTATACTCCATATTCTTGTCCCACGTTTTTTTATCTTTGAAAAATTAGCACTTATATCTAACCTATGATAATCAGGCATACGATACCCATTTCTTTCTGATAATGCCTGAGCCCAATATCCATAGTTGCTGCCATCGGGATATATTGTGGGATAAAGTCCCTCGGTAAGAGTATAAGCTGTACCAGTGTAATAAACCCATGTTGCTGAAAGATTTACATTTTCGTTAATGTTCCAGATTGCAACAATCGAAATATTATGCAAACGATCATATTTGAAGGGAAATTCTTTACCTCCATTTAGTTCTTCAAATTTTCGTGTTGATTTTGACAAGGTATAAGAAACCCAACCGGACACTATACCGGATTTTTTTTCTAATAAAAATTCAACTCCGTATGCTTTTCCACTTCCTGCCGTAACTAAAGATTCCCAATCTGGTTGATTCTCAATATAATTTGCTCCCTCACGATATTCAATAAGGTTGTCCATGTTTTTATAATATGCTTCAAAACTTGCTGTGATACTTTTATTAAACTCGTATTTACACCCGACAACACCTTGTTTTGCATACATAGGCTTAATTGTTGAAGTTGAAGGCAACCATAAATCTGTAGAAAGGTCCATAGTGTTTCGAGTAAGCATGTGAATATTTTGTGTCATTTCGGTATAAGAACCAAATATTGAGAAATTTTCGCTGACAAGCCATGCGGCTCTTATCCGTGGTTGTATAGTAGGATAAATTGTGCTATCAACAAAACAGGCAGAAAAGTTGATACCAATATTAGTCTCAATGTTTTTATATATTATATCATCTTCAACATAGATATATCCATCATTTGATCTTTTATTTGGAATTATTGATGATTCTACTAAAAACTGACCGTCATTTAATGTTTTTGTTACAGTTTTACCGGGACTATAATACATATTCTGGTAATTTATTCCAAAACGGACATTGTTAGCAGGATTTATTCTCCAATCCCAGTCAATTTGGGCACTAAGACTTTGAACCTGTGAATTAAACTCGTATAAATAACTTTTGAAAACGTCTCCGGTCTGATAATCAGAAAACTGTTCCAAGTTCATGGTCCCGTTTTTATAACGACTGTATGATACTCCTGTATTGGAAAAAAGTTTATTACCATAAATATGATTCCACCTTGCAACTGCAGTTATATTTCCCCAGTTAAAATCATTGTCTATCTCATTCAAACCCATTGAGAATTCATTTAATTGCCACGAAAACAATTTATCCTTTCCTGAATAAAAGCTTAAGAAAATCCTGTCTTTATCACTAAATGTATGGTTAATTTTAATATTAGCATCATAAAAATAATATCCGAATAGCGACCCTGCATCATCATTCATCATTGAAAAGAAATTCATAAAAGGTCTGGTAATAATATCAAGCAAAGTTCGTCTTATTGCAATCATAAACGAAGTTTTTCCTTTTATCACAGGACCTTCAAAACATATTGAGGACGAAACAGGTCCAAGCACTATATTTCCATGATATTCATAAAGATTACCTTCTTTCATTCTTACATCAATAACCGAAGAAAGACGTCCTCCATATCTTGCCGGAAAACCTCCCTTATAAATATTTAGATGCGAGATAGCACTACTGTTAAAGACAGATAAAAATCCATAAACATGATCTGTATTATACACTGGAACGCCATCAAGTAAAATTAAATTTTGACCATCACCGCCCCCTCTCACAAAAATACTGCTGCTTCCCTCACTACCTGCATTTATTCCTGGTAAAAGATGCATAGTTTTCATGAAATCTTTTTCTCCGGCAAATCCTGGTAAAGTAGTTACCTCTTTAGTTGAAAGTGTTTTTAATTCTGAATTTTTATTTATTCCATTGTTTTCTCCCGATATTATAACCTCATCAAGCATTAATACGGGGTCAAGATCAATATTGAGATATGTGCTTGTATCCGTTTTTATATTTTTTATCCATTCCTTATAACCAATATAATATACAACTATTCTTGCAGAATCGTTTTTTAAACTAAGACTGTAAAAACCATATTCATTCGTATAAGTTCCTGCACCTGAATATTTATCATAAATGCCGGCATCAATTAGCCTTTCTCCTGTTTTAGCATCAGTTACATAACCTGAAATGGTGTTGTTTTGGGCAACCAATTCATAGTAATTCAAAAACAACAACAAAAAAATGAAAACAAGTATTTTTTGTTTCATAAAAACAACTTTAGTCTTTATTGCTTCCCACACATTCATTTGATATTCTATATTCAAATAAATAATAACATATAAAACAGTCTTTCAGCTTTTAATCAATAGTAAATTTGTAACCAAAACTGAATAAAAAATTATAATTTGAAAAAATGACTTTATATTCAGTATCAGGCGATTTTATAAATGGACTTACTTCCGGCTCTGCTTTTAAGGTTAAGCTAAACCTATTCTTAATATTATATCCGAAACCAATTATAGGACACCAATTAAACTTTTTTAAAACAAGACGAGAGAGGTGTGGGTTATGTTTTACTAATTCTGAACAATAATACTTAAAACCAAGTCCCGCCAATATTGAAAATCCATTTTTATAGTTTCTCTTAAAGTAAATCGGAAAATCAATGAAAACATAGTTTTGTTTTTTATAAAATGAATCAAATCCAAAAGTCATCTGACTTAGATTTATATCTTCAGAATACATTGACAAATCCTGATCCCTTAAAATGAACACAGCAGGTCGAAGCAATAATCCCACTCCAAAACCAATGTTATAAGAAGTATCATTGAAAGAATAATCGCATAAAACAGCTACTGAACCTGAATGTATCGGAAGCGTTTTAACTATATCCGGGTTAGACATCTTCTTTCTATAACTTGTAATATAGTTAACCCCAAATGATAATTCCGGTTTAATCGAAATTTGCCCTAAAACGTTGTTAGTAAAGCAAATAATAGCAATAAAGACTAAAGTTGTTTTCATTTTTTAATTTTGAAGATATAACCAATACTTAACATAGTGTTAAAATTAGCGAAAATGGTTGTTTCCCCAACAAATTCTTCTGTAATAAATCCCGGATTTTCAAATTCTGATTTCAATCCAATATAGATATTATTATCAGATTGATATCCCAATAACATAAGGGCCCCCCAATTAAAGTTACGATATTCAAATCTGTAAAAAATGTTATCAGGAGTTGTAAACTTCGGAAGATAATATTTAAAGTTAACTCCTATGCCAAATTTAAATCCCGAATCATATTGTCGTGTAACAGTTAATGGCGTTTGAATAAAAAAATAATTCAACTTCCTTCGGAAAGTTTCATATTTTATTTCCGGTTCTTCATATCGATAAAAAACGTAAGATGATGATAAAACATATATTGCAGGTTGGTTTAGAATTCCCAGTCCTAAGTTAATTGAAAATCCTGAAGCTTTTATTTCATAATTTACTTCTGCTCCTATAGAATATGAATGAGCAGGTAATATTTTTTCTATACCTACCATAGTTGACATTATACCTAGATTATAACATTTGTTAATGCCGATTGAAGTTTCCGGTCTAATGGTAATCTGTGAATAAAGAGCATTACAACTTAGAAATAAAGTTAAGGTTACCGAAATAATAATAATTTTTATCATAATAATATAAATTAAATAAGCTGGAGAACAAAAGAGTTCTCCAGCAAATCAATAATTCATCAAGGTTTATTAATAATTGCCCAAATGTTATTCATACCCCTATGAGAACCTTTTCCAAATCCAGATAAGAAGATAGTATATATATTATCACCCTCATTCATGGTAACAGGATAATATACCTGATAATAGCCATAATGATTTTCTTCTTCTACTGTTCCTTGATAATCGTTAATTGTTCCATATTCGTCATGGTCAGCTCCATATTCTGAATATCGATATCTTACTTCAAAAGAAATATCTTTGTGGCTTAATATCGTGTTGTAAGCAACGTAATTACCAAAAATGTTTTTCTTCTTTCCATAAACATGTGATTTTACCATAGCCCTACCTTGACCATTCGATATATATTCGTAGTATGCAATTAGTTTTAATCTACAATATCTATCATTTTTCCACCCATCAGGGTCATATATTGCCTCACCATCAATCATTGAACCGTATTTTACAAGTATTGTCTCATCATTACAATAGGTCAATTTTTTTATAGTATTATTACTAGCAACTCTTTTAATGTCATCAGAAGAGAGATTTTCAATTTCTGCTCTATTATTAATATGAGTAAAAACAAAAGAAGAACTACCCACTTTAAAAATACTATCACCAACAATAAAAAGACCATCCTTGTTACAGTACTGTAAATATAAAGTTGATGGAAATCTTCTTTCTACTGAAACATCTCCATTTGTAAGAGTTTTGAGGTAAAAATATTCTTTGTAATTATTCAAAACTTCATAAAAGCTATCTTTGTCATTTGATTCGCCGATTTGATGCTCAGCTTCATTTAGAAAAGTCTCATATGATTGAAAGCCAATCTTATGTTCCCATTCTTTTATTTCAGAAGTAGTCATTTTCATCAGTTCATCCATTACAATTTTTCTTTCCTCAAAATCCTTAAAAACAATAATACCATCCTCATCTACTTTCAGATTAAACAAAACAGTATTTGGGTCTTTAACGATAGTCGAATTTGTAATCGTTTCATCTTTTTCACACGCTACTGTCATAAACATAGCCATAATTACCACTATTACTGCAAATAAACTACTAATTGTTGTGTTTTTTACATTTTTTAAACTTATTTTTCTCATAATTTTACTAATTTTGCGAAGTATAAACTTCGGTTTTACCTTTCGGGCAACACAGTTCTTTTCGATGAGGCTGTGTTGCTCTTTTTTAATTCTCTCTAAAATATATTTGCTGATACACTGAAAAGCAAATAGAATTTTTTAATCTTTTTACTAAAAATCAGGATTGTCTTACAATGCTAATTAAATCATAAATAATTGATTTCTGTTAATCTCACCTCCTTTCTTAAATTTGAAATATGTATAAAATAAAATATTCGTTAAAACACTTTTCTTATCAATGCAAATTTTCAAATAATTAAAGCATATAGGGCAGCAAACCTTCTACTCTTTAATACGTTCGGGGATATTATAATTCCTCAACAACAAATGTAATATATTTTTCTATTAAATTTACTAACCGTCATTTAAATTATACAAAATACAAAAAATGTTTAAGTGTGTGATGGGGGGGGGTATGTGATTGAATATCAGCATGTTATGTGTAGTATATTGCATATTGTGAAATTATACATAACCTACATAAAATTATATATAAGAGTGATTCACTCCCTTTATTCCTTTTTCCTCAATCCATCCAAATCCTGGATTTTGCCATTAAAAACATTTACATCAACATTGCCTTTTATACCGCTTAGACTACCTTTGTCTGTATATTGCCAGAAAACCCAGTCCTCTGTAATTTTCGACGGATCTCCCCGTGTTGTGTACCAAGCAATCCAAACGGGATATTTTGCAAAACGCGGATCGTCTGCTATGGCTGCGGTGTAGAATTTGTTGTAGGTATATAAAATTGGAGTTATTCCATAATGCTCTTCAACAATTTTCAACCAGTTCAATAATCCTGACTTAAGACTGTTTAAGCTTTGCACACGACTGAATTTTTCAATATCAAGTACTGGCGGAAGGTCTCCGGCTTCAAGCTGTACATTTTTTATGAAAAATTCAGCCTGTTCAGTGCTTTTTTCATCAGGACGATAATAATGATAAGCACCTCTGATTATTCCAATTTCCTTTGCCGATTTCCAGTTCGTTAAGAATTTTTTGTCCAGTTTGTTTTTCCCCGCACAAGCTCTTATAATAACAAAATCAGGACGATCATTTTCGCAAAGCTTTTTCCAATCAATGTCAGTCTGATATTCAGACACATCAATTCCAAATACAGTATAATCTTTAAGATCTCTTTTAATATTGGAGTATTTTTCAACTTTTTGTAAAACGGGTCTGAAGAGATCCATAATGTCGGAATAAAAAACACAAACAGCCACAATTGCTGTAACTATCAGCACAATTTTTATTGTTGTACTGTATTTTTTCTTCCGTCTTCGTCTGACCATTTAATCAATAAAGTTATCAGAAATATATTCTGCAATCTGAACAGCATTGGTTGCGGCTCCTTTTCGTAAATTATCGGCACTTAACCATAGATTTATCGCTTTTTCGTTTGATTCGTCCGCCCTTATCCTTCCTACAAAGGTTTCATTTTTGCTTTGTGCTAATATCGGTGTCGGATATTCATTTTTTGACGGATTGTCAAGCACAACGACACCCATAGTGTCGGAAATTATTTTCTTAACTTCTTTTATATCCGGTTTTTTAACAAATTCAACATTAACACTTTCACTATGACCACCCAACACAGGAACCCTGACAACAGTACATGTAATTTTTAAATCGGGGATATTTAAAATCTTACGTGTTTCGTTTATCAACTTCATTTCCTCATCGGTATAATCATTTTCGAGAAAATTTCCGCCATGAGGAATGCAGTTTAAGTCAATTGTATGAGGATACACAGGATTTTCAGCTTTTTTGCCCGATCTTTCTGTCATAAGTTGATTATAACCTTTAAAACCCGAACCTGTAACAGATTGATATGTTGAAACAACTACTCTTTTAAGTTTGTATTTTAAATGCAGAGGCCATAAAACAACAGTAAGTGGAATTGTAGAACAATTTGGGTTTGAGATTATATAATCGTTGTCTTCAAGTATAGAAATATTTACTTCAGGAACAATAAGTTTTATTTCTTTGTGCATTCTCCAAGCAGACGAATTATCAATAACGATAGTTTTGTTTTTGGCAAATTTTGGTGCATATTCCAAAGAGACTTCTTTACCTGCCGAAAAAATTGCAATGTCGGGTTTTAAAGCTAATGCTTCTTCTATTGTTATTACTGAATATTTATTTGAATTAAAAACTATTTCTCTGCCTGCCGATTTTTCAGAAGCAACAGGGATTATCTCAGCAGGAATAAAATTTCTCTCTTCCAAAACTTTTAAGATAGCTGTTCCTACCATTCCTGTTACACCTACAATTGCTAATTTCATATAATTCTATTTATTTTGTCGTAAAATTATAATTTTTAACTAATCTTTCCGCAAAATTGAAATAATAAAATAATTTAAGGTATTTTTACAATGTGAAAACAAAATTATAGCAATGTTTATGATAGTCAAAATATTTTTATATGTATTGATTTGATTATCAGGATATTTTGAGTTTTCAAATTATGTGGAATAAATTTAAATAAGATATGAGAAAATTAATTTTCATTATATTGTTACTTCCGCTGATAAGTTATGCCCAGTTCAGCGATGATTTTAGTGATGAAAACTTTTCCGAAAACCCTGCATGGAATGGTAATACAAACAAATTCGTGGTTGATGCTTCTACCCAGTTGCAGTTGTATGAAAACCCTCAGGCGGCAGGCAATTCTTATCTGGCGACAACTTGTGGTGCAATTAACGATGCAAGTTGGGAATTTCTTGTAAAATTGAGTTTTAATCCTTCCTCTACGAACTACTGTGAAGTTTACCTTGTCTCAAATAGCTCTGATTTGAATTCTGTTACAAATGGTTATTTTGTTAAAATAGGCAATACTGAGAGAGAGGTAAGTTTATACAGAAAAGACGTATCAACCAGCACCATGATAATTAATGGTACTGATGGGAGATTGAACACAACAACAGTAAATGTACGGGTGAAAGTAACCCGTGATGCGATAGGAAACTGGACATTGATGTCTGACACTTTAGGCGGGACAGATTATTACTCAGAGGGTAGCTTTTTGGATAATACATATTTCAGTTCAACATATTTTGGTGTCAGATGTGTTTATACCGAAACTCGTTCTCAACATTTCTTTTTTGATGATTTTGTTGTGAGCGGAGATCCTTTTATTGACGATATTCCACCACAATTATTGTCTTCTCAGGTTATTGATGAACAGCATTTTCTTATGATATTTAATGAGGCACTTGATCCGGGTACTGCTTCAGACATAAATAATTATTCGGTTAATAATGGTATTGGAAATCCTGTTGATGCCTCATTTTATGAACCGGATGTATCAAAAGTACTGTTGGAGTTTTCAGCATCATTCATTTCCGGGACTAATTATATTCTGCAATATCAAAATATTGGGGATTTGAGTTTGAATCCTGTTGCACCGGGATTTATCAATTTTAGTTATGTTAGTTTTGAACCGGGGATGATAGTAATTAATGAAATTATGGCAGACCCCGATCCTCCGGTTGGGTTACCTGAAGCAGAATATATTGAATTGTACAATACCTCTGATTATACTGTTGATCTTACAGATTGGACTTATACAATAGGCACAAGTTCAAAAATACTCAGTTCATATCAACTTGAACCAGGTGAATATTTGATTTTATGTCATACTAATTTTGTGTCAGAATTCGAATTGTTTGGCAATACTTTGGGAATAGAATCTTTTCCATCAATTACCAATGGAGGTCAGACAATTGTGTTAAAAGACGATGGAGGTCAGGAAATAGACAGAGTAACATATTCGGACGCATGGTATCAGGATTCCGATAAAGAAGAAGGAGGATGGTCGCTCGAAAAAATTGATCCATTAAATATTTGTTCTGCACAAACAAATTGGATTGCATCTGAAAGTGAATTTGGAGGAACGCCGGGAACAATTAATTCTGTTTATGCGGTTAATAATGACACAATAGCTCCCGAAGTTATAAGCGTTAGTGTTAGCTCAGGCAACGAAATCACAGTGGTCTTTTCAGAACCAGTTGATACATTAACAAGCCTTGTTTTAACTAACTATGAAGTAAATCCGGATTTTGGAAATCCATTTTATGCGATTGTTGACCCCTCAAACGAGGCATCTGTAATTTTACAATTCCCAAATTCATTTGAAGAAAATATGAATTACACTGTTATAATAAATAACATCAGTGATTGGTGCGGAAATATAATGACTGAAGAAAACATAAGTTTTATTCTTTACAATCCTGCCGATTATGATATTATTATCACTGAGATTATGGCCGACCCCGAACCTGTGGTTTTACTTCCGGAGGTTGAGTATATTGAATTGTACAACAGAACAGAATATGATCTGGATTTAACAAACTGGACAATAAATGTTGGAACAAGCTCTCGTGCACTTCCTTATTGTTTAATCCCTTCTGGAGGATATCTGGTTTTATGTCATTCGGATAAAGCAGATTTGTTTAATAATATAGATAACATTGTAGGAGTTGAAAGTTTCCCGTCTCTTACAAATGGAGGGGCAAGTCTTACATTGAAGGATAAAAACAATAAGGTAATACATACAGTAAGCTATAGCGATACATGGTATAAGGATAATTTTAAGATGAATGGTGGCTATTCTCTCGAAATGATTGACCTGAACAATGTTTGTGAAGGTGAAGAAAACTGGCAAGCAAGCAAGAATATTTCAGGTGGGACACCGGGAACGCTAAATTCGGTAAATGCAAACAATCCTGATATTACTTTACCATATCCTATAGCGGCAGAAGCAATAATGCCAGATACCTTAATCATTTATTTCAGCGAAATATTAAAATCTGATTATGCTAATGATTCCTTAAACTTTGAAGTTGAAGAATTCGGAAACCCAATCTGGATAAGTGCAGCAGAACCCGATTTTTCAACAATTACAATGAAATTTGACGGAGAATTTGAAGTGGGGAGATTATACTATCTGAATATAAAAGACAGCATAAGAGATTGTGCAGGTAACAAAGTTGCAATAAATTCTTCCTTCAGATTTGCAATTGCAGATTCTGTTGTTTCTGGTGATATTGTTATCAATGAAATTCTGTTCAATCCTATGTCTGGAGGTAGTGATTTTGTTGAGTTATACAACAAATCGGATAAAATACTGGATTTAAAACATCTGTGGTTCTGCAATAAAGATGAAAATGGTAACATAAAAGATTCTTATGTGATTAGCGATATAAGTCGTTTACTTGAGCCTCAAGAGTATTGTGCAATCTCGGAAGACACAGATTTTTTAATAGATAATTATACGATTTTATCAGAAAATAACTTGTTTGATTGTAGTAATTTACCATCTATGCCTGACGATGAAGGAAATATCCTGTTGTCAGATAGATATTTGAATGAGATTGACATAGTGTATTATACTGATGATCAGCATTATCAACTACTTGCCTCTAACGATGGTGTTTCTCTTGAAAGGATAAATTTTGAAAGATTATCTTCTGACAAATCAAACTGGCATTCTGCATCACAGACTGTAGGATTTGCTACACCAGGATATCAGAACTCACAATATGCAATAGGAGATACTGCTGAAACAACAATCGGTTTAAGTACCGAAGTTTTCTCTCCTGACAATGATGGTTATAACGATCGTCTGACCATTTCTTATAAACTTGAAGGACCGGGATATACTGCAACCATGGCAATTTATAGTTCAGACGGCAGATTCATTACTTATATTGTCAATAACGAAATGTTGGCTATGGAGGGGAATTTATTCTGGGATGGTTTTGATAACGGCAATAACATTTGTCCTTCTGGAATATATGTACTTTATGTCGAAATGTTCAATATGGAAGGCAAGAAAATAGTTGAAAAGCATGCTGTTGTATTAAGCAAAATGGTGTATTAGTATTTGATTTGGGTTATTCTATTATTTGTCCGACAATTTCTTTTCAATTTGTTCCAATCTTTTAACAATATCATCCAGATTTTTAAAATGTATATAAGATTTGTGGAATGCACGTATATCATAAGCAGGAGCTCCCATTAAAATGCTGTCTTCTTTCAAAACATTATTTGAAATGCCCGATTGTGAAGAGATTTTTGTCCCATTGGCAATTGTTAGATGAGGACTTATACCAACCTGACCACCAATCATACAGTTTTCTCCTACTTTAGTTGTTCCGGCAATTCCAGTCTGAGCAGCAATTACGGTATTATGCCCGATTTCAACATTATGGGCAACATGATTGTGATTGTCTAATTTTACTCCTGACCTTATTATGGTTGAACCCATAGTTGCCCTGTCAATAGTTACCAAAGCTCCAAGTTCAACATTATCTTCAATAATCACATTTCCGATCTGAGCAATTTTCATAAATGCATCACCATTATTCGGAGCAAATCCAAATCCGTCTGCGCCTATTACACATCCTGCATGTATTGTGCAATTTTTCCCTATGACTGTGTTATAATATAGTTTTACACCGGGATATAAAATAGAATTATCACCAATAATTACATCATTCCCAACATAGCATCCGGGATAAATCTGTACATTGTCGCCAATTGTAGTATCTTTTCCTATATAACTAAATGCTCCAACATATACATTTTTCCCTAGGATAGCTTTTTTGTGTACAAAAGATTGTTTTTCAATTCCTGTTGGTTTTTCTGTCATTTTATTATATAAATCCAGTAATATGGCAATTGATTTATAAGCATCTTCAACTCTTATCAGTGTGGCTTTTGTTTTTTTATTTGGACTGAAATCCCTATTGACCAGAACTACCGAAGCTTCTGTTTCATAAATATAATGAGTGTATTTGGGATTAGCCAGAAAAGATAAAGATTCGGGCTTCCCTTCTTCAATTTTTGCAAAGCAATTTACCACAGCATTTCTATCCCCCTCAATTTCCCCTTTTAATATTTCAGCAATTTGTCCGGCAGTAAACTTCATTTTAAAACAATTAAATTCATTACTTCTTTCGGAGCACAAACATAATACTTTTTTACAATTTTTCCCAATACCGAAATATTTAACATGTCTGAGGCTTCCGAAATATCTATTAATTTGTTAGGATAAAGAATATTTATACGCTCATCTGCATAACTGTAAGCATTGTTGGACACCTCTCCGGTATAAACAAAATATAAAATTTCTTCATCTGTAAGATTTAGGCTCTTTTGGGTTAATTGACGAATATTGTCAACCATACTGATTTCAGGTTTTTCCTTACTTATTAGTATTTTTGGAAAATTACGGTTTATAATCCCATTTGATAAATATGAAAGGATCTTGTCTTCAGAATTTAAGTATTGCTTTAAAAGACTAATAATGTCATTATCATCAAGCATTGAAAAATTTCTGATAATATCCTCATCATTTCTGATTTTGATGTTGTTGATTAGATTGTTAAAATATGGGATGTTTGTGTTAAAATCATCGCAAAGGCAAAGATATTTAAGACGTTTTATAAATGCAGACAAAAGCAATTCTGCAATAAGCGAAGTTTTATGCAAATAAACCTGCCAGTACATAAGTCTTCGTGCAATCAGGAATTTTTCGATGCTATAAATACCTTTTGCTTCAACAACAAGATTGTCGTCAACGACCTGTAGCATTTTAATGATTCTTTCGGAACCCACAATACCTTCGGAAACCCCTGTAAAAAAACTGTCTCTTTTAAGATAATCAAGTCTGTCCATGTCGAGCTGTCCTGAAATTAATTGGTGTAGGAATTTTTTATGATATTTATTTCGAAATATTTTTATTGCAAGATCCAGTTTGCCGCCAAAATCGGAATTGAGCCTTTTCATAAAAAGAAAGCTGATTTCCTCATGACTAAGTGTGGGAGTGAAACAGTTTTCAAGGGCATGTGAAAAAGGTCCGTGGCCAATATCATGTAATAATATGGCAATTTTTGCAGCCTCAGCTTCTTCATCCGTTATTTCATGATTTTTGCTTCGAATTACATCTATTGCCATGCCGATAAGGTGCATTGAGCCTATTGCATGCTGAAAACGTGTGTGAACAGCTCCCGGATAAACAAGACAAGATAATCCCAATTGCTGTATTCTGCGCAAACGCTGAAAATAAGGATGTTCAATTAGTTCGTAAATTATTCCTCCCGGTATATTTATAAATCCATGAACAGGATCATTGATGATTTTTTTCTTGTTTGTCAATATCGAAAACTTAAATTATTTTGCAAAATTAAATAAAGAAAATGAATTGCAATAATTTAACTCAGACTTACATGGAGAAAAGTAAACCACAAAGGACACAAAGAAATAGGTTTCACAAAGTTACGGAAAGGGAACACGAAGTTACACAAGGAATTATTAGACACTAATTAAAGAGAAAAACATTGTGAGACTTTGTGTTGAACTTAGTGATACTTTGTGTTACTTAATTGTTGCACAAAGTTACGCAAAGAAGAATTTTTTGTAATCGCTAATCTGTGATTGATTGCAGAATGCACAATCAGCAGAATTTAAGTACTCTAGGCACTTTCAAACTTCTTTCACCCTATGTTTATCATCATCTTCAAAAAACACATTAAGATAGGATTTGTATCGCGATAATGAAATTTTGTTTTTTTCGAGGGCTTTTTTTACCGCACAATCTGGCTCACTTATATGAGTGCAGTTATAATATTTACAGTTTGCAGAAAACTTGAATATCTCAGGAAAATAATGATACAATTCTTCTTTTTTTAGATTTACAAGTCCAAAACCCATAATTCCCGGGGTGTCAATTACATAACCTCCAAAAGGTAGTTTCAGCATACTTGCAAAAGTTGTTGTGTGTTTCCCTGAAAGATGATAATCTGAAATCAGGTCAGTTTTAAGATTATATTCCGGAGCTAAAGAATTAATTAATGAAGTTTTTCCGGTACCACTATGTCCGGCGATAAGGCTGATTTTGTTTTTAAGAGCGTCGGCAACGGTATCGAGGTTTATCTTATTTTCAACAGATATTTCAATAGTTCTGTAGCCAATATTGTTATATTCGGAAGATAGTTTTGTTGTTTTTTTTAGTTCATCACTATTATAAATATCAGTTTTGTTAATAAGAATAATACACGGAATACTGTAGGATTCGGCAGCAATTAAAAATCTGTCAAGGAAAACGGTTGTTGTTACAGGTTTTTGTAAAGTAAACATAATTATTGCCTGATCAATATTTGAGGCAATTATGTGGGTTTCTTTTGATAGATTTGTTGACTTTCGTATTATGCAGTTTTCTCTTTCATGTATAGCGTTTATTACTCCTGATATTTTGTCCGAATCTTCAAAATCCACAATATCACCCACAGATAACGGATTAGTGCTTCTGTATGATTTTAATCTAAGCTTACCTTTGGCAGTACAAGAATAAATTAGTCCATCACATTCAACCGAATGGACAGATCCTGTACTTTGTATAACCCTACCTGTCTTCATATCGCAGACACAAAGATATATCAATCATTTAGAATAATTAAAATAAATATTAAGTAAGAGAATATTTATACTTTAATAAAGCAATCATTTTTAAGAATAAATACTGCTTTGGAATTGTCGAATACTAAATATGGTATTATCTTTGACAAAATTTGGTCTGTTAAAAAAAGACTTGTTAGATGTGTAATAAATAATTTTATAAAGATGAATAAAACGAATTTGATTTTTATTGTTATTCTATTATTAATAGGTATAACATCTTTTTCGCAAACACAGAAAGAATACAAAGCAGGTTGTATTGCCTTTTATAATATTGAAAATCTTTTTGACACAATACCCGGAGAGAATGATGTCGAATTTACACCATCGAGTGAGAAACAATGGAATAGTCAAAAGTATTATCAGAAAATGGAAACAATGGCTTCGGTAATTGCAGAGATAGGAGCAGATTTTACAGGTACTGCACCGGCTATTGTTGGTCTTAGCGAAATAGAAAATATAACTGTGTTGGAGGATTTGGTAAAAGCTGACCCAATAAAGGATTACAACTATCAGATCGTTCATTTTGACGGCTCTGATTACAGAGGAGTTGATTGTGCCTTATTGTACAGACCAGAGTTTTTTACGGTTACTCACACTGCTATGCATGTAGTTCGTACTCCTGACGATCCTGATTTCAGAACTAGAGATCAACTAGTTGTAAGCGGAATTTATGATGGAGAAGAAATGCATTTTATTATTTTACATTGGCCTTCACGCAGAGGAGGAGAAAAGAGGTCTGCCCCAAAACGTGCCGCTGCTGCAGAAGTTACCCGTAGTATCGTTGATTCTATTTTAATTATTAATCCCAAAGCCAAGATTATCTGTATGGGAGACTTAAACGATGATCCTATTGACCAGAGCGTTAAAACGCATCTGAATGCTACCGGAACTAAAGAGGAAGCCATACTTCCAAAACTATATAATCCAATGGAAGAGTTGTACAAAAAAGGTATTGGTTCTCTTGCATATCAGGATAAATGGAATCTTTTCGATCAAATTATTATGACCCCCGAGTTTCTGGATCAGGATAAATCATCATATAGATTTTACAAGGCTTTGATTTTTAACAAACCATATTTAATGCAAAAAGAAGGTAAATTTAAAGGATATCCATTTAGAACTTATGTCGGGAATACATATATGGGTGGATATAGTGACCATTTTCCATCATATATTTTTATAATAAAAGAGAAATAGAAACTTGATTTGACTAGTTACTTTTTAGTTCAGCATCAAGTCTTTCAAATACAGAATTTTGACTTATAAATTCAGGAACAATTTCTTTCATTTTTCTTACAATAGCAAATTTGTCATCGTTTCCGATAAGCTTAATTAATTCGGATATCTCGGTCATAACTACGTCTGCTTCATATTGTCGAACATGTGCTATCATAATTTGGGGATGATATGTCGGCAGAGTGTTTTCTTTGTTTGCTAAAAGTTCTTCGTACAGTTTTTCTCCCGGTCTTAGCCCTGTCACTTTTATCTGAATATCTATACCTGGTTTTAGTCCTGATAATACTATCATTTTTCTGGCTAGATTGATAATTTTTACAGATGCACCCATGTCAAAAATGAATATTTCGCCACCATTTCCCATATTTCCTGCTTCGAGAACAAGTTGACATGCTTCAGGTATAGTCATGAAATATCTCGTAACATCAGGATGAGTAACAGTAACCGGACCTCCTGCTTCGATTTGCTTTCTAAAACGAGGGATAACAGAGCCATTTGAGCCTAAGACGTTTCCAAATCGTGTAGTAATGAACTTTGTTTCGGTTGCTTTAAATAATGATTGTATATAAATTTCGGCAATTCTTTTACTGGCGCCCATGACATTAGTCGGATTAACTGCTTTATCCGTACTCACCATTACAAATTTTTTAATCTTATATCTATTTGAAGCATCTGCAATAACCTTGGTTCCATGAACATTTACACTTATTGCTTCAGCAGGATTGTTTTCCATCATTGGAACATGTTTGTAAGCAGCAGCGTGATAGACATATTCGGGTTTATATTCTGCAAAAACACTGTCAACAAGTTTTTCGTTGCGGATATCTCCAATCACGATCTTAAAATTGTGAAAATTGTATTTTTCCTGTAATTCAAGTTCAATGTCGTACAAAGGCGATTCTGCAATATCAAACAGTATTATTCTTTCTGGCATAAAAGAAGTTAGTTGTCTTACTATTTCGCTTCCTATCGATCCTGCTGCCCCCGTTACAAGAATAGTTTTATTTAACACATCTTTTCTTATACCATCTTTATTCATCTTTATTTCAGCACGTTCCAACAGATCCTCAATTTTTACATTTTTAAGTTGATTAATGTTAAACTCTCCATTAATCCAGGCTGACATGTCAGTGATTGTCTTTACTTCTACTTCTTTGTTAAGACAGGTTTCGATTACATACTTTTTTCTTGTTACAGAAACCCCCTTTTCAGAAATAATAACAACTGATATTCTCTTACTCTCTAGTATGGTTTTAAGATTTTTAAGGTGATATACTTTTACTCCGTCAATATTACTTCCGGTAACTTTACTATGGTGATCAATAAATCCGACTACTCTGTATTTTGTTCTGCTATTTTGATCGAATGCTTTTTTAATAATTAATGCAGGCTCGCCCGAACCATATATTAATACATTATCACTTTCACGTTTGGGATTGTTAAACTCCATGAAGACGTTTTTTAAAAGCAGGCGAGAAAAAGATAAAACGAAAGTTGTAATAAAAAAATCAATGATTATAACTGATATCGGAATAATATACCTATCCATTAAAGTCAAACTCAAGAAGTTCAATAGTAATAGAAAAATGCTCCCGATAAATAAAACAGTCATTATTCGAACAATATCTTTTGTGCCAGTATGTCTTACCATTCCGGCATAAGTCTTACCTATGAAAAAAGATAAAGCCCTTATTGAAATTACAATCACTAATGCTGTCGGGACAAAATCAACTTCTGTAGCAGGGATAGAAAAATTGAATCTTAAATAAAAGGATAAAACCAAGGATAAAAAACTTATACAAACATCAATTAAAAACACCACCCATCTTGGAGTTATTCTTCGCAATATGTTAATATTCAGATTCACGATGCAAAAATAAGAAATAGTTATTATATATCACATAATAAATAATGGAGATTAAAAAGTCATGGATAGTCGTCATGATTAGAATTTGCATTTAGTTATAATATCAGATTACATTATTACAGCATATAATAATTTGCGAAAAACATTTATAATTGAATAAATTATTACGAGATTTAAAGAAATTTCATAAAATCATATAAATTTTTTATAAATAAATAGATTAGATTAAAATATTTTATACTTTTGTTCCGTAAAACTTTGATCAAAAAACTAATTGTTTAATTTAAATTTATAAAATTATGAAAAAAGTAAAAATTTTATCGTTGTTATTTGTAGCTTTTGCTGCAGTAGCTTTTTTTAACAGTTGTAATAAAGAGTATGCTCTTCCAACAATTGCATGGGATGGTGTAGTATCTGTAATTGTTGATTTTGAATCAGAAGACAATTATGATCCAAATCTTGCAATCACTTTTGGTGCTGAAGCAGGTTTAAGCGAGATACATATTTACAAACACGTACACTCAGGAATTGATGATTTGACAACTGTTGAATTAACAGCTCCTACAGGCTATGCTGATTTGTTAACATTTGATTACACATTCACTGATGATAATGATGCAGCTGATTTTACAGATGGTGTAACAAAAATCGTTTATGAATTCGTAGCTATAGATGCTGAACTTCAGGAAACAGTAAAAGAATATACAATTTTCGTTGTTGAAGCTTATTCTGTAACTTTTGTTGTAAAAGATGAAGCTGATAATGCTATTACTGACGCTATTGTAACTTTCGACGGAACAGCAAATATTGCAGGTGATTATGTAGTTGAGTTTATTGAAGAAGGAACTTTTGAATATTCTGTTGCAAAAGCAGGTTATCAGACTGTTACTGTTACTGATTTTGTTATGCCTGCAAAGGATACTACAGTTGATGTTGTTTTAGTACAAAACATTGATGAAGAATGGTCGGCAGAAATTCCTCTTGCATTATATGGACAAACAGCATGGGCAACATATAACGGAACCGCTGTTACTAACTATATGTCAGATGTGATTGGTGTCGCTTTCAATTTTACCGATGCTTCAACTGTTAAAATAGAAGATACAAATTACTCAGGTGGCACATTAGGTTGTGATGGTTGGGTAGTTGTTACTGATATTGAGAATTTGACAACACAGGCTTCTTTAGCTACAGCTTATGCAGCAGGAACAGTTATTCATGACAAGGAACTTCCTTATGATCAACTAAAAGCTTATGCTCCTGTTTATTTCATCAGCAAAATGGGAACAAGCTATAAACTCGTTTATTACGTAGCAGGACATCGTGATGCAACTCATGGTAACGTTGTTGTATTCAAATACAAAGACTAATATTATCTAAATACTATTAAAAGCCGTTTCTTTTGGAACGGCTTTTTTATTTGATCTAGTTTACAGAAAATAGTTTCTAACACTAGTAATACTTAGTCTATAAATATTGCGGTAGAGGATTAATGAAATCGCTAACGCAATTTTATTGAGCCCAGATGGGGGAGTTCCAAAAGCAAAATGCTCACTTTGTTCGCATTTTTTTTAATTTCTCACTACGTTTACAGAAACAAGTTTCTGACACGAGTGAGAATAATGATAAATCTTTTACAATAGAGGGTTAATAAAATCGCTAACGCAATTTTATTGAGCCCTGAGGGGGAGTTCCAAAAGCAAAATGCTCACTTCGTTCGCATTTATTTTTAATTTCTCACTACGTTTACAGAAACAAGTTTCTGACACTTGTGAGAAATTAAAAAAGCTTCACTGACGTGAAGCTTTGCTTTTGGGTGAAAGATGGGGTTCGAACCCACGACCCCCGGAACCACAATCCGGTGCTCTAACCAACTGAGCTACATTCACCATATTTTGAGCCTGCAAATATACAACCTGATATTTTATTCTGCAAAAGTTTTTTTAAATTTCAAAAACATTGAAATCATACGATTCAATAATAGGATTTATTAGTATTTTTTTACAAAGTTCATCAATTTTAGAAACAGCAGTTTCTTTATTGTCAGCTTGTATCTCAACATCAATATGCTTACCTATACGCACATTTGTAATGCTTTCAAAACCTGTTTTCTGTGCCGAATTCATAACGGCTTTGCCTTGCGGATCTAATAATGCCTTTAATGGCATTACATTAATTTGAGCTAGAAATTTCATCGTTATTTCGTTTTTTGTAATTAAATATTTGTTTTAAAATTGATAAGGCAAGATATAAAATTATACTGAATGCCAAACCGGAAATCCCAAATATTATTAAATTAATAACTGTAAATATCAATAAAATGATTTGCCAGATATTACTTTTGAAATCAAGGGTTTTTATTTTTAATGAAAACAATTTTATCCTTGAGACCATTAAGGTAGGTAATAATATCATTATAGAAATGATGAAAATTTCATTTTGAAATAAATCTGTTAAGTTGATAAATTCAAAACTATGCGGATAACAAATTGATATGATGAAAACTGCAGAAGCAGGTGTTGGCAAACCCCTGAATTCTGTTTTTTGTTGAGTGTCAATATTGAATTTTGCAAGTCGCAAAGCTGAAAACAGAACTAAAATGAGACTTGCCAGAGCAAAATGTATTGAAAATAAATGATTTGAAATAATGAAATTATATAAAATCGCAGTAGGCGCGAAACCAAAACTTATCAAGTCAGCAAGTGAATCAATCTGTTTACCGAATTCTGAGATCGCGTTTAGCATTCTGGCAGTAAAACCATCAAAAAAATCACAAACCGAAGCGAATAAAACCAAATATACGGCAGTCTCAATATCTCCCTGAAAGGCAAAAACTGTAGCTGCTGCACCAGAAATAAGGTTCATTGAGCTTATTACCGAAGGAAGACTTTTTATAATTTTCATTCTTATCAAACTTTTTTTCTAATTTTGGCAATAATTATCAATATTAACTGTTATTTTGTTAATTGAAAATTGACAATATGAAATTGACAACAAAAATACTAATTATTATATTATTTGTTTCAAATTATTTATCAGCTCAGATTGCCCCAAAATACAGCAATGAGTTTTTGGCAATTGGTGTAGGAAGCAGGGCATTGGGAATGGGCAATTCTGTTGTAGCTTCTGTTGATGATATTAACTCTGTGTACTGGAATCAGGCCGGATTGTGTAAACTGGACAAACAGATTGAAATAGGGGCGATGCATTCTGAATATTTTGCCGGGATTGCCAAATATGACTTTTTAGGTGTGTCTTATAAAATTGATGATAAATCTGCTGCTGCCATTTCAATGATTCGTTTTGGAGTTGACGATATCCCAAATACTCTTGATCTTATTGACAACGATGGAAATATCAGATACGATAGAATTTCATCGTTTTCGGTGGCTGATTATGCATTCCTCTTTACATATTCAAGAGTATTACCAATAGATGGTTTAAGTATTGGCGGTAACGTCAAACTTATCAGACGCAATGCGGGCGATTTTGCTGATGCTTGGGGATTCGGAATTGACTTCTCGGCGATGTATGCATTAAATAACTGGAAATTCGGCGCAAACTTACGTGATGTAACCTCAACTTTTAATGCTTGGAAATTTAATCAGGATTTGCTGAGAGAGGTTTTTGAAGCTACCGGCAATGAACTACCCGAGAATGGACTGGAGATTACCTTACCACGATTGTTGTTAGGGGCAGGTTATATGTTCAAAATTGGAGACAAATTTTCTTTATATCCGGAATTAGGAATGCAAATAACAACAGACGGAAAAAGAAATACACTTATAAAAACTAATATTTTCAGCATAGATCCTTCACTTGGATTAGAATTTGGATTTAAAAATATTGTTTTTGCTCGTGCAGGTGTTAATAATTTTCAGCAAATTCCCGAATTTGATAATTCTACTTCTTTTTCGTGGCAACCAAATATTGGTGTTGGTGTAAATATTTACGGAATTAGACTTGACTATGCTCTAACCGACATAGGCAATCAAAGTATTGCTCTTTATTCCCACATTTTTTCTTTAAGCTATAGATTTAATGGTGGCAATTTGTTAAAAAAAGATAGCCAATCACGTATGCCTGAAATGTAATTTAAAGATTTCTGATTATTTTGTCTAAAAAGCTTGTATATCATTTATTTGATATAAATTGTAAATAAGGACATATTTATAGAAATGATTTTAATGAGGGATTGATTTTTTTTGTAATTTTATCACCATGAAAATTGGCATAACAAATACATTGTTGTGGGTTTTGTTGCTTTTTGTAATTAGCAATAATTGTACAGCTCAATCATATGCCAATGAGTGGATTAATTATGATCAGCAATATTTTAGAATTCATATTAGTCAGGATGGTTTATACAGGATACCTTATTCGACACTTTTATCTGCTGGTGTACCTGTCGGTTCAATAGACCCTCGCAATGTTCAGATATTTCATAATGGAGAGGAACAGTATATTTATATTTATGGAGAAAACTCCAGTGGTATCTGGGATCCGGG
>DAOOPK010000019.1:0-22826 GCA_035388205.1 Bacteroidales bacterium
TTCTTAATTATTGTATTTACATATTTCTATACTGCTGTGACAATTAATCCACAGCAGATGGCTGAAGATATGAAGAAAAACGGAGGTTTTATACCGGGAATAAAACCGGGTAAAAAGACTGTTGAGTTTTTAGATTCGATAATGTCAAAAATAACTTTACCGGGTTCTATGTTTTTGGCTTTAATAGCAATTTTACCGTCGTTAGTAAGGCTGGCAGGTATCAATGGGCAGTTTGCTCAATTTTTTGGTGGAACTTCCTTACTTATTTTGGTTGGGGTAGTTTTAGATACTTTACAGCAAATAGAAAGTCATTTGTTAATGCGTCATTATGACGGTTTGACAAAAAGTGGCAGAATTAAAGGCAGAGGTTCGTCCTCGGCAATATAATATGTTCTTTGATGATATTTATTAAAACAGAAGAGGAAGTAGAATTTATCAGGCAAAGCAATTTGTTAGTTTCAAGAACACATGCGATGCTTGCGGGTGAGATTAAAGAAGGGGTTTCTACTTTGTTTCTCGACAAAATAGCAGAGGAATTCATTAGAGATAATGGAGGTGTACCTGGTTTTTTAAATTACAACGGATTTCCGAATAGCCTATGCGTATCTGTAAATAATGTTGTAGTACATGGTATTCCTTCCGGATATATTCTGAAGAGCGGAGATATTGTGTCAGTAGATTGTGGTGCTGTTATAAATGGTTATAACGGCGATTCCTGTTACACATTTGAGGTTGGTGAGGTTAAACCAAACATCAAAGCATTATTACGATGTACCGAAGAGTGTTTGTATAAAGGAATTGAAAAAGCAGTTGCAGGTAATACTACTGGTGATATTGGAAACGCAATTCAAAAGCATGCAGAATCTCATGGCTATTCAGTTGTCAGAGAGCTTGTGGGACATGGAATTGGGAAAGAGCTTCATGAAGAACCCGAAGTTCCTAATTACGGAAAGATCGGTAAAGGTATAAAGCTCCGTGAGATGATGACAATTGCTATTGAACCTATGATAAATTTAGGGCGTAAAGAGATTTATCAGGAAAGAGATCAATGGACAATTAGAACCTCAGACGGTAAACCTTCGGCTCATTTTGAACACACTGTAGTGATAAGAAAAGACAGAGCAGAAATATTGTCAGATTTTAGTATAATAGAAGAAGTGTTAAATAAAAAAAAGAGTAGTTAAATTTTATGGCAAAACAACCATCAATAGAATTAGATGGAACGATAATCGAAGCATTATCAAATGCTATGTTTCGCGTTGAACTTGAAAACGGGCATGTTATCATTGCACATATTTCAGGAAAAATGCGCATGCATTATATAAGAATATTGCCGGGTGATAAAGTCAGACTTGAAATGTCTCCATATGATTTAACTAAAGGCAGAATTACGTATAGATATAAATAAAACATTATAAAATGAAAGTAAGAGCATCAGTAAAGAAAAGAAGTGACGATTGTATTATCGTTAAACGCAAGGGTAGGATTTATGTAATTAATAAAAAAAATCCTAAGTTTAAACAACGTCAGGGATAGTAATTTAGTAATTAAACAAATAGAATAATATGGCAAGAATAGCAGGTGTAGACATTCCAAATAATAAGCGTGGCGAAATAGCGCTTACCTACATCTATGGAATTGGTCGTAGCAGAGCTACAAAAATTTTAGAGGAAGCAGGTGTTGATCGGAACATTAAATCTAAAGACTGGAATGACGATCAGATAGCCCTGATCCGTCAGGCTGTCGGAAAGTTCAGACTGGAAGGTGAATTACGTTCCGAAGTTCAGTTGAATATCAAACGATTACAGGATATTGGCTGTTATCGTGGGATCAGACATCGTATCGGGTTGCCTTTAAGAGGTCAGCATACAAAAAATAATGCAAGAACCCGCAGAGGTAAAAAGAAAACTATTGCCAACAAAAAGAAATAATTGAGATATGGCTAATAAAGCAAGAGTTACAAAAAAGCGTATAGTAAAAGTTGAAGCCTCAGGACAGGCTCACGTGCACACTTCGTTTAATAACATTATTGTTACATTGACGAATAATGAAGGTCAGGTGATTTCTTGGTCTTCGTCAGGAAAAAACGGTTTCAGAGGTTCTAAAAAGAACACGCCTTACGCAGGTCAAATGGCTGCTGAAAACTGTGGAAAAATAGCATTTGATTTAGGATTACGCAAAGTTAAAGCATTTGTTAAAGGACCAGGTGCCGGACGCGAATCAGCTATCAGGTCTTTGCACAATTTGGGAATTGAAGTAACTGAAATTGTTGACGTTACTCCTTTACCTCATAATGGATGCAGACCACCTAAGAGAAGAAGAGTATAATATTAATGTTTTAATTAATAAGAAATGGCAAGATATAGAGGACCGCAAACTAAAATTGCAAGAAAATTTGGAGAACCAATTTTTGGACCGGATAGAGTATTAGAAAAAAAGAATTACCCTCCAGGAATGCACGGGTTGAGTAAAAAAAGAAGAAAAACTTCTGAATATGGCATTCAGCTGAAGGAAAAGCAAAAAGCTAAATATGCTTATGGTATTTTGGAGAGACAATTCCGTAATACTTTTGAAAAAGCTACAAGAAGTAAAGGTGTAACCGGTATTGTACTTCTTCAATTGCTTGAATCCAGACTCGACAATGTAGTATTCAGGTTGGGGATTGCTCCAACACGGGCTTCTGCACGTCAGTTAGTATCTCACCGTCATATTTTGGTTAATGGGAATTTGTGTAATATCCCCTCATTTAGTTTGAAACCTGGTGATATTGTAGGGGTTCGCGAAAAATCCAAATCTCTTGAATTAATAACGAATTCATTAAGTGGATTCAATCATGGAAAATACCCTTGGATTGAATGGGATGCTGATGCATTGGTAGGAAAGTATATGTCAATTCCAGAACGTGAAGATATTCCCGAAAATATTAAAGAGCAGTTAATAGTTGAATTGTATTCAAAATAAAAAATAAATAAATGGCAATTTTAGCATTTCAAAAACCCGATAAAGTTATTATGCTTGAGGCTGATGAATTTCATGGAAAATTTGAATTTCGTCCACTTGAGCCCGGATATGGAATTACTGTTGGTAATGCATTAAGAAGGATATTACTTTCTTCTTTGGAAGGATTTGCGATATCTTCTGTAAAAATCGAAGGTGTGGACCATGAGTTCTCTACTATCCACGGTGTAATGGAAGATGTAACCGAGATCATTCTTCAGCTTAAACAAATTCGTTTCAAGCAACAAATTGAAGATATGAATCATGAAAATGTAAGTATAGTAATTTCAGGACAGGATGAATTTAGAGCCGGCGATATTGGTAAATTCCTTTCCGGATTTAAAATTTTAAATCCCGACTTGCTTATTTGCAGATTGGAATCAAAAGTTACATTGAAAATGGAACTTTCGATTATAAAAGGAAGGGGATATGTTCCTCCGGAAGAAAATAAGCCTATTGATGATATCATTGGAATAATTCCGATAGGTTCTGTTTTTACTCCAATTCGTAATGTAAAGTATTACATTGAGAATATGCGTGTTGAGCAAAAAACAGACTATGAAAAATTGTTGTTGGAAATAGATACAGATGGTTCTATTCATCCCAAAGATGCATTGAAAGAGGCTGCAAAAATCCTTATTCATCATTTTATGCTGTTTTCAGATGAAAAAATTACTCTTGATAGTGATGAAAAGCATGATAATGATGAATTTGATGAGGAAGTCCTCAGAATGAGGCAACTTCTCAAAACGAAGTTGGTCGATTTGGATTTGTCAGTAAGAGCACTCAACTGCCTTAAGGCAGCTGAGGTGGAAACTCTTGGAGATTTAGTTCAATTCAACAAAACCGATTTGTTGAAATTCAGAAACTTTGGAAAAAAATCACTTACCGAATTAGAAAATCTTCTTGATGTTAAAAGCTTAAATTTCGGTATGGATACAGCAAAATATAAGTTGGACAAGGAATAATATAGATAGAGATGAGACACAATAAGAAATTCAATCATTTAGGCAGAACAAGCTCACATAGGAAAGCTTTACTTTCCAATATGGCATCTTCATTAATACTTCACAAAAGAATAAATACAACAGTTGCAAAGGCAAAAGCTCTGAAAATGTATTTAGAGCCATTGGTAACAAAAGCTAAAAATGATACTACACACAGTAGAAGAATAGTTTTCAGTTATTTGGAAAATAAAGAAGCTGTTGCCGAGTTATTTAGAGATATTATTGTTAAGGTTGGTGACAGACCCGGAGGATATACTAGAATTCTTCGTACAGAAACTCGCCTTGGTGACAATGCAGACATGTGCATATTGGAATTTGTTGACTTTAATGAAGCGATGCTCGAAGCAAAAGACTCTAAGAAAAAAACAAGTCGTCGTTCTCGCGGTAAATCAAAAACTGCAGAATCTCCAGTAGTGGCAAAAACTGAAAAAGCATCAAAATCGGTTACAGTTACCAAAGAGGCTGTGAAAGAAGCTGAAGCAACAGTTTCAGAAACTCCTGAAGCAGTCGTAGAAACTCCTGAAGTTGAAGATGTACAAGAAAATTCTACCGATAAAGAAAAACCTGAAGACAATAAAGAATAATAAATTTTATATTTAATTATAAAAAGGGGATTAAATGTTATCCCCTTTTTTTATTTTTGAAAAAAAAACAATATGGGACAAATAGCAGACATTCATGCAAGACAAATATTGGATTCTCGGGGCAATCCAACTGTCGAAGTAGAAATTTATACAACACAAGGTGTTATTGGCAGGGCATCTGTACCAAGCGGATCTTCGGTCGGAGTTCACGAAGCTGTAGAAATAAGGGATAAGGATGTGAACAGATATTTGGGCAAAGGAGTTCTTCAGGCTATTTATAATATTGAGAACACAATCAGTGAAGCATTAAAAGGGTTTTATATAGATGACCAGATGGCTATAGATAGAGCGATGATAAAACTTGATGGTTCATCAAATAAATCTGATCTAGGTGCCAATGCAATTTTAGCAGTTTCTATGGCTTGTGCACAAGCAGCAAGTCAGGAGCATGGATTATCTCTTTATAACTATCTCGGAGGAGTAAATGCAAGGACACTACCAATACCAATGATGAACATACTTAATGGTGGTCAACACGCAGATAATCTTATTGATATTCAGGATTTCATGATTATGCCAGTGGGGGCTCCTACTTTTAGCGAGGCAATTAGAATGGGGTCGGAGATATTTCATAATCTCAAGATAGTTTTGCAGGCAGAAGGATTTTCAACAAATGTTGGAGATGAGGGAGGTTTTGCCCCAAACCTACAATCAAATGAAGAAGCCATTGAGTTAGTTGTTAAAGCGATTGAAAAAGCAGGGTACAAACCAGGAAGAGATGCATACATAGCTCTGGATCCTGCTGCATCAGAATTTTATGATGATAAAAAAGGACTTTACACTTTTAAGTCCACTGGCAAAAAAATGACATCGGAAGAGCTTGTGCAATATTGGATAGATTGGGTAAAAAAATATCCTATAATCTCAATTGAAGACGGATTGGCTCAGGACGATTGGAATGGATGGAAATTACTTACTGAAAAACTAGGGAAAAAGATACAAATTGTCGGAGATGATATCTTTGTGACAAATCCTGTAAGACTTGCCAAAGGAATTAAGGAAAACGTGGGGAATTCAATTCTTATTAAATTGAATCAAATCGGAACAGTGTCAGAAACTCTTGAAACTGTCAACTTTGCACATTCAAATTCTTATACTTCTATAATTAGTCACAGATCGGGAGAAACCGAAGATGTCTTTATTGCAGATCTTGCAGTTGCTTTAAATACCGGAATGATAAAAACCGGTTCAGTTTCAAGAACGGACAGAGTTGCCAAATATAACCAACTCTTAAGAATTGAAGAGACTTTAGGGGAAAATGCATACTATTTAGGACAAAATTTCAAATTTGTCAGATAAGGACATTCTGGCAGATTATTAGTGTTTGAAAATGACATTTAATTGCAGTTTTGTCAGGTTTAGTTCAGTGGCATAGTTTTCGTAAATCAGGCTGCGTAATATTAAATGTTTAACTTAAAAATTATTAATTATGGCAAATATTGGAAGACCAATGTCAGGTAAAGTTCTGATACAGCCTCAAGCTGCTGAACAAAAAACATCTAGTGGTATTATAATTCCTGATTCTGCTCAAGAAAAACCACAACGTGGTAAAATTGTCGCTGTTGGCAATCCTAAAAAAGATGAGAAAATGGAAGTAAAAGTAGGTGACATTGTTTTATATGGTAAATACAGTGGAACTGAAATAAAAATTGATAATTCTGATTATCTCATTATGAATCAGACAGATATTTTGTTAGTGGTAGAAGAATAATTGTTTAACAGAAAAAAATAAAGTTATGGCTAAAGAAATAAAATTTAATATAGAATCAAGAGACTTATTAAAAAAGGGTGTTGATGCTCTTGCTGATGCAGTAAAGGTTACATTAGGTCCTAAGGGAAGAAATGTTGTTATTGATAAGAAATTTGGAGCTCCACAAATCACCAAAGACGGTGTTACTGTTGCAAAAGAAATAGAATTGAAGGATCCTTTTATGAATATGGGAGCTCAGATGGTTAAGGAAGTCGCTTCTAAAACAAACGATGATGCCGGTGATGGAACAACTACTGCAACGGTTTTGGCTCAGTCTATTGTAAGTGTAGGTTTGAAAAATGTTACAGCAGGTGCAAATCCAATGGATTTAAAACGCGGAATTGATAAGGCTGTTATTCAGGTTGTTGAAGAATTAAAGAAAATGAGCAAAAATGTTGGTGATGACATTAGCAAGATTGAACAAGTTGCAATGATTTCAGCTAACAATGAAGTTCAGATTGGGAAAGACATTGCTTTAGCGATGGAAAAAGTAAAAAAAGAAGGCGTGATAACAATCGAAGCAGCAAAAGGCACTGCAACTGAAGTTAAAGTTGTTGAAGGTATGCAATTCGATAGGGGTTACATTTCTCCTTATTTTATTACCGATGCTGAAAAGATGGAGGCAGTTTTAGATTCTCCTTATATTCTTATTACTGACAAAAAAATATCTTCGATGAAAGATTTAATGCCTGTTCTGGAGCCGGTCGCTCAGGAAGGTAAGTCAATGTTAATTATTGCCGAAGATGTTGAAGGTGAAGCTTTGGCAACTTTAGTTGTTAACCGTCTTAGAGGCACTTTAAAAATTGCAGCTGTTAAAGCTCCTGGTTTTGGTGACAGAAGAAAAGAAATGCTTCAGGATATTGCAATTTTAACAGGTGGTGAAGTAATTACTGAAGAAAAAGGTTTGAAACTTGAAAATGCAAATATCACTCAATTAGGTAGAGCAGAAAAAGTTGTTATTGATAAAGAAAATACAACCATCGTTGACGGTGCCGGAAGTAAAGAACAAATTAAGGCAAGAGTCGCTCAGATCAAAAAGCAGATGGATATTACAACAAGCGATTATGATCGTGAAAAACTTCAGGAAAGATTGGCAAAACTTGCCGGCGGGGTTGCAGTTATTTACGTTGGTGCAACAACCGAAGTTGAAATGAAAGAAAAGAAGGACAGATACGAAGACGCTCTTTCTGCTACCAGAGCCGCAGTTGAAGAAGGTATAATCCCTGGTGGTGGTGTTGCATATTTAAGAGCTATGGAAGCAATTAAGAACCTTAAAGGTGACAACGAAGACGAAACAATTGGTATCTCGATAGTTCTTAGAGCACTTGAAGAACCATTAAGATTGATAGTTGAAAATTCAGGAAAGGAAGGCTCTGTAATCGTTCAAAAAGTGAAAGAAGGAAAGAATGATTTCGGATACAATGCTCGTACTGATGTTTTCGAAAACCTTTATGATTCAGGCGTAATTGATCCTACGAAGGTTGCACGTATTGCACTCGAAAATGCATCAAGTATTGCAGGAATGTTATTGACAACAGAGTGTGTTATTGCTGATATCCCTGAAGAAAATCCTGCACCTATGGGTAACCCCGGAATGGGTGGCATGGGAGGTATGGGTGGCATGATGTAATCCAACCAGATTAAAGATAGTAGGATCTTTCAATTCGGATCCGAAGCACAGAATCAATATATAAATAAAGGCTTTCAGAAATGGAAGCCTTTATTGTTAGATTGAATTATTTTGAAATCTCAATATAGTTTTACAAAGTTTCGGGATCCTCAGATTCTATGAAGAACATAATCTTATCAGGTTCTGTTTCACACGAAAATTCAAATTTTTCATAGAGTGTTTTACCTGATTTATAAGTTACTTTATAAATAATTTTATAGAAATACCCAGAATCAGATTCCAGTTTGTCTGCAAAATATTTATCTATAGAGCTTATTTCTCCGTAATAATCCGATTTTTTAATCATCATTTTCTTTAGCCCATCTGAAGAATTTCCTTGTCTAACATCTTCGCGAAATAGTTCATTCATTGCATCATAATCTTTTGATTTGAATAAATCATAAAACTTCTGAATTGTTTCTTCCTGTGTCGGGAATGATTTAATTGTCATAGGCTTGTCATCTTCTTCCATTGAAGATGTAATAAAGTCAGGATTATCAGAGTAACTGTAGAAGATTATTTTCATCTCACCATTTTCTTCCATGAACCGTAGAAGTTCGTAAGTTGTTCCGTCTGTGTTTTCTACTTTATATCTTAATTCAACTACTGTACCGATAGAGGTTTGCTTAATTTCAGAAAATGTGTTGTCATAAGATTTCACTGTGCCCCAATAATTATCACGTTTAGTGAAAACCTCATCCCATTTTTTGTCTGTTTTTTTCTCTCTAACATCATCTGACAATAATGGTAGAAGATCTTCGTAATTATGCTCGGTAAGTGATTTATAAAACTCTTCAGCTACTTTTTTTGAATTTGACACTTTTTTACAACCGCTAGACATCACAGCTAGTAAAACTATTAAAACAAAAGGAATAATCTTTTTCATGGCATTAAATTTTAATTCAAACTATTATCTTTTCCAAAGCAAAGTTAAATATTTTGGTAATTATTTAGCTGGTAGAAGAAAATTTATAATAATAGTGAGCATTTCCAAAAAGGCATGGTGCAAGGTGCATAGAGCTATCATTACTGTAAATAAAGATTATTTTTCTTGATTTAAAAATCCATAAAGTCTATTTATAACTTTTATCTCAGGCAAAATACCCTGTGCTCCATGCTCTATGCCCCATGCTTTTTAACTATCGCTAGCTCAAAAATTGAGTATTTAATTAAACACCCACCTAAATACATACATATTTTGTTAAAAATCCAAAAATTAAATTGTTTTATGTAATTATGTATAAAAATAGATTTTAAATAATATTTAAGTATTTTTCAGATAGAATACACATTATTAGATTTTCATTTTTCGTATCTTTGAAGAAAATGTGCAAAATAAATTGGAATGAAAAAAGACGATAAAAAACCTGATTATAAAACAACTGGTTCTGAAAAAAGAAAAGAGACAAGCAGCTACAGTAAAAAGGATGCAGGCAAGAAAGGTAAAACTTATGGAAAAAAGTTAGACAAGGCCTCTAAATACTACGATGCTCCTGATTATATTAAAAAGAAGAAAGCTGATAACAAAAGTGCGAAACCTATAAAGAAGCTCAAAACAAAATCAGAAAGAGTTGAATTTAATGCTGATGAAATACGGGGCATAGAGACAAAATCTCTCAAGTTCAAGAAATTGGACAGAAATGTTAAGATAATTTCAAAAAAAGTGCAGAAATCTGGGAATAAGTTGCAAGAAGGGATCCGGTTGAATAAGTATATTGCAAATGCAGGTATTTGTTCTAGGCGGGAAGCCGACACATTTATTACAACAGGATTGGTTAGTATTAATGGTAAAATTGTAACAGAGTTGGGTACTAAAGTTATGTCGGGGGACGAGGTGAAATTCAATAATGAAAAAATAAATCCGGAAAAGAAAGTTTATATTTTATTAAACAAACCAAAAGATTATGTAACAACACTTGACGATCCTGAGGGTAGAAGGACTGTAATGGATTTGATTAAAAATGCTTGTATTGAAAGAGTATATCCGGTGGGACGTTTGGATAGAAATACTACAGGCTTGCTATTGTTGACAAATGACGGCGAACTCACAAAAAAACTGACGCATCCTTCATACAATAAAAAGAAAATTTATCATGTTGAAGTTGATAAACCAATATTAAAAGAACATTTCGATGAAATAGTAAAAGGCATTGAACTGGAGGATGGATTAATTGTTGTGGATTCAATAGACTATGTTGATAATCTTAAAACCGAAGTCGGTATTGAACTGCACTCTGGACGAAACAGAATAGTAAGAAGAATTATGGAACATTTCGGGTATAATGTCAAACGTTTGGACAGGGTTTTTTTCGCAGGTTTGACTAAATTGAATTTGCCTCGCGGACGATGGAGATTTTTAACAGACCAGGAAGTGATAAGATTAAAAACCGGCATGTACGAATAATGATTAATAAAAAAGCGGTTCTAATTATTTTGTTTGTATTTCTGGGAATACAACTTTTTTCACAGACTAAATTTGCCGGCAGGATTAAAGATGCAAAAACGTCTGAGCCACTTGCATTCGTTAATATTGTATATAATTCAAAGAATCTGGGAACAACAACCGATCTTGATGGTTATTTTACTATTGAGTCTTATGATAAAATTGAATTTATAAAAATCTCTTATCTTGGATACAATACAAAAATTATTACAAAGGACGAATTTTCTGGTCAAAACTATATTGAAATAGCCCTTGAAGCAAATACATTCTATCTTGAGGAAGTAACAGTATTGCCAGGTGTTAATCCGGCTCATAGAATAATAAATGAAGTAATATCAAATGCTGACAATAATAATCCTGAAAAAATGCGATCATTTTCATATGTGTCGTATAATAAAATGTATTTTACAATTGATATGAGTATGCTGCCCGAAGAGGAAGATTCTATAAGTGAAGTAAATGCGAATGAATCTGACACGAGTTCTGACAGGCAATCAATGAGAGAATTTTTTGACTCACAGCATATTTTTATTACAGAATCTGTAACCGAAAGACGTTTCAAATATCCGGACAACAATAAAGAGGAGGTATTGGCTCATAGAATGTCCGGTTTGCAAAATCCCGGTTTTACGTTACTCACAACTCAATTTCAGTCATTTTCGTTTTATAAGGATTTTATAAGCTTGATGGACAAAAAATATCTGAGCCCAATAAGTAAAGGTAGTACATCCAAGTACTTTTTCCAGATTGAAGATACTATGTATAGTGAGTCTGCCGACACCATATTTATAATTTCCTATAGACCCCTGAAGGGGAAGAATTTTGAAGGGCTTCAGGGTATTCTCCATATTAATTCCAGAGGTTATGCAATTCAAAATGTAATTGCTAAACCTTATAATCCGACAAGTGCGTTTAATATTAATATTCAACAGAAATATGAACTTATTGATTCTGTCCAGTGGTTTCCGGTTCAACTAAATACTGATATTATTCTAGATATGTTTCAGGTTTCTGAAGATAGTATGACCATTCCTCTGGTTGGTGTTGGCAAAAGCTATCTGAGTGATATAAGCCTGAATCCTGAGTACAAACGTAAAGAATTTAATCAGCTTGACGTAATTGTAAACTCAGACGCTCATAAGAAAGATTCACTATTTTGGGAATTGTATAGGAAAGAAAAATTAACCGAAAAGGATATTAAAACATACCATGTAATTGACAGTATAGGTAAAGAGGCAAATCTTGATCGCACGATGGAAATAGTTGAATTGATCGCAACAGGATATATTCCATGGAAATTTATAAATTTTGATCCTTCTTCGATATTATGGTATAATCAATATGAAGGATATAGAATAGGTCTGGGCTTGTCAACCAACAACAAAATGCTTAAGTGGATGTCGGTAGGAGGGTATTTTGCTTATGGATTCAGGGATAAAGCATGGAAATACGGAGGTCATCTTGATTTTATCCTAAACCAATCAAGATCTTCTGTGTTTAGAATTGGGTTTAAACAGGATCTAGAGTTTAGTGATGACTACACATTTAACCGCGATATTAATATATTTGCCAATCAGACTTTGCGTGATTTCTTTTTATCCGAATTGGATTCTGTTACAAAGTATTATGCTTCCTTCAAGTTTTCCAGTTTAAAATACTTGCACACAGATTTCCGATTTAATTATACACAAAAGAACATTATAAATCCTGATAGATATGACTATCTTGGAAGTATTCCTTCATCGTTTTACAATTCAGAATTTGGGATTCATTTCAGATATGCTTATAAGGAAAAATTCTTGCAAACTCCAAGAGGGAACAGATTAAGTATGGGTACGAATTATCCGGTATTGTATTTAAATGTAATCAGAGGTTTAAATTTCTTAGAGGCAACAAACAAATACCTAAAGACAGAGGCAATGATTACAAAGAAAATTCAGTGGCTACATATCGGAGAAACCCATTTATCAGCGGTTGGAGGTATGGTTTTCGGCAATGTACCTTACTCTTATTTATATTATGGACAGGCATCGTATTCTTGGATAAACATAGATAATAGTTTTAATACGATGCGTATTAATGAGTTTGTTTCAGACAGGTTTGCATCAATATTTGTGCGTCATGATTTCGGTAGTTTGATATTCAAAACAAAAAAATGGGCTCCTACACTTGCTTTGGTTACTGCCGTTGGTTGGGGGGATAATACTAGATTGGGAGATATAACAGAAGAAAACTTTGCTCAAAAAATGGACAAAGGATATTTTGAATCAGGAATACAATTGAATAACCTTCTTCGATTAAGTTTTCAAGGTTATGGCATAGGCATCTATTATAGATACGGTCCTTATACCAGAACAAAACCCATTGAAAACTGGGCATTTAAGTTTAATTTAACTTTTGTCCTTTAAATTATTTTGTGGCTCTATTTCGAAAAGGCAAAGTTGAATAGCAGTGACGGTTTTGTCATGATTTTTGCCCCAACACTCAATCCACACTTTTGGCAAAAATGCACGCCAAAACCTCACAAAATTCTTAAAAATATAGCATTTACAAAGATTTTTTTTACTTTAGCCCAATATTATGAAGCAAATTAAAAGAAAATATCTAGTAATCCTGATAATAATTTCAGTATTAGCAATAATTATAACATTATTCTTTCTGTTAAAAGAGAAAAAGACTGATTTGCCTGAAACTCCTCAAGAAGAAAAAATCCCACAAAAGTACGGAATCCCAATTGAGGGCTGGACTTTATACACTGACACTGTCCGAAGTGGTGATTACCTTGGCACCATACTTAATAAGTACGGGATTACTTCTCAACAAATTGATAAAATCGGACGAATGTCAACGGATTCGTTTAATACCACACTAATTAATGTCGGAAATCTTTACACTGTTTTTTCTGATACTACAATTGACGGAGTTCTTCAGGCAAAAATATTTGTTTACGAGAATTCCGATGTGAGATATACTAAATATGATTTCCGAAATCCTGACACGATAATTATTGAAAAACTTAAAAAACCTGTTGACACCGTCACATTAAATGCTTCGGGTATTATCAATTCTTCTCTTTGGCAAACAATTTCAGATGGAGGATATAGTTGGGAACTTGCTTTAGCATTATCGCAAACATTTGCATGGACTGTTGACTTTTATGCATTACAACCCGGCGACTGGTTCAAAGTTATTTACAATGAATATTATGTTGATGATAAACGAATTGGATTGGGTGAGGTAAAAGCCGGAGTTTTCTTTCATGGTGGAAAAGAACTTTGGGCAATACCGTTTAAGCAAGACTCTGTTACTTGCTTTTATGATACCACAGGCATGAGTATGAGAAAAACATTTCTATTGGCACCACTCGAATTTACTCACATTAGTTCACGTTATTCTTATGCTCGTATGCATCCGATTTTTCATACTGTTGGAGAACATCTAGCAGTTGATTTTTCTGCTCCGAGTGGAACTCCAGTTTTTGCTGCATCAGATGGTACCATTGTTACACGAACATATCAGGAAGGTGCCGGAAATTATGTTGTAATTAGACATAACAGTGTTTATAGTACCGTTTATATGCACTTTTCGTCATTTGGCAAATACAATGTCGGTGATAGGGTGAATCAGGGAGATATTATCGGATATGTTGGAAGCACAGGCTGGTCAACAGGTCCTCATCTACATTATGAAGTGCACGAAAACGGTAAGAAAATAGATCCGCTATCATTTGAGCCACCACCTGCCGAACCTGTAGATTCAGCAAATATGGAAAGATTTAATAAAGAAAAACGCAAGTGGATTGATGATATAAACAAAATAAAAACGCCTAAAGTTAAGGCAAGTAAAAAGAAAAAATAATGTAATTGTTTAGGGATTATATCAAAGCTAGAATCTATTTTAGTAATTGGTAATCAGTTACCTGTGATCAGTTATTTGCAGTAAACTATAGTTTTTGCTCTTTATTTTAAATAAAGTCATGATTTTTTGAAGCGAAGCGATTATACTCAGCCACAGATTACCGATTACAACTTTTACCAATTACAAAAATATACCAGTGTACTAAATAGTTTTTTTTATTTTTTCAAAGTAAAATATTTTTTCGTGCAACCTTTCTTTTTTTTATTGTTATCTTGTTGACGATATGATAAATGACGACGAAATATTAAAAGGATGCTGCAATAACAAGCATAAGTATCAAATGGCTTTGTTTGACAAATATGCACCAATGATGAGAGGAGTTTGTTTGAGGTATGTCAGAAATGATGCTGATGCTGACGATTTATTGCAAGAAGGGTTTATAAAAATTCTTGATAATATTCGAAACTATGTTGAAACAGGTTCTTTTAAAGCTTGGATAAAAAGAATAATGGTTAATCAGGCAATCAATTTTCTGAAGAAAAAAAACCAGCATGAGTTCTATCAACTTAACGAAAATGTAGATTTTGATGAGAAAGAACAAGATTACAATCAAGATAAAACCGAAAATAGATTGATTGATGCAAACATTGGTCCTGATGAAATCCTTAAACTCATCAAAGACTTACCTGAAGGTTATCAGATGGTACTTAACATGTATGTTATTGATGGTTTTTCGCATAAAGAAATTGCTGAACAATTAAACATCAGCATAGGCACTTCAAAATCACAACTTTCGAGAGCCAGAAAAACATTACTTGATAAAGCAAACGGATTAATATTAAAAAACACAAATAGCTATGAGCAAGAATATAAATAATTTAGACGATCTGTTGAGAGACAGTTTTGAAGATTTTTCTTCGGCTCCCTCTCCAGATATAAGGGCAAAGCTTTCTGCCAAACTCAGATATTTTAACTTTTTTAAATTCAATCCGGGTACTTTTAACATTTTTTATCTTACTGCTATTATTTTAGGTACTTCTGCAACAATAATATATAGTACAAGTCCTTCTGATAACAATAGCTCTAAGATTACAATCAAATCTGAAAACCTCGAAAATAAAACCAGTACACAAGAAGATACTTGTACAAATTTATTATATACAGAAAAATCCATATCTCAAACAGATGAAATATTTGTTGATAATTCAAAATCTGTAATTGTTAAAAACGACACATGGGAAGATGCTTCTATATCACCAGAAAATGTATCTGAAAATGAAATAAATGACAGTGGAAATTCTGAGCCTATTGAAAAAAGTGTTATTTTTGATACTATAATTAATGCTGAGAAAATAGTAATAACCGATACTATTAAAACAGAAATTCATAAAACCGTGGAAGTAAAAAAGAAAAAAGATAAAAAATAAAATGTAAGAATTAAAAAATTAATTTTTATTAAGACAAACGAACATAATTATTAACTTAAATCGAATATCATGAAAACACTAATTACTCTCCTCGCAATTTTTTTAACGGCACATATCCTTGTCGCACAAACAGAATGCGAAGCCGTTATTACTAACACTTCAACTCAAAATACTGTTGTCTTCGCCGGTTCATATTATGAGAATGGTCAACTTATAACCGAACCTGCACTTGTTGATTATGTATGGCAACTTAATGGTATTACCCTTAACGGACAATCAATTACTTACACTTTTACTCAAAATGGGGTATATGTTATATGTCTAACAGCTACTGGTCCTAATTGTACTGCAACAACCTGCGATAGCTTATATATAGGAAACGGTACCAATCCATGCGATCTAACATTAACCTACAACATTACTCATTGCACAAATGCTAATACTGCCGATGGAGCAATTAACATTACTGTTACCGGAGGAGCACTCCCATATTCATTTTACTGGGACAATCAACAGATTACCGAAGATATTACCGGATTATTACCGGGAGTATATACTGTAGCAATAAACGACAATGAAAATTGTAGCCTTACATGGAGTTTCTATGTTGGAACCGAAAATAATACCGATACCACTACAAATCCAAACGATACGGTCTTCAATGATCTCTACGTAAATCTATTTTATTATTTCGAAACAAGTCTTGATTGTTCAGCAACCGTTTACTCCGAGGTTTACGGTGGCACACCACCATATTCATATTCTTGGAGCAATCAATCTTCTGCTGCAAGTTTGAACAATGTTTGCGGAAATGATTATTATTGTATTACAGTAACTGACAGTGAAGCTCAAACAGCTTCTGCCTGCGTTTATATTCAATATTATAATTACGGCCAGGATACAATCTGGGATGTAAACGATACACTTGGTGTTGTAATAAATGATTGCTTTGAAAACTTAATATTTGCCGAAGTTATTTCATACGAAATTCAAGGAGATTATATTATTGTCGTTTGGGCATTTACAGATGATCAAAACACTATTACATATATGACTGTGACATATACTCTGAACAGTATTGTTTCAGAGGGTGTTTATATTCTTAATCTATATATAAACTGTACTGGGTATAAATCTCTTTCAGTTTATACAGATCAAATACTTGTTACAAGTGAAGATATAACAGACATAGACGATATAAAATCAAAAAGCGGTCTTAATTTATATCCAAATCCTGTTTCCGATATCTTAAATCTAGAACTCATAACTGAGACTAATGAAATTATCGAAATTAGTATCTTAAACATTAGTGGTCAAATTATTAGCAAAGAAAATTATGAAATTTACGGTGGATTAAACAATTTTACGATAGATGTATCAGATTATCAGGAGGGAATGTATTTCATGCATTTCAACGGTAGCTCTAAGTTTGAACCAATAAGATTCGTTAAATAATCATTACTGCGATATTTAGTAAAAGGGCTGTATTTTAATACGGTCTTTTTTTTTGTAAAAATTTTGTAATAGCAGTTCATCAAACTATTTAATTAAAATTTTAAAAATTAGTAAGCAACCTTTCAAAAACTAATTGTTATTAAGACAGACAAAAGAAATATTAACTTATAAAACTTAAAATTATGAAAACTTTAACTACAATTCTGGCAATTTCACTTATCGTTACAGGCTTAAGAGCCCAAACAAATTGTGAAGCGTTTATTACAATTACAGTATCTGGAAACACAGCAGTTACAACTGGTACTTTCTTCTCTAACGGACAGCAAATTACAGATCCAACTTTAGTAGATTATGTCTGGGTACTTGAAAACAACACTTATTACGGACAGACAATTACTAACACATTTGTTGATGATGGTCATTATCCAATCTGCCTTACTGCAACAGGAATGGGTTGTTCTGCAAATGTTTGCGATTCTATTTTAATTGGGAATCCTCCAATTTGTAACCTTATGGTGAACGTTAACATTACTAATGCAACTGATGATAATACTGCAGATGGATCAATAGATATTACCGCTTCAAATGGAACTGCTCCATATTCATATTTCTGGGATGGTGGTCAGTTTACCGAAGATATTACAGGATTGTATCCGGGCGTTTATACTGTAAATGTTGCCGACATGGACAATTGCACAAACACTTGGAGTTTCTATGTCCCTAGCAATGTAGTGGATTCTGTAACAAACGATAGTTTTTATGCACAACTTGGTTATAGCTTTTCAACATTCGACGACTGCACAGCAACCGTAGAAGCTTATATATCTGGTGGAACAGCCCCTTACAGCTACCTGTGGAGTAATGGAGAAACTGATGCTTCGGTGGACAATGTCTGTGGAGGTGATTCCTATTGTGTAACAATTACCGATGCAGATAGTGAAACTACTCAAGCTTGTATAACTGTTCAGTATTACACTTACGACCAAGATCAAATTGGAAATTAAATAGCACTCTTAATGTTACAATTAATGACTGCTTTTCAAATGTGGTTTCTGCAGAAGTTATTTCATTCGATATCCAAGGAAGTTCTGTATTAGCCGTTTGGGAACTTATTGATGATCAGAATATTTCTGTTTTTATTCCCGTAACTTATTCTTTAAATGATGTTGCAACTCTAGGAATTTATATACTTAATCTTTATATAAACTGTGGGAATTTTAAATCGATAAGCTTTTATTCTTCCCAAATAATTGTAACAGAAGGAGATTTATCATCAATAGCTGAAAACAAGTTTTATACTATGATTAGCTTATATCCGAATCCGGTTATTGATGAGTTGAACATTGAACTAAATACTGAAAACTCAGACAATATAACACTTGAGATATACAATTACAACGGACAGATTGTTTATTCCGAAAACAACAATCTTAATAGTGGTAGCAATACCATTAGGATGAATGCATCACAATTTTCAGCCGGAATGTATTTTGTTAAAATTTCGGGCAACAATGTTTACGAAACACTGAGATTTGTAAAATAAAACCATGACAAGTAAATTTTGTAAGGGCTGTAATTTTTAACAGCCCTTTTTTTTGTGCATAAAATTATTTAATATTGAAATCTGAAAGATATGAGAAAATGATTAAGCAAATTCTGAAATATAGTATTTTCATATTATTACAATTATTGATATTCTTCAATGCTCTTGCTCAAAATGAGGATGCTATAAAAGTTCAGATAAATAAAAATATTTACGACACAGTTATTGTTAATGAAACAGTAATTATTTACGATACTATCTGGAAAGAGCCGATTATTACAGCTTATTCGGCAGGGTTTTCAGCAGCTTCTTTTTTTTCTGTCTGGCGAAAATTTAATAACTCAATCATAAACCTTTCGAAACAACAAAACTACAGTATTGGTATTGACGCTGAATTAGAAATTGACCGATGGAAATTTTCGACAGGATTTTATTTATCGGAAATGAAACAAAATGCATTATTCAATTTTACTTCTATAAGCATTGATACTTCAATTATTACTCAAATTATTCCACATAACGAGACCCATTACGACACTACCGGAGTATATTATGAATCTTTTACATATGATTCTACTTATTACGACCCTATCGAACAAGACTCTGTTACAATTACAATTACAGACTCCATTCCGCATTATGATATTGATACAACTGAAATAACATATAACGACACTACATTTTTAACAAATATTGATACTCTAAGTAAAGATACAATAGCTGCTAGAAATTTTATTTATAGATATGCTGAAATACCATTGATATTTAAGTTTAAAATTGCTGAGTTTAAGAAATTTAATATTGATATTGGGGCAGGTTTTATTGCAGGAATTTTAATAAAATATGAATCCTACGACTATAATTCAGAGACAGGAAGAATTATCGCACACAATAAGGCTGATTTGTATAAGTTTTTACCTTCTATTTGGCTCTCGGCAGGCTTTAATTACCATATTTCAGATAATCTTTTAATCCGACTTGAACCATATTATAACCCGGGATTGCATTCTGTGTACAAAAAAAACCTTAACCTTGTTAAAACTCCAGACCGCTATGGAATAAAATTTGGCTTAAGATATAATTTCTAAACTATTTTCGGTAGAGCCTATAAATTTTAACAGAATTATTTTCTTCATTTATAAGTATTTAGTTATTTTTGTTTTCGAATGCTATAATAATTAAAGAAAAATAACATGAAAAATAGGAAAATCTTTACTACTGTATTTTTTGTAATCTTCTGTTTTGCCCATTGTTACTCACAAAATTATCAGATTAGTTTTACAGGAACAGGAGCTTCGACAAGCGTTGAATCAGTAAAAATTGAAAATCTGACACAATGTACTGAAATAAATATTTCGGGAAACGATATACTTAATCTTAGTTCCGAAGTAGGAATAGATGAATTGATTTCGGAACCATTTAATCTGGTACTGATATATCCCAATCCATCAGCCGGAATGTGTTATATTGATTTTAAAGCATATTCGGATGAAATTATTTCAATCAGAATATATGATCTTTCAGGAAAAACTGTATTGTATTCTGAACAATTTGTGAATCAGGGCGATAATACTTTTAAAACCGATGGACTTAGTAATGGTATATTTTTACTAAAGCTTGATAATAAACATTTTTCATATACTGCAAAAATCATAATTGATCAAAGTGATAATAAAAGTTCGCAAGTTAATATTGAGAAATTATCAGAATCCAGACAGGAAATCACCGAGACTAATTCTATAAAACAAAAAAGCACTAAAGCTGTAATTAATATGCAATACAATGAAGGAGACCTGTTAAAACTTACAGGAAAATCAGGCAATTACAGTACTGTTTATATGCTTACACCTAGCCAAAGTCAGACAGTAACATTTACTTTCATTCCTTGTACTGATGACGATGGAAATAATTATTCAGTTGTAAAAATAGGTGATCAGTGGTGGATGGCAGAAAATTTAAATTCAGGCACTTATGTTCCAATTACTATTCCTCAAGCTGCGGGAACAAAGTTCTGCATGAATATAAACGGAGTTGAGGACCCAAGTTGTCCTATGGGAGGATTGTACGAATGGAATATCCTTATGCAAGAAACAGATCCGTGTAATGGAAGCGGTGCTCCCCCTGATGATCGTTGTGATAACCCGATACAAGGAATGTGTCCTGATGGCTGGCACATCCCCTCACATTATGAGTGGACCACACTGGCAAGAGCATCAGGAACTGATTTTGGAGCTCTGGAATATAATTCTACACTTGGAGTCGGCGTTGATGAAGGTGGTAATCTAAAAATGAGCTGTACAACAATGTGGTGGGACCCAAATGAAGCAGCAACTAATTCAACCGGTTTTTCCGGTATTCCCGGAGGAGACACCTGGGATGGTGTTTTTGAAGACTTCGGGCAAAGCTCTTACTTCTGGACATCTTCGGCTACTTTTAATATTTACACCTATAATCCTTGGGTTTATGCATTAAATTACAGTGTTCCATTTGTAGGACGTTCACAATATTTTATTGAGAATGGGTTTAGTTGCAGATGTATAAAAGACTGATTTTAATTTAAACAAACAACTGCAAACGCATTAAGGCCACCTTTATGAGTTATACTGCAACGCGAGTGCTTCGATAAACTCAGCAACAAACTCGCGTTGGAGTACAGTAATTATCAGGATATCATACATTTCTCAAATATTTTTAACTTTGCAGCATCATTACAATCGAAACTTTAAGATATAAATGAAATTGTATATTAATTTATTTATCCTAATTCTGTCCTTGATTTTTATCGGCGATAATCTGATAGCTCAGAGAATTTATTTTAATTACAAAGATAGCACTCTGGTTTCGAATGATCGCCTCGAACTAACCGGTTGCATTTATAATCAAGATTTATTACAGCATGTTTGGGATCAGGACAGCGTCGCGATATGGGTATTAGAGCAAGATAGTTGTCAAACTTGTATCTTTTCGGGAATTCCATGGTGTGATAATTGCTCACTGGCTGCAAATTTTGTGTTGCAAAATGCTTACAAATTATCATTTATTGATAACAAAGTAATTATGGGTTCGTGTTGGGATTATCTGAATGCTGTATATTCGCCTATCGAAGCCGAAGGATATAAAAAGAATGAAATTTATATGACCAAAAAAGCTGGTCCTTTTGCTCCAAAAGCAATGTTACAACCTGGTGATTGGATATATCATATTAATTATCAATATTATCAAGTCGAACATAGCGCAATTTTTATTTGCTGGAAGGACTATGAAAAAGGTATTGCAATTACTCTTAGTTATATGGGCATGAACAGATATAAAACTGCTCAGTTCGGCGAATTTGACCTTAACTCCGTCTATGCAATTTATAGATTCGAAGACCTTTTCTGGTAGTGAATTATTTATAATTCTTCTATTTCAATCCTCTGTTTTCAAGCAGGGCATCTATCTTCGGCTCACGACCTCTGAAGTTCACAAACATTGTCATAGGGCTGTCTTTATAGCCGTTTGAATAAATGTTTTTCTTCAACGATTCTGCTGTAACCGGATCAAAAATGCCGGTTTCTTTAAATGCTCCGAATACATCAGAATCAAGAACTTCGCTCCAGATATAACTGTAATACCCGCTGGAGTAACCCCCCGAAAATATATGTGAGAAATATGTACTTCTGTAACGAGGAACAATTTCTGCAATAAGACCTTTTTTATTCATAAAATCTGCTTCTGCCTGCAAAACATCTGTAACGTTCATTTCTGTCATCGTATGCCAATACATATCAAGATATGATGCTGCAAGAAATTCTGTGGTTGCAAATCCCTGGTTAAAATGTCCCACCGCTTCCATTTTTGCAATCAACTCGTCAGGAATTGGTTCGTTTGTCTGATAATGTCTTGCATACATCTTCAACACTTCGGGTTCTTCTGCCCAATGTTCCATTAACTGAGAAGGTAACTCAACAAAATCACGTGGAACATTTGTACCACTGACCGAAGGATATTTGCAATCGGATAACATTCCGTGTAATCCATGTCCAAATTCATG
>DAOOPK010000020.1:0-22683 GCA_035388205.1 Bacteroidales bacterium
TGAGATTATCAAAAGATTCTGGATTAATATTAATGAGTCCAAATTAAGCATCCATAAGCAAAAGTTTCTAGAGTTATGGCAGTCAATGGATGAGATTTATACAAAATTCAGAGAGGATATTCTGACTCAGAATATTGCTTATACAGGCCTGATTTATCGCAGTGTTGTTAAAAATCTTACAAATTGCGTTTTTGAAAAAAACGAATATGCAATTGTGGGGTTCAATGCTTTAAATAAATGCGAAATAAAGTTGTTTGAGCATTTGAAGAATACTAAGAAAGCCCGTTTCTTTTGGGATGCCGATAAATATTATATTGAGAATGAGTTTCAGGAAGCTGGTAGATTTTTGAGGGCAAATCTTAAGAAGTTCCCGCCATATAAAAATATTGGGATTTCAGATGCAATAAAGTCTGATAAAAAAAACATAGAAATTATTACAGCACCATCTCCCGTAAGTCAGGTAAAGCTTCTGGAGACAATTCTTGAAGATTGGAAAACTGATAAAGATTACAATCCTGAAAAAATTGCTATTGTGCTGGGCGATGAAAACCTTTTGATGCCTTTGATAGATTCTATACCACCTTATATTGAACCATATAATGTCTCGATGGGTTTTCCGGTAAAGAATTCAGCAGCTTTCGCATTCATTTATAATCTGGTTTCATTGAGAAGACGAAGTCGCTTGCAAGATGATAAGTGTAGCTTTTACTTTAAGGATGTAATATCATTACTTACTCATAAATATATCAGTACTATATTTGATAAAGATTCTAGCGAATCTGAAAATACTATAAACTGTGAAAAAATTATATATATTGATTCTCAACTTTTGAATTCTAAAAACGATTTTTTCTCAATTATATTTAAAGAGCAAGTCGTTTCTGTAACTGAATTAATTGAATGGATACGCTCAGTAACAGTTGAAATGCTGAATTTGTTGAATCAAAGGGATAAATTTAATATTGATGCAGAGTTTCTTAATAAAATACTATTGAGAATCAGCATTTTAGATGATTGTATCTTGTCGGGCAATATAAAAATGGGTCGTCAGGAAACTTTCTTCCGTTTGTTGTTAAATTCAATCCGCAGTTTGAGCATAGCATTTGAGGGGGAACCATTGCAAGGTATGCAGGTACTTGGTTTTCTGGAAACGAGGTGTCTGGATTTTGATAAAGTAATAATGTTATCAATCAATGAAGGTGTATTTCCAAAAAAATCAGCATCACAAAGTCTTATACCATACAACTTGCGGAGGTTTTACGAATTACCTTCTATTGAATATCAGGATAGCATATTCGCATATTATTTTTATCGGCTGTTACAACGATCAAAAGATGTTAAAATTTTGTACAGCGCTCAGTCCGGTGATTCGGGTTCGGAAGCCTCAAGGTTTATTTCTCAGATAAAATTTGAATCAGGACAACAATTGAAGTTTAGAAACGATGGTTATCAGATAAATATTACTACACCAAAACCTGTGTTTGCAAGTAAAAACCCTGAAATTGTAAAAAAAATATCAGAAATACTGAAAAATGGTATTAGCCCTAAAGCCATAAATGAGTATTTGAACTGTAGTTTCAGGTTTTATCTGGATTATATTGAAGAAATTAAAGAGCCACGAAAGTTGGAGGAAGAAGAAGACGGGGCATTCTTTGGGAAACTTTTTCATGAAATAATGAAAGAATTGTATGAGCCATATATTGGGAAATTAATGAATAAGAAAGATTTTGATGAAATCTCAGATAAGGCAAATATTAATTCTGCAAAACAAAGGGCTTTGAAAAAAGTTTTCGGGCTGAAATCTCAAAACGAATTAAATAGGTATGAAAGTAAGCTGATTGTTGATATAGTTTTAAAATATATCGAATCTTTGTTAAATTTCGACAGACAGAATTGCCCTTTTACTTTAATCAGTCTTGAGAAAAAATACAGTTATTTATTCAAGTTAACAGAATCAGACTCACCATTAGAAGTAAGAATTTCCGGAATTATTGACAGGGTTGACTTACAAAATGGATATTACAGAGTTCTGGATTACAAAACAGGCAAGATAGAAAAGAAATTGAAATCTTTAGATTTGTTATTCAGTTTGGATAGAAAAATTGAACTAAACACAATTACCCAAATTCTGCTTTATTCATTGATGGTTTCTGCTGAAAGTGATATAGCTGTTTGTCCAGGAATTTTGAATATCAATGAATTATCAGATGATTATGTCTATAATATTTGTGTAGAAGGCAAAAATATTGAAAGATTTAATGACAATAAGTTTGATTCTGAATTCAAGTTAGGATTATTACAGTGCTTTAAAAATCTAATGAGTAAGGAAGGAGTGTTCACACGGACAGAGAATATTAAAACCTGTGAGTACTGCCCTTACAAAATTATTTGCGATAGATAGGAGTGTAAGAACAAAACAGAAGAACAATCGAAGGACGAACAAAAGAACAATCGAATTACGAACAGAAGAACAATCGAATTACGAACAGAGTAATGATGCAACACCAGCAGAAAAGATACCTTTGCCTCAGCCTCTCTTACTCCAATATTCACCTATTTCTCTGTCTTTGTTTATCTGACAATTGACTTTTACTATATTTGCAAAAATTTTTGTTGTGTATAATACTTATTTATTAAAAAACGGAATAAGAATAATTCATAAGACTGTTGATTCAGACGTTGCTCACTGTGGAGTGATAATTAATACTGGAACACGCGACGAAGATGTCAATGAGCATGGAATTGCTCATTTGACTGAACATATGCTTTTTAAAGGTACTAAAAGAAGAAGGGCTTTTCATGTTCTCAGCCGTATGGATGATGTAGGGGGTGAGATGGATGCATGGACTACCAAAGAGGAAACCTGCATTTCTTCCAGTTTTTTAATCGAATACTATGAGAGAGCTATTGAACTGCTTAATGATGTGATTTTTAATTCAGTTTTTCCACCAAAAGAGATCGAAAAAGAAAAAGAAGTTATTATTGACGAAATAAACTCGTACAAAGATTCTCCGGCTGAAAGTATTTTTGACGATTTTGAAGACCTGATATATCCCAAACATCCCTTGGGTAGAAATATTTTAGGAACTAAAAGATTACTTGAAAAATATACTGATACAAATATTAAGGAATTTATATCTGAAAAGTATAATACGGATCAGATGGTTTTTTGCTCAATTGGGAAAATTAAATTCGAAAAATTAATAAGGTTTTGTGAGAAGTATTTTGGCTCAAATCCACCAAATTATAGAAGTTTTAAAAGAAGTATTTTTTCTGATCAAATTGCTGTAAACAAAACCATTAAAGGAAAAACTCATCAGGCTCATGTTATTTTAGGCACCTATGCTTATCCTTTCAGTGATATTAAACGATTACCATTATTCCTTATTACAAACTTGCTTGCAGGTCCGGCGATGACCTCAAGATTAAATATGAGTTTACGTGAGAAAAGAGGAATATCATATAATATTGAAGCAAACTATACACCTTATGAAGATACCGGTAATTTTAATATCTATTATGGATGTGATAAAATAAATATAGAACTTGCGACAGAAATTGTTTTCAAGGAATTGGAGATATTAAAAACAAATAAAATGGGACCTGTTCAATTCTTAAAAACAAGAAAGCAGCTCATTGGGCAAATCGCGATAGGTAGTGAGATTAACTCAAATATGTTGTTTTCACTGGGGAAAACATATTTGATATATAATCAGATCGAAACTATTAAGGAAACGATAAAAGAAATCGAATCTGTTACTCCTATGCAGGTTATGGAGGTTGCAAATGAATTGTTCCATCGTGAGAAGTTTTCTACCTTAATATATAAGTAATATATGAATTACAGTGAAATCCGTAATGACTTTATTGAAAGTTTTGGCATAGCAGAAGATGAATTATTAATTGATTTAACTCGCGAAACTGCACTTACACAAATTCATCCCAGAATGATTTGCGGAAATTATCAGGGTCAACTCTTATCTATGCTTGTAAAATTAACTAAGGCTGAAAGTATATTGGAAATAGGTACTTTTTCGGGTTATTCTACAATATGTATGGCGCGTGCTTTAAATGATATTGGGAAAATTACCACTATTGAAATCAACGATGAAATTCAATGGCTAAATACAAAATATTTTAATCTTGCAAAACTCGAAAACAAAATCGATGCTATTGTTGGTGATGCACTTGATATTATCCCGGAATTAAATGAAAAGTTTGACTTTATTTATATTGATGGAGACAAACGTCAGTATTGTGATTATTATAAAAAGGTTTTTCCTGTTGTAAATGCCGGAGGACTGATTCTCGCTGATAATGCGCTTTGGGATAATAAGATTTTTTCTGATGTTGAATCAAATGATTATATGACTAAAGGTGTAATTCAGTTTAATGAAATGATTAAAAATGATCCTAATGTAGAGAAAATGATTCTTCCTTTACGTGATGGATTGATGATTGTAAGAAAAAAATAATTCAATACTCACAATTAGGAAAAATTTTATCTTTGCTAAAATTTTTATGCAGAACATCCTGAGCATAGGTCGAAAAACAATTATTTTAATTGCTGATTGGTTTTATAAACCTTTTAGTCGTTTTATTCCACAGGTAACTTTCCGTTACGGGTTTACAGGAGGACTTAATACTGCTTTAGATATCTTTCTATATTTTGTTTTTTATCATTTTGTATTTCAAAAGCAGAATCTTGATTTATTTATAATAACATTATCGCCACATATAGCTGCTTTTGTTTTTGTATTCCCTATTACATTTTTTACAGGGTTTATGTTGGCTAAATATGTGACTTTTACACAATCAACTCTCAAAGGTAGAAAACAACTATTCCGCTATAGCTTAACAGTTACTGGTTCTATCTTGTTGCATTATGTTTTTCTGAAATTTTTTGTTGAGTTTTGCGGTTTTTGGCCGACTTTTTCCAAAATTATAACAACTTCATTTAGTATAGTTTACAGCTATTTTATGCAGAAATATTTCTCTTTTAATATTCGAAAACCAAAATTTGAGAAAGCCTAATAGTGTAATTTATTTACAAAACCGATTTGTTGTAAAAAATATTATATAATTTTGAAAGTAAAATTACAGATGCTATGAGGAATTATTTGCTATTTATTACAATTTTCATTGCTATAGGATTACATTCTCAAAATCTGATTACAAACGGTGGTTTTGAAAACAATCAGGCTGGTTGGATAAAAGACAGTACAAGTGATTATCAAACATTTTTTATTGACAATACAGATTTTAATTCTGGAACAAAAAGTCTTAGAATTACTTTAGAAGAAGGCGATACTGCTTCATTTGGTCAGTTTATTCTTGCTGATTTGAATAAGAAATATAGAATTGAGTATTCTGTTAAAACTCAGGATGTTGGTACATGCTTGTTTCCATTTGTGCAATTTACTAAAAATGACTTTACGAATGTCTATAGCCTTTATATGACTCCCGCCGGTGATTGTGAAGAATGGGAAACAAATTATGGAAGACTTAATGTCCATGAAGAATCGGATTATTTGGTGTATTTATTCGTTTTTAATGGTCCGGGAACGGTTTGGATTGATGATGTAGGAATTTTTGAGGAAATAAATACAGAGTTTACAGATTATTCGGTAAATATTTATCAGGAAGATGAGCCGATTAAAAATCTTTTTCAATCTAATGGTATTGATCCGGCGAATACTGATTATCCGATATTTCTGCAAAGTTTTGAAGATTTGGGATTAAATTATATTCGCACTCACGATTTTGCAATTGCTTTTGATCATGGCGCTATTGTTGGCTTGGAAGACCAGTCTTATGACCCATTAAATCCTGCTTCGTATTATTTCCATATTTCCGATTCTATGGCTCAAAACATCTACGAAGCAGGAGGGAAGATATTTTATCGTTTCGGGCAGAGTTATCATTACGATACGATATGCAGTATGCCTCCCGAAGACCCACAGAAATGGGCGGATGTCTGTGTTCAGATAATTAAGCACTATAACGAAGGCTGGAACAATGGTTATTATTACGACCTAGATTATTTCGAAATATGGAACGAACCCGATTTGCCTGAATTCTGGAAAGGTACTGTGCAGGAATATATAGAAATGTACAGATGTGCTTCGAGAACAATAAAATCATACAATCCGGAGCTAAAAGTCGGTGGTCCTGCTTTGGCAAATGTTTGGGATCAATCTTTTATTAACGAGTTCTTAGATTCTGTAGCGACATACGATTTGCCACTTGATTTCTTTTCATATCATTTGTATTATTTGCCAAATCCTTATCAGTTTAAACTTACTAACGATTATTTAAGAAATAAACTTGATAGTTACGGACTTTTTGATGTGGAACTAATTAATACAGAATGGAACACAGGACATTTTAATCCTGCAGGTTATGATCCTTTTAGTTTGGATGATGCTCAAAATGCTGCTCAGGTTGTTTCTGTGCTAACTTATATGCAGGAAACTGATATTTCATTGTTTTTTAGATATTCTTTCCGCAATTATTGGTTCGGATTAGTCGAAGAAAACGGAGATTTAAGATATTCAGGATTAGCATATAAAGCTTTTTACGATTTGTACAAAAACGGAAACAGAATTTATGCTCATGGTGGAGACACACTCGGAAAAACTATTATTGCTACAAAATCAGATACTTTGATGAATATTCTTGTATCTGACAATTCTTCTGTTTCTCAGGGATACAATATAAATTTTGAAGATTTAACTCTCGAAGTAGATTATTTATATACTATTTACAGAATTGACGAAAATAATATGTATGAAGAATTTACAAGCGGAGTGTTCAATTATTCAAATCCACATATTAGTGTTTTAGCAACGCCTCCGTATGTTGATCATATTATTGTTACACCAGTTGATGTTTCTAAACATAATCAAATACACCAAACTGATTTTGCATATTTAAGCCCAAATCCAGCCAATGATTTTGTCAATATAATCCTTAAGCAGTATCATGATAATATTCAAATCAGAATATTTGACATTAGCGGAAAATTACTTTTGACAGAGAATTACATAGATTCTGATAAAATCCGTATTTCTTTAAGAGATATTGAATCTGGTCAGTATGTTATAAACTATGAAACAGAAGATGGCTCGGGTAATTTGAAACTTATTGTTAAGTGAGGCTTTGATCATAATCTGTTTTGGGTAAAAGCAGGGAATTACTATTTTTCATAAATTTATAAGTAGATAAGAAACTCCTTATTGTCAATTTTTAATATATTTACAATTCAAAATATTGTTATAAAAAATGAAAATATTTAAAATTTTATTGATTTCAGCCTGCACTATGCTGATATCTTCTGTACTATATGGACAAACAGGAGTTATAACCGGACGTGTTAGCGATTTAAATGGCGAAGGCTTATATGGTACGAACGTAGTTATCAAAGGAACTGCCATTGGAGTAATAACTGATTTTGATGGAAATTACTCTATTCAGAATGCTCCTGTTGGTCAGCAAACAGTAGAGTTCTCTTTTATTGGAATGACAACTCAGGAAAAAATAGTTAATGTTGAATCGGGAAAAACTGTAGTTATTGATGTGGTTTTGTTAGAAGACGCTGTTGTACTTGAAGATGTTGTGGTTATAGGATATGGTCGAAGACAAAAAAGAGATGTTACAGGTGCAATTACTTCAATTTCTTCAGACGACTTTGGAGATGCTGTTCTTCCCAGTTTGGAATCTTCGATGCAAGGACGTGCTGCTGGTGTTCAAGTTACAACTTCAAATGGAATGGCAGGTTCTTCAATTAATGTAAAAGTAAGAGGAACAAATTCAATATCTGCCGGTTCTCAACCTCTTTATGTAATTGATGGTATTCCTGTCACTAATGGTGATTTTTCAGCAAATAATACCGGTTCCGGTTTTAATGCTCTTGCTGATTTAAATCCAAACGATATTGAATCAATACAGATTCTTAAAGATGCTGCCGCATCTTCTATTTATGGATCGCGTGGTGCTAATGGTGTTGTATTAATTACCACAAAAAAAGGAAGTGCCGGAAAAACTAAATTTAATATTAATTATTATTCTGGTTTTGTTGAAGCTGCGAATGCTATAGACCTACTTTCTGCTGAACAACATTTAGCTTTGAGAGATTCGGCACGTGTACGCAGAGGTCTTAATCCTGAATCAAAAGAATCAGTAATTTATAATCCTTCAACCGGAATACCAATAACTAGAGGAATGGCCGACAGTATTGCTGCTCTTGGAGGTACAGATTGGATTGATTTGGTTTTAAGACCAGGTTTTGTTCAAGAGATTAGTGCTTCAGCACAGGGTGGTAATGATAAAACCAATTTTTATACTGCAATGACGTATAGAGATGAAGAGGGCATTGTTTTAGGAAATTCTTATGATCGTTTAAGTGGTAGAATTAATGTCGAAAACAAAGCCACTGATAAACTCAGTATCGGGACAAATATGTCAGTATCATATAGTAATAACAAAAGAGTTCCTACCGGAGATGCCGGAGGATTAGGGCTTGCACAGCAAAAACTTCCTTATCTGCCTGTATATAATGATGATGGAACTTATTATAATCCTTATTCAAACCCTATTTGGCAACTGGATAACTGGCATTTTTCAGCAAATACTTTTAGATCAATATCTGGAGTTTACTTAAATTACGATATTCTCGATAACTTGTCCTTCAGATCTGAATTTGGCGTTGATTTTATGAATCTTGGTGAAGATGAATTCAGATTTAGAAATGTTCAGGATACAGGTTCTGTATCATCTGCTTGGGATCGGCGTACAAATGTGTTTAATTATACTACTAATAATTATTTTACTTATAATCAAAAAATTGGAACAGGGCAGGAAGCAGATTTTACTTTGGGACATTCTTATCAACGTTCATCTACAAGCGGAGTAGGACTAAATGGCTGGGATTTTCCAAACGATAATCTTACAAGTCCCGGTTCTGCTGATCCTTCAAATATGTCAGGATATTCTTATTCAACGGCTTTTGCTTTTGATTCTTACTTTTTTAGGGTAAATTATAAACTTAAAAACAGATATCTGGCTGGATTCAGCATAAGAACAGACGGATCGTCACGATTTGGAGAAAACAACAGATACGGTACTTTTCCGGCAATATCGGCTGGATGGATAATAAGTGATGAATCGTTTATGAAAAGTGTCAAAAGCATTAGCTTTCTGAAACTTCGTGCCAGCTACGGTTTGACCGGAAATGCCAATATTGATGATTATGCTCATCTTGGTTTTTATTCTGCCGTAGGTGGCTATAATGGAGCTTCTGCTATTGTTCCATCAACTTTGCTTAATCCGTCTTTAAGTTGGGAAAAATCAATAATGCTTGATATCAACATTGATTATGGTTTTTTTGATAATCGCTTGAGTGGTAGTATTACTTATTACAATAAACAAAGCTCAGATTTGCTCTTACAGGTTACACTACCATCATCATCCGGTTATTCGAAAATCTGGCAGAATATTGGGGCATTAACAAATAATGGGGTGGAATTTGATTTAACATCACACAATTTTCAGGCTGATTTCAAATGGACAACAAATTTCAATATTGCTTATAACCAAAATGAAGTTACAGACGTTGGTGGATTACCTCCCGATGCTTTTGATAATAAAACCGGCGGTGATGCCAGAGTAATTTTGGGTTATCCTGTCGGGATTGCTTATCTGGTTGAGTGGGCAGGAGTTCAGCAAGAAGACGGAGAATTGCCATTATGGAATACTGACGGAACTCCTGTTTTAGATAATGAAAATAATCAGGTAACAGCAGCAGTAGAGGCAGGTACTGAACTTTATTACGATCTTAACGGAAATCTCATGACTTATGCAAATCCAACTGGAGATTTTTATGGTGATAACAGAAAAGCATTCGGCAGTCCTTTTCCGAAAATTATTGGAGGTATTACAAATACATTCAACTTTAAAGGATTTGATATGAGTTTCCTTTTTGTTTATCAATACGGAAATACTATTTATGACGATCAGGCGAAACGTATGATTGGAGATTATACTTCAATAGCTCAAAAACCTGATATACTTGAGGCTTATTCTGAATACGATCCTTCAACACAAGTGCCGGGATTGAACGAATATTCCACTTATGTGAATTCTACAAGATTTTTATATGATGCTTCTTTTATTAGATTAAAAAACCTATCAATAGGCTATAGTTTTAATAAGAAAGTTTGTGATAAGCTGAAGTTGGGTAATATGAGAATCTATGTGTCTGGAAATAATCTATGGACATTGACAAAATACGAAGGTTGGGATCCTGAAGTTTCTAGAAATACCTCGGCATCCGATCCTGATACAAATGTATCTTTTGCTGCTCCATCTTTTGCTACGCCACAAGCGAGAACAATTATCGGAGGAATACAAATTTCATTTTAAAACTGAAAATTATGAAACATATTATAATCAAATCGAAAAAAATAGCAGTTTATTTATTTGTAATAATAGCTTTATCTTCTTGTGAAAAACTGTTGGAAATAGACTTAAATGACAGAATTCCAAATGATTCTGCTATTACAAGTACTCGCGATCTGCAACTTGTTTTAAATGGAGCTTATGATGGCTTACAGTCAGGTTCATTATTAGGTGGAAATCCTGTTATCTATGCAGACTTGCTCGCTGATGACGCAATAATTGGAAATGAACAAAAGTTAAATCGTTTTGGAAAATATGAGATATATTCCATGACGACTTCACCTCAGATCACTGAAATAGCTGATTTATGGAGCTCTGCTTATTCTGCAATAAATCGTGCAAATAATGTTATTTATGCTATAGATAATAATTTAGTTGATGACAGCGATTTTGAATTGTATAAGGATAAGCTAAAGGGTGAGGCTCTTTTTATAAGAGCAGTTGCTCATTTTGAACTTGTACGCTTTTTTGCAAAACCTTACGATGTTGACAATATCGGTAATAACACTCAATTAGGGATACCTTACAGATTACTTCCTTCATTCTTACCTGATAGCTTGAATGCACCCCGCGAATCTGTCGAAGTTGTTTACGCAAATATTATCACCGATCTGACAGAGTCAAAATTATTGTTGGAATCAGCAGGAGTTTTAACTGCTGTTGGTACTGCATCTGCCATGTCCTCAACTGCTATGCTTGCAAGAGTTTGTTTCTTTTCGGGAGATTATATACATGCCGCTCAGTATGCTGATGAAGTAATTGAAAGTACATACTATGAATTGTCTGAGGAGGTTACAGATGTTTTCAGTTTGTCAGGTAATGAATCCAATCCGGAGGTTATTTTCCAGATTATAAACATTGAAACCGATAACAGTAATAGTCTCATTGAGACATATTCGAGACTTAAAAATCCTCTGTTTCAAACCAATTCGGAGCTTTATGATATGTACGATGCAAACGATCAGAGACGCGATTTGATAACAAAATACTTTGTAATATATTATGTAAAAAAATATGATGAGAGTCTGGTGGATGGCGTTTCTCAACCACTTAACAGAGTGTATTTAAGGTTGGCAGAAATGCATCTGATAAGGGCTGAATCAAATCTAATCCCGGGTGGAGCAGGTAATGTAGTTGACGCTTTTGATAGTTATAATACACTAAGAATGAGGGCTTTTGGAGATAATTATGTCCCTGAGACTGTTACTCTTGATGATTTATTGGATAGCGTAAGAAATGAACGTAGAAGAGAACTTTGTTTTGAAGGAGATCGTTATCATAATCTTAAAAGACTAAAATTACCTTTGCGTGATGGTGTACAATGGAATGCAGATGCTCCGATTTTAAAAATACCTGCTGATGAAATGTCAGGGAATAATCTTATGGAGCAAAACCCGTAGTCGCTACCGCAGGATTCTACGTGTGGTATATAGTAATAATAACAAAGCCCCAGAATTCTTTGAAAATCCTAGGGCTTTTAATTTTATTATAAGTTTTTAGAACTAAAACATTGGACTAGCCATAGACCTATATTGTTTAGTATTCACAGTTTGTTCTTTTGGATATTTTACACTGTAACCAAAGCTGTATTTCTTTGATTCTCCGGGTTTTAAGGTTGTGTTCCATGCAACCTTTCCTGTAACTGTGTTATGTTCACCGCCAGAAAGTTCACCTACTGTAACTTCAATTTCGCTTTCTCTCGAAATAGGGACTTGATCTACTATGCTAATTGTTATATCAACTTTTCTGTTATTTTTGACAATAATGTCATATTGGAAACTTTCTTTACGACTGTTACCCAGCAAGCTTTTCTTCGAAAATTCTTCAATACGATTACGTTTTATAGAAATTTGTTTGTCTCTTCCAAATGATAATTCAAGGGTGTCATTTAACGAACTTGTATTTAGTTTTGATACTCCAAGATAAGTTTCGCCAAAATATACATTCATATCTCCATCGATCAGATTGAGTGATTCCCAACCAATTATTTTGCCTATAAGATAAACATTTGACTCGAATTTTGGAATTGCATAATAACTAAAATCTGCAGTTAAGGTGTATTCTGTAACATCAATAGTATATGGTTTACCATCAGCAGGGATATTATAATTTTTTGCGATTTCAAATTCAACACTTATTTCAGAAACAGCAACTGTGTTGTAATTTATTTGTTCATCCATAACAGCATACTGCTCAGATTCGAACTGTCTGTATTCCTGTTTAATAGCATTATCATATATTCCTTTGCCCGGTGCCGGATCATTATAATTTAAATCCCAAGTTGAGATAGTAGGAGCAGACGCACCTTGAAGAGGATCTCCCGTTGATAGCTTCATCTTTACTGAGGTCCATGCTATACCGGTATTATTAAAAACCTTTGCTTTGTATTTCATTAAAACCGGTTCACCGATTTCTTTTGCTTTTAAGTCATAAGTAGGAGCCCATCCACATTTGCCGGATATATAACTAATCTCAAAATTTGCTGTGATTGCAGACTCTGTTTCATATTCTATAATGATTTTCTTAAAATTCATATTGTTTTCAACCAAAATTTTATTTTTTCTTAAATAAATGTCACTCAATTTTTCATTTTCTTTATTTATCAAATCATCTATTCTTGTCATTTCCTGTTTTATGGCCAGTGTTCTCTCACGATAATAGGTTGACGCTGCTTTCATATCAGTGATATTAACACCAACATCAGAGCCTCCTATATATAGATTTTTAACAAGATGTTCTTTTTCTGCTTCAAAAGAAGATTTTTCATTGTTATACGCTGTAATTTTATTCGAAATTATTTTTACTGAGTCGTTCATCCTCTTTATTTCCGGAAATATCTTTTCTGCATCATCACTATAATCTTCCACACTGACAGATAGAATTTCAATGTTTTGATTGTTTGATATTTGCACTGAATTATTTATCGCCTGAGAACTTATATTGTGTATTTCAAAAATTCCACGACCTTTAGTCAGATTTACTGTTGATTTTGCTTTGACTTCAGCACCGTATAGGTAAACCGTTACTTCATTTATATTAGCTTTTGATGTAACAGGTGATTGACCATATAACTGCATCATGCTGATTACTGCGATAATTAAAATTGTCAAATGTTTCATAACTTTAAGTTTAAGGGTTAATAAAACAAAAATACAAATGTTTTCTTACAATAAATATATTTCTAACCCGAAAACTTATATTTTTATTGCTCTACAATTATTATAAAACTAATTTTGTGAAAAATATTTTATGAAAAAATTTATTGATGAAGTTTACAAACAATTGGTACTTGTATCAAGTCAGGAGAACAGAAATGCGGGCGAGAGGTATTTCAAGGAAGAAGTAAAATTGATTGGTGTAAGAGCAAAAGATGTAAGAGCTGTTAGTAAAATTGCATATCAGCCTATTAAAACTAAAACTAAAGATGAGATTTTTGAAATCTGTGATGCCTTATGGCAGACAGGATATATGGAGCTTGGCTTTTTGGCAGCTGATTGGGCTTATAATTGTCGCAGGAAGTTTATCCCTGAGGATTTTGAAATATTTGAAAACTGGGTTAATAAATATGTGAGCAATTGGGCATCATGTGATTCATTTTGCAATCATACAATGGGTGATTTCGTTGTGATGTATCCTGAATTTGTACATCGCTTAAAGAAATGGGCAAAATCAGATAATCGCTGGGTACGCAGAGCTTCTGCTGTTTCCTTGATAATCCCTGCCCGAAAAGGTAAATTTCAGAATGACATCTTTGACATTGCCGATATATTGTTATTAGATAAGGATGACATGGTACAGAAAGGATATGGATGGATGTTAAAATCTGCAAGTCAGTTTGACACTCGGGCAGTGTTCAAATATGTTTTAAACAACAAAAATGTCATGCCAAGAACGGCTCTGCGTTATGCAATAGAAAAAATGCCTGATGATATGAGAAAAGAGGCAATGAAAAAATAAATCAAAATTCTTGATATGAAAGAAAAAGATAATGCTAAAGTGAATGAACAGAAAAAACTGATTCAAGAGCTTTTTAGTACAGATGAAAATTCTGTTATGAAAAGTATTCAGTTTCTAAGAGATAAAGGTGGTGTATTTATTGTCGAACCATTAATAGAAGTTTATTTTTCAACCCAATATGAATCGGTTAGAGATTCTGTTTATAATTTGATATGCGATCTTAAAGATAATAAAACTGCAGATGTATTTGCGAATAATATCGAAAAGTATTCGACAAGAGAGAATTTTAGTAAATTATTGTCTGCTTTCTGGCAATCTTCAATAAAATTTTCGGAATTATTGCCTTTTATTAAGCTTTTTGTAAAATCAGACAATTTAGCTGCAGTTGAGATATTTACCATCGTTGAGCAGAATATTTGTAATGTTTCGGATGAAGATAAGATGAAATGTGATAAACTTATAACTTCAAAAATATCTGAACTGGAAGGGTTTAAACGAGATATTGCAAAGGAAATATTGGTAATGCTAAAATAATATTGTTTCGAGGCATAGCATTGTGGCGGTTTTCGACGAGCTTCATTTCCGAGCCAATGCGAAAATCAATAAAAAGAGAATGCTATTATAATAATTAACTAAATTTATTAGCCTTTTGGCTGATTGAGCTAAGCTTGCTGTTAGTAGCCCGAAATGTTTTTTTCTTGAACCGTGTACTCCTTGTTTTCAAAAATTTTCATATTTGTAAAATTATTGCAAAGTTATTTACACAATAAGGCAAAAGACTGTTTGATTTTGCTTGTAAAGTTTAGCAGGGTAGGTGCAAAAACAATCTGACATTAAGCTGGATATTAGTCAACCGGAATATCAAGAAAATCTATTTTGAAATCAAATGTTTAAAAAGCTTTTATTAAACTTTGTATAATATTTATTCTAGGTTCACTCATAAATCTATGTGTTAAAAACTTCCCTCCACAAAACCAATCTCATCCTCACTCAAACCATACAATTCATAAACAAGATTGTCAATTTTAGCTTCAAGTTTGGATGTATCTTTAGATTCCGATTTGTATAAAACAATTTCATCTATTAAACCTGCGAAAACTGTTTCGATAGTTTCTGTAACTTGTTTAACCGGTATATTTTCAACATATTGTGTAAATAATCTAACTGCGTTTTCACCTAATTGGGTTGAAATTAATCTATAATAAAAGTCCATTAATTTTGAATTGAGTATTGCTGTTAAATATTTTAAATTTACATTACCTGTGATAAAATAATTGGTATTATTTGTAAAATAAGCGTTTTCATCATAGCAAAATGTAAGTCGTTGGGCAATATCTTTATAAATAATTTTTGGGTTTTCAAATTCTTTTATATAAGCACAGGCTCGCAACTCCCACCAATAATCCCCTTGGTCAAATCTTTTTTCTGCTTGTTCGCGAAATTGTTTTAAATGTTTTGCAATGACTGGTAATTCCTGTTTAAACCACTCCCATGCTTCATCATACTCAACATAACCATATCTTGGTGTGGGCTCATTCATCATTAATGTCCCATCCTGTATTTTTAGCATTGTTTTTATTGTATAGCCTTTAGGGACATATATTAACCATTTGTCATTATTATTTGTATAATATTTTAAAATATCTTGTCCCCTTAGCATAGGTTTTATAAAATCTTTTGATTTCGAATCTTGTTCAATTATAGATTGATAAACGGCAGAATCAATAATAAATGCATTGTTTAACCCTGTTATCAACCCTCGATAAATTCCTATCGGCCATTCTTTTAGTGAAATGCCAAATTCTTGAACTTTCTTTTTTATACGTAAGGTTTGCTCATCTTCAAATGTCCATGCTTGCACACTCAAGTCGCACTGTTTATAACGATTTTTATATCTTAAAATATTCGTATTGAATTCTTGTACAGAAAAATCGTTCTTTACAATATCAATTTGAGTCATTGTATTATTTTCATTTGGAATAGTTTTAACAAATCCTAAAATTGCAGCGTCAACTGATGCTTCATCAAATACGGCTAATCCATTGAAGTCAATAAAATGAGAAATTTGAGTTTTATACTGTAAGAAATGTCGTAATTCCTTTCCATAATTAGCTCTAGTGAATTTATTTGATATAATAAACTGGAAAACTCCCTTTTCTTTAAGAATCTTGTAGCTTTTTTCTACAAAGTAAGTTAAAATATCAGCAGTAGAGTTATAAATTTGAAATTGTGTTTTCAAATAAGGTTTAAGACAATGTAAATCCTCATGCCTGATATACGGTGGATTCCCAATCACAACATCAAATCCCACAAAATCTCCATCATCATTTAGCACTTCCGGAAATTCAAATCTCCATTCAAAAGCATTTTCATAAATCTTGTTGTTTTTGATTTCTTCAATAAGATTTTCTTGATTTTTGATTTTTTCTGTAAGGTTTTTGGCTTTTTGGTCAAATTCTTTTTTCTCTTTTGTGGTTTTTTCAAACAAAGTAATTCTGGTTTGATTTACCAAATTGGCAAGTTCGCCTTTCCACTTGCTTAAATCTTTAATTTCTTTACTGTTTGCTGCAATTTCGGAACGAAAATCAGTTTTTATGGTCTTGATCAACTTTTCCATTTCGTGTTTTTGCTCCTTATTTTCAGCATTGCGATAAGTCTGAACAGCAACACGATACATATCAATTGACCATTTTGATTGTTTTAAGGCTTGTTTTAAATCTGAATCAAGCGAAAAACGGGAAACCAAAGAATTTCCACACTTTATATTAATGTCAATATTTGGTAAGGTTTCAAGCTCTGTTTCGTTTTTGTAATAAGCATTTTTTAGCAATTCAATCCAAAGACGTAAACGACAGATTTTTACTGAATTAGGATTTATGTCAACTCCAAAAAGACAGTTCTCAATTATGGTTTGCTTTTCATGAAATAATGTTTCCTGAACTCTCTGACTTTCTTTTGAATTTGGATTGTAATCAAATAATTCTCCGTCTTCGTCTGTTATAATTAATTCATCGTTTACAACTTCAATTTGATATTCTTTCAGTCTTTTGCCGTCTCTGTCCTGCAAAATTTTCAAATCGTTTTTAATCGCAATTATTTCATTCAAAGCAGAAACAAGAAAGTGTCCGGAACCAACAGCCGGATCGCAGATTTTAATGGAATTTACAATGTTATTTGCCTCTTGTCTATTTTCAATTTTGTCATAAACTGAATCCAGATTTTCACAATTCCAGCCTTTTGTTTCATTAAATTTCTGTATAACTGCCCGTCTGATAGTTTCTTTGCACATGTACATTGTGATAAATCCGGGAGTAAAAAACGAACCATCTTTATATCCGTTAATTTTTTCAAAGATTAAACCGAGTACTGATGCATTTATTAAGGTTTTATTATCTTCTTGAATGTCTTCCGCTCCCTCACTAGAAAAATCGTAGGAATCCAAAAATTCAAATAAATATTCCAAAGTTGTCAGCTCGCCTGTTCGTTTTTTACCTGTATTGTCTTTCAGTACGGTTGATGAAAAAATTGGTAGTTTTTGGTCGTCTCGCAAATTGCTGATTAATACTGTTGTGTGTTCTATTTCCGTTGGTTCAAATAATGAAGAATTAAGAAATGGAACTTTTTCAAAATCATTTTTAACAATGCTATTTCTGTTTTCATGTTTTTTTGCCAGAACTTGAAAGAATAAAGTGTTTAAATCATCGTAGTTTTGAATTTTCTTGGAATTCAAAAAACTGTATGTTTTGTCTCCTTTATGATATTTAATTAGCTGAGCTTCAAGTAGTTTTAAAAACAAAATTCTGTTTATCCATGTAATTGATAATTCAAGTCCGATTGAAAAGAGTTTTTCTTCGTAATTATTTCCGTATTGCCTAGAATTTTCAAGTCTGCTTATTTTATCTAAACTGTCAAGTTGAATTATAGCATTTTCAATTAATGAACTACTATTTCTTTCATTTTCAGATTTTCTTTCAATTAATTTTTTATTTCCTTGTTTTGTTTCAGTCAGTCCGATTATATGCAACAATTCAGAATAAAATCTTTTGTCAAGGCTGTTGCTATCATTGGTGAATGGTAATTTTAGCAAATGTTCCGGCGAAAATATTTTAAAAAGTGTAACTAATTTCGTGTCGTCCTTTTGATCGTCATTTCTCAAAGGTTTTTCGTACTCGCGCAAGTCAAAGTGAGTAAAAATGATTTCAGATTTTATACTTTCAACAAATGGTTTCGCAATTTCGGAATAGAAAAAATCAGTAGTTTTGCCTGATAATCTTCCCTCTTCAAAGTCTGTAAATTGCTTCACTATGTTTTTATTGCTTGCAAACAGTTTTTCAAAAGTATTTGCTTCAAAAACAAACCACTCATTGATATTTGTTGCAATTAAATGTTTTGTGTCAAGATTTTTTTCAGAAATTCTCTCTCTTAGATAGTACAAAATAAGTTCATGAAACGCTTTCCCATTGATATTTTCAAGGCTAAGCATTTCAGCTTTGTTTGATGGTTTTTTCGCTTCAATAATTACTCCAACAGTACTTTTAGAATCTTTTCCGTTGTAAATAACTAAATCATTTCTTCCTTTTGTGTTTATAAAATTTTCAGACTGGTGATAATAAGTTTTTCTTAGAAATTCAGAAATCAAATTTTTATGAAACTCTTCCGATTCATTCGGATTTGAACGATCTAAAAGTTCAATTAAATTAGATTTAAACGTTTCTATGTCTGAACGATTAGGCTTCAGTTTTAAAAACGCTTTATTTAGAGATTTCCTTGGTTTTAATGCCTTCAATTCCATTACACAGTGATTTTATCTTTGGTAAAAATAGCTTTTAAAGCCTGATTTTACAAATCCATTTATTAACAGGCTAATTATTATATTCTTTCAGATATCCCATGGTAATAAAATCATTTCAGACTGATCCATTTTTAGTTTTTAACAAACTCTTTTACGGTTGAAGTAATTCATGTTATATACAGTACGGGATTTTTTGCTTACTTTTTCTTTCTTGTCAGCATAAAGGAGTTTGTTGTCAACTTCTAAATAATATAGAATTACATTGATAACCAGTTATCAATCATTTCTTTACCATATTTCGTAATATAAGATTCCGGATGAAACTGCAGAGATTGGATATTGTAAGTTTTATGTTCGATTGCCATAATTATTCCGTCTTCATTAAGTCCTGTAATTCTTATGTCTTTCGGAATGTTTTCATTTGCAATATACCATGAATGATAAACGCCTATGTCAGAATTGTCAGGGATATTTTTAAAAATTCTTGTTGTCGGTTCAATAATTTTTAGTTTTTTTATCATCCCATGATTTACAAGGTCGTAATTCTTTAGTGTGCATCCGAAATATTCCCCGATTGCTTGATGTCCAAGACATATCCCCAATATGTGTTTTGAACTTTTATATTTGTCTATTATTGAATGAATTAACGGATATTCTGATGGCAAACCCGGTCCGGGAGAAAAAATAATTTTATCAAATTCCGAAATTTTGTTGATATTTGTATTTTCAGGCTTTACTATTGATACTTTAGTATTTGGATAAATATCAAACATAGCAGCAAGATTATATGTAAAACTGTCGTGATTATCGAGTAAAAATATTTTAATCATTTTTAATGAATTATAAAGGCGAAATAAGCAAAAAAATTTCAGAACGCGCCAAATCAGGTAGTGAGTTTTTATTTGTAATTGATTTTGACTGTTCGGAATATTATATTTTTACACCTGAAGAAGCAGCAATAAATAATGTCTTCTATGATTTTGAAGGAAAAACTAACTATTCTTATAATAATAGGGAAACAAATATCAGTAACAAGTATTTTAATTATTCACCAATAGATTTTCAGACATATTTTAAAGGATTTAATCGCTGCAAAGAAGCTTTGCATAGAGGAGATACGTATCTGATCAATCTTACATTTCAAACGCCATTAGAAACTGATTATAGCCTTGAGGAAATTTTTGTATTATCAAATGCAAAATTTAAACTGTTTTTCAAAAACCGATTTGTCGTTTTCTCACCCGAAAGGTTTATTAGAATCAGTGATGGAAAAATTGAAACCACACCTATGAAAGGAACAATTGATGCATCTATTCCGTTTGCTGAAGAAAAATTGCTTGATAACAAAAAAGAATTGTTTGAACATAACACAATTGTTGATTTGTTAAGAAATGATCTGAATTTGGTTGCTCATAAAGTTAGTGTTGAAAAATTCAGATATATAGACTATTTAAATACTAATAAATGCAATTTATTACAAATGAGTTCTGTAATATCAGGACAGCTATCAGGGGATTATAATTCTCATCTTGGAGAAATTATTTGCAAATTATTGCCTGCAGGTTCTGTTACCGGAGCCCCAAAGGAAAAAACAGTCAGGACAATTCTTGAAGCTGAAAACTACAAACGAGGATTTTACACAGGTGTTTTCGGATATTTTGACGGTAAAAACACAGATGTGGCAGTTTCTATACGATTTGTTGAAAATGTCAATGGTCAGTTTTTATATAAAAGCGGTGGAGGAATTACAGCTTTAAGTGATCCTAAAGAAGAATATGATGAAATGTTGAAAAAAATTTATGTACCAGTTTTTTGAAACAATAAAAATCGTAGATGGCATTATTCAAAATTTTGCTTATCATCAGAAACGTGTAAATGAATCTGTATTGCATAGTTGTAAAAAAGAAAATTTTCATATTCTTAGAGATATTTTAACTGTTCCTGATAATCTTAAATCTGGTGTCGTCAAATGCAATTTCTTTTTCAATGAAAATGATTTCATGGTGAAATATGAAAAATATGAGCTAAGGAATATTAAAACATTAAAACTTGTAAATGGAGATAATATAGATTATAATTATAAATATTATGATCGTACAGAGATTGATGATTTATATAAACAGAGAAATGACTGCGATGATATCCTGATTGTTAAAAACAATAAAATTACTGATACCTCCATTAGTAATATTGTTTTATTTGATGGTGCGAAATGGATAACTCCGGATTCTTATTTGTTGAACGGTACTTGTCGGCAAAGATTGCTTGAGCAGAATAGGATAGAAGCAAAGCCGGTCTATATAGATGATATTTTCCACTATAATTCTTTAGTTCTTATTAATGCAATGCGTGGCGATGATTTTGAAAATGTGATTAACATATCTTCTATTAAATAAAAAAAGTTGTCCGTCAGGACAACTTTTTTTATTTAATATTCAAATCTCTATTTGAAGACAGTTACTGTTCCTGCATAGGTATAGTCTTTACCATACTTATCTCTTAAAGTTACAATGTAGGTATAAACGCCTTGTGGAACATAATCGCCTTTATTATTAAATCTTCCTTCCCAATGAGTGTTCCAATCTTTGGTTGTAAAGATCAATTCGCCCCATCTGTCATAGATGGTCATTTGATAATTGTCTTCGTCAATGCCAACACCAATTGGATAAAACTCATCGTTACCAGGACTTCTCAAATTTATAGCAGTCGGGAAGTATATCCTATGATCTTCCATGATTACTATATTCTTTACTATTGAGTCTATACAACTTTGAGTATTAACTACAACTAGTGTTACAGGGAATTCTCCTTGTTCCATATATACATGAGTTGGATTCTGAGCTCCTGATACCTTACCATCGCCAAAGTCCCATTCCCAAGCAGCAATTTCCCCAATAGAAGCATCAGAGAAGTCTATTTCAGGTTCAAATAAACCTGTTGACCACGGGAATGCATTGAAGTCTGCAGTTGGACTGTCGAACAAACGTACTACTGTATAAACAGAGTCTTTACAGCCCATAGGAGTTGTTACTACCGTCAAAACTTCATAAGCTCCTGTAACAGTATAAACATGAGATGGTTTCTTTAAGTCTGAAAAATTATTTGTTCCCGATTCAGAGTCATCAAAGTCCCAGAAATACGTATAAGTATAGTTTTCAGTATTATTATCAAACTGAACAGAAACTGGAGCACAACCTGAATATGGGGTTCTTGTTACATGAACTTCAGGCATCGGAGATATCGAAACTGTAACTGTTGCAGTATCCCATGGAGTTGTGCATCCATCTTGTACAATAACTGAATAATCAGTCGTTACACTTGGACTTATTTGCAGTATATTACTTGTTGTAACCATTCCATTACCCCAGTCAAATATGTAATTACCATCTCCACCTGTCGCACTAGCTACAAGACTTGCTACTTGACCATCACAAACAGCAGATGGGGTTGTTAGACTTACAGATAAAGGTGGAAGA
>DAOOPK010000021.1:0-16429 GCA_035388205.1 Bacteroidales bacterium
AGGTCGCCGCCAGCCTTTTTATGCCTCTTGTTTTTAACAAGAGGCTTTTTTTATTGCTTTTTCTGACCAAATTCCATGAGGTATGCTTTTATAAATTCGTCTATCTTACCATCAAGAACAGCTTGAGTATTACCTGTTTCTAATCCGGTACGTAAATCTTTTACCAATTTATAAGGATGTAGCACATAATTTCTGATTTGTGAACCCCACTCTATCTTTTGTTTTTGACCTTCGATCTTATCTCGTTCTTCCTGTTGCTTTCTTAACTCAAGTTCATACAATTGCGATTTAAGAAGTCTTAGAGCATTTTCCCTATTCTTCAGTTGTGATCTTGTTTCACTATTCTCAATTACTATACCTGTGGGTAAATGTTTTAAACGCACAGCTGTCTCCACTTTATTAACATTTTGTCCTCCTGCCCCACTGCTTCTGTACGTATCCCACTCAATATCGGCAGGATTTATCTCAATTTTAATAGTATCATCAACCAAAGGGTAAACAAATACCGATGCAAACGAAGTATGTCTTTTATGTGCAGCATCAAAAGGTGATAATCTTACCAATCTGTGTACTCCGTTTTCTCCTTTAAGATATCCATAAGCGAATTCACCGGTCATACTAATAGTAACAGATTTTATCCCTACAAGATCACCATCTAATTTATCAATTATCTGAGCCTTATAATCATTTTCTTCTGCATATCTTAAATACATCCTGCACAACATATCTGCCCAATCGTTACTTTCTGTCCCTCCGGCACCGGAATTAATTGTTATTACAGCATCCAGGGCGTCTTCTTCGTTACCGAGCATATTCTTTAATTCCAAATCTTCAATGAAATTAACGCAAATAGTATATTCTTTATCAACTTCTTCTTCGGTTATATCTCCACTTTTATAGAAATCGAACATAACTTCCAGATCTTCATATTTAGAATTAACCGAATCGAACTGTGTTATCCATTTTTTTTCGGAACTTATTTTTTTTAATATTTGTTCTGCTTTTTCGGGATTGTTCCAAAATCCCTGTTCCTCTGTTTTTTTGTTTTCTGCAATCACAAATTCCCGCCGTGTATCAATGTCAAAGATACCTCCTCAAAGCGTCTATCCTCTTTTTTGCTTCTTTTAATTTTTCTGATGTGAGCATAATTTTATTTTATTTCACAAATTTACAAAACAATTTCAGAATTTCTATATTATTCTAAATCTTCAAGTGTGCTTAAGATCAATTCATATTCAAATCCCCGGCTTATACAAAACCTTATTAATGACGCTTTTCTCTTTAATAAATCTGGTTCTCTTATTACTGAAGACTTAGATTTGATCAAATCTTTAAGCATTTTTCCATATTCTGCTTCATCAATTTGAGCTAAAGCTTCATTCACTTTTTTCCCCGGCAATTTCTTTTGCTTCAACAAATAGGCTATTTTAAATTTCCCCCATCTTTCAAATCGAATTTTATCGTTAACATAAGCCTTGATATACCTGTCAATATCAAGATATGAATTTGCCAATAATTCATTTATTACATTGTTAATTAATTCATTATTTTCCGTATATTTACTCAAGTATTTATAAATATCATCAGGGCATTTTTCAAATCTGCTGCAATAATATTCTGCTTTACCCAATAAATCAATATACTCTTTTTTGTCCTGCATTTAATAAACCTCTATTTCTACAAAGTATCCATTATGCCTTCTGATATTGAAAACCTTTCCATCCTCAAATATCAAATATTGTCCTTTTATTCCTGATAAATTCCCTTCTACCTCATTTGATTTTTCAAAACTGATATTGGAAAATTTTTCCAAATTGTAATGATACGGATACTTAATTTCAGTAATACTATTATCCCTCGTTAGATATTTTTTATTCTCGACTGACATTACTTCCGCTAATCTGTTTTTCTCCTTAATTAAATCTGCATTTGAAAATTCAGTTTTTAACATTTTGCTCCAATCTGTCTTGTCTGAGATATAATTTTTCATTTCTGTTTCGATAACTCCTGCAAGATGTCTATAAGGCGTTTTTGCCAACTTAATTGCCATAATCGCTCCCTGGTCAATCCATCTTGCAGGTATCTGAGTGTGTCGTGTCACGCCTACTTTAAGATCGCCGGTAAAAGCAATATAAACATAATGGTCTATAAGAGAATTTTCCTTTGCCCAAGCCATATCTCTACTTATTCCTAGATGAGACATGTCTTTTTCGGGAAACAAGACTCCTAAATCACATTGTGGGATAGTAGTAAAACATGAATAACAATATCCCTGGTGAAAACTCTTTGTTGTGATGGCATTACATCCAATACAGTTTATCCTGTTTTTATATGATATTTTTATTTTTTCCCCTATTAAAGAATTCACAAACAACTCGTTTTCACCAATTTTCAAATAATAATGAACAGGGGCGATGCCCTTTGTTCTCATTTTAACAATATTTCCTGTATAATTCATGTTAATTCAGCGAAAAATGCTCAAGTCCTATTACTGATCCATCAGGATTTTTTTCCGGTTGCCATGTTCTTACATAAATCTTAGGATTAATGCTATCTTCCAAATCTATCATCAAAAATAAATAACCTTTGTCCGAATAATTCGAAGAATAATAATTCTGACAAATCTGTATTCCGTATATTTTACCGTTGGCTCCCGATCTTCGTATTTCATTATCTTCAAACTGTAAATTAATGTATTCCTTTGAAGCAAAAGCCTTATTAAGGTGTTCAACATATTGTTTTTTTGAAAACTGCTGATATTTAATATTTTTATTATCAAGCATTAAATACATATCATCAATAGGTTCAGATTGCTTTAGAAGCGTTCCGACAATTATCAAGGCGTCATCAGAAAACACAGATTCAATAAATTCAATATTTTCAAGCGAATAAGCAGTTTTATAACATTCAAGAAAATTGATAAGGAAAAACTTTTCCTCATCTGTTCCAAATCTTTCCCCCATACACATAATATCATTTATCGCAATGTCATTTAACGCAAAATTTATATTATCAACCTTGCCGGTAGAATCGAAAATAAAAACGACGTCTTCTACAAAAGTGCGATTATTATTAGGAAACGAAAACGACATTGGAACCGATCTGACCATTATCAATCCATTTATGTAAATATATTCAATATCATTATTATCGGACAGGATTTTCGCATTCCCATAGTTTAGCAATTTATTGTACGATTTCAATCCAGACTCTGTAAACAAGTTGTTGATATTTGTTGATTCCTTTTTCAAAACAGCCAAGGAGATTTGGTCTATAACACTGTCTATCAACACCTTATCAAACAGCTCTACCATCTTTTTATCCGCTTTATACTCCGGTTCTTCTATTTTTGGGGGCAAAGATTCTTCTTTACTCTCACTCAGTTTTTGACTCTTGTAAAGAGGAACTGTTATTTCTGCTTCTTTAAGCCTTGGCAATACGGACATTTGCAAAACAGATTGAACATCCGGATCAATTATACTTCGCGACTCGTAAACATATTCAATTTTCAACTTTATCTCGCTAAAATTATCTATCTGACCACTATAGAAATCTACAATACCAAGTCCGTCTTTTGCACTGTATAAATTCGAAAAGCCATCTCCATACCAATAAACATAATCCAGATTTGTAACAGGTTTTGATCTGTACTGAACCGATAAAATAAGGCTTTTAGCATTTGCGACCTGCAAAGTATCTGTAACAGAAATCCTTAAATTTTGAAAAATCTTGTCAAATTCGCTTTGGATAAAGGGTAAAAGACTAATTTCAATATTTGCCTGAGTTGTATATTTCATTTTACTACCTTCGGGATGTGAAGTCAACAATATCATTGCCCAGTAATAATATCTCAAAGCATCAGCAATTCTTAAGTCTTGTTCTGCCAGTATTGCCAAATTAACATAGTCGTATATTTTAGCTTTTCTATTTTCAAACATTTCGTCAATATCCTTTTTGTTCATGTATCTTAACACATAAACAGACTTTTTCTTATTCACAACTATTCTTTTGGCGTTGTTTAGATAAATATTAGAATAAGTATTTATTACCGAACGAGTATATTCTTTGATATCGCTTTCTGTTTCTGTAAGCACATTTGAAAAACTGCTTTCGATTTTAACAGATATCTGACTTATCAAATCTTTCATTGCAAATTGGTCTGCCTGTTCAAGTGTACTTGCAGATGCTTCGCCCCAGATATAATCGGGATTCTTCTTTATCTTTTCGACAGTCTGGGCTTTTACAGAAATTGATAATATTAAAAGTGCGATAAAGAGTAAATTTATTTTCATAAAATTCGTTTTTGTATAACTAGCAAAAATTTTACCGTTATTGTCTGTCGAAATAAATATTTTTACTGCTAGCACTAAGGCTTATTGCAATAATTATCTTATTTTTATCTTCAAAGTATTTCAGTTCTTTAACAGCCCTGCCTGCCGAAAACATGATTCTGTTATCTAGTCTTGCGTCCGCCGCTATGCTTACGGCAGAACCGATTGCAATGCCAAGATCAATTGTGTTGAAAGAACAAGGCACATCTGCTTGTAATAACTTTTTATCACAATTCTGCAGTCCGCAAAATCCACAATCTTTTAATCCTAATGGACTTATCTCGGTGGCAATAAACAATACGGCATCCGAATTCCTTACATTTCCGGCATCCCTTATAAAAAAATTCTGCCCATTACTCTTTCCAAGTTCTTCCATTTTGGCAGCAATAGTAATTAAATCTTCGCCATGAGCAATCCTGGTCTCAATTGTATTCCTTCCCCTGCCTTTTGGGGCAGTTCTGACAGCAATAGCCATTCTTTTTGCAATACCAATTATTTCCTGAGTTTTAAATTCTGTTTCTGATATCATAATTTATATTTTTAAGGCGATAATTTTAGATACTAAAACCTCTGCAAGTTTTATCTTAGACTCTACTGTCCATCCTGCAATATGAGGTGACATTATTAAATTTTCCGATTGAGCCAAATATCTAAAATCCTCATGTTTTGTCATATTATTTGTTTTCTCAAATGAGCTTTCCTCGTACTCAATAACATCTAATGCCGCCCCCCTTACTTTACCGGATTTTAAAGCCTTGACAAGTGCTTTCGTGTCAACAATCGGTCCCCTTGAAGTATTTATAAGAATAATCGGTTTTTTAAACTTGCTGATGTAATCTTCGTTAACCAATGACTTAGTCTCATAGCTTAACGGAATATGAAAACTGACAATATCTGCTCCTCTGAAAATCTCATCCATTTGGACTTCCGTTGTATATTCATCTGCATAATCTGATTTATACTTGTCATAAGAAATTACTTTACAACTAAATCCTGATAGTTTTTTTGCAAACGAACTGCCCATGTTACCATAGCCAATTATTCCAACAGTTTTAGAATTCAATTCCATTCCACGATTTCCTTCACGATTCCAGACACCTGATTTAACTTCTCTATCGGCTTTGTTTAAGTTGTTCATTAATGATAACAGCATCCCTATACAGTGTTCTCCAACTGCATCTCTATTTCCTTCAGGTGAATTTAAGCACACTATTCCTTTTGACTTACAATATTCGGTATCAATACTTTCCATTCCTGATCCTACGCGAGCCACAAAACGCAAATTCAAAGCCTTGTCTATCAAAGCCTTATCAATAATAATTCTGCTTCTGATAACGATACCGCAAAAATCTGCTATGCAGTCTAATATCTCTATAAGACTAAGGCTGACACCGTTAACAACCTCAAAACCATATTCACTGAGTTTGTTAGGAATAATATCATGAACGGAATCTATCAATAAAATTTTTTTTTTCATTTCATTCATATTGATTTACAAATATATAAAAAGCATTTCAGGATTGAAAGAAATCAGTCTGTTTCGGAGAAAATAGTTCGTTTTATCTCAACATCCGTTATCTCATCATAAGGATCAAGGCCTCTGATAATAAAAATAAGTTCAAAAGCACTGTCTATTCTAATAGAATCGGCATAAAGTGAATCCCTGATTTCATCCATATGATTGTCCAACTCATAACTCAATGCTTCAATTTCTGAATATTGACGTCCTTTTGGAGCATCAACTGAATGAGGTATATATTTATCAATACACGATTTTGTTGCTGGCAATGTATCAATCCCAACTATACTTAAATCATAATTATAAATAACTTCACAGCTACTGAAAACTGCATAAACAATTACGAATAAAACTAATGCTGATAGAAGTTTTTTCATCTTATTACTATTTTCCCCGAATAAATTTGCCCGTTCTTGAACACAAATGTTATTAAATACAAGTTTGCTGATCTTAAATTATCAATTTCAATTCTGTCAGTTTGGAATCCTGATTTAGTTAAAACTTTTTTACCCGTTATATCATATATGTTGAGTTCAGACAGTTCAGTAACCGAATTAATCACTATTTTATTATTATTGACATTTATTATCGGCGGGTCAATATTATAATTAGTTAAGTCTGTTGGAAAGCAATGGTCAAGATTTTCGATTATTTCAAAAAATGAAATTGATTCGGAAACATAATAATCACAAATTATAAAGATCTGTGGTGTATAGCCAATATTATACAATTCAAAAACATCTGTTGCGTGACCTGTGGGAAAACATGGAAATGTAATTTGGGTCTCTTCAATAAATTCGACAACATCATCAAAAGATGAGTTTTCCTCAGCAATGCTCCAAACTAGTAACTGATTTTGTCCCGACCCGAACTGGCGATATATTGAGTCCACTTTTGGTGCTTCAATATGACAATTGCCACAATCTGCTGAAAAGAAAAATAAGATTACAGTCTTGTCATTTGCCATTTCATCGAATAAATTGACAATATTCCCCTGTGTGTCTTCCAATGTAAAATCCAAGGCAGGAGAATATTCATCTTGTGCATACACTCCTACAACCAGAAAAACAAGTAATACTTCAAGTATAAATCTTTGTATCAAGATACTTTTTTTTTTAAACAAATTTACATATTTTTATGTTTAAAATACCCAAATAAAAAATTCCATTAAACATGAGCAATAACATATATATTTATTTTTTTATCTGAAAAATTTTGCAGACTTTTGCACCTGATTTTTCAGACATGAAAACTTTTACAAAAATTAAAATAACAAATTAACTAAACTACTGATTATGATTACAGAACCTATGTTTTGGCTCATCCCTATCGCTTCGGTTTTAGCTTTAGGTTTTGCTTATTATTTCTTTAAGCAGATGATGAAAGAGAGCGAAGGTACAGACACCATGAAGAAAATAGCTTTGTATGTACGTCAGGGTGCAATGGCATATCTGAAACAGCAATACAAAATTGTTATTATTGTCTTTATCGTTCTTACTGTTCTTTTCGCAATTATGGCCTACCTCTTGGGAATTCAGAACCCTTGGGTACCATTTGCATTTATTACCGGAGGATTTTTCTCGGGCTTAGCAGGTTTCTTCGGTATGAAGACGGCGACTTATGCTTCGGCTCGGGCAGCTAATGCAGCACAAAGATCTCTTAACGACGGATTAAAGCTAGCCTTTAGGTCGGGAGCTGTTATGGGATTAGTTGTAGTTGGTCTTGGTTTGCTCGATATTTCGCTTTGGTTTTTTGCCTTGCAATACATAATTGGAGCTCTTGACTCTACAACAAATGCAGTAATTGCTACAGATCCATCAATGAAATTGATAATTATTACCACTACCACTCTTACATTTGGAATGGGGGCTTCAACTCAGGCTTTATTTGCACGTGTTGGCGGGGGTATTTTTACAAAAGCTGCAGATGTTGGAGCAGACCTCGTTGGTAAAGTTGAAGCAGGTATTCCTGAAGACGACCCACGTAACCCTGCAACTATTGCCGACAATGTTGGTGATAATGTTGGTGACGTAGCCGGTATGGGAGCCGACCTTTATGAATCTTATTGCGGTGCCATTCTTTCAACTGCTGCTCTTGGCGCTGTAGCTTTTAAAGCTGCCGGACATCAAGTTCAGTTTAATGGAGTAATTGCTCCGATGCTTATCGCTGCAGTTGGTATTCTACTTTCTATTTTTGGAATTTTCCTTGTTAAAGCTAAAGAAGGTGCTTCACAAAAACAATTGTTAGCTGCTCTTGGTAGAGGTGTAAACATGTCATCAATTCTTATAGCCCTATTTGCACTCGGCATTCTTTACTATCTGAATATTCCAAACTATCAAGGAATCTGGATTGCCATGCTTGTAGGTTTGGCTGGAGGTATTGGTATTGGTAAAGTTACGGAGTACTATACTTCATCAGCTTTTAAACCAACTCAGAAAATTTCTGAATCTTCAAAAACAGGACATGCTACCGTAATTATTTCAGGTATTGGAACAGGAATGCTTTCTGTCGCTTTTCCCGTGCTAATTGTTGGAACCACTATAATTTTGTCTTTCCTTTTTGGTGCAAAATTTGATTTTAACAACATAGGAATGGGCCTTTACGGTATTGCTATTGCTGCTGTTGGAATGCTTTCTACTTTAGGTATCACACTTGCAACTGACGCTTATGGACCAATTGCAGACAACGCTGGTGGAAATGCCGAAATGAGCGGTCTCGATCCTGAGGTTCGTAAACGTACAGATGCTCTTGATACTTTAGGAAATACAACTGCTGCAACTGGTAAAGGTTTTGCTATCGGTTCTGCTGCGTTAACAGCTCTTGCTTTAATGGCTTCGTACATCGAAGAAATTAAAATAGCAATGGCTCGTATCCCTGAAAAAGCTGCTGAATTTACAGAATTTGCAACTAAAAATCATTTTGATAATACTGATATTCATGCTGCTACTATTCCTCAAATTATGCAATACTTTCAGGTTGACCTCATGAATCCACGTGTTTTAGTAGGTGCTTTCCTTGGCTCAATGGCTGCATTCTTGTTCTCTGGCTTAACAATGATGGCTGTTGGTCGTGCTGCTCAAAGTATGGTCGAAGAAGTTCGTCGTCAGTTCCGCGAAATAAAAGGTATTCTTACAGGTGAAGCAGAACCTGATTATGCACGTTGCGTGGCTATTTCAACAAAGGGCGCTCAAAAAGAAATGATGTTGCCTTCATTACTAGCAATTTTAATTCCTATTGTAACTGGTCTTTTATTTGGTGTTTCTGGTGTTATGGGATTATTGTTAGGTGGAGTTTCTACCGGATTTATTTTGGCTGTATTTATGGCTAACTCTGGTGGCGCTTGGGATAATGCAAAGAAATTTATCGAAGAAGGTAACTTCGGAGGTAAAGGTTCAGATTGTCACAAAGCTGCTATTACTGGAGATACAGTTGGTGATCCTTTTAAAGATACTTCAGGACCAAGTCTTAACATTCTTATCAAACTTATGAGTATGGTAGCTATCGTTATGGCTGGTTTAACTGCTGCTTTCTCTTTGTTATAATCAGATAAACTATAATTCAAAAAAGACCGAAGTGTGAGCTTCGGTCTTTTTTTGTGATAGCTGTCAAAGCCAAAATTAGCATTTTGAATATATTGGCAATTGTCTATTCCTTAATAATTTTACTCATAATTGACCCCTCTAATGTTATTATTTTAATCATATAAACCCCTGCAGGTTGATCGTATATTTCAATAACATTATCAAATGTTTTAAATACTAGCTGACCATCAGTATTAAAGACTTCAATATATTCGAATTTGTCAATATCAACCACGAATTTTCCATTTGTAGGATTAGGAAATATTTTTAGAATGTTGTTTTCTGTATTGTTTTCGAACTTATGTACAATTTGCCCGTCTGACTCTGTCTTTATTATACGTGTTTTATATACGCCATAATAATTTGTATAACCACAGGCAATAAACATGTTTTCTGAAGAGCATTTTACTGATTCAAACGAGTTGCATTCCGAATAATCGTTCCCAAAATATATTTTGTGCCACTCAACATTCCCCAAAGAATCGATTTTTGCCATTAAATTACAATCGTAAATATCATTGGAGTATCTGTATTGCCCGGCTATGATAAACCCGTTATCAGTAGTAATGTCTATTGAACGAATAAACCACTTTTCGCTAAGACTCTTTGTCCAAAGTGTATCACCATCTAAATTTAGTTTTATCAACTGATGTGTTCCAGCTATTATTAATGATGAATCGCTTGTTAGTGCAACAGATTCCTGAATAAACCCTGTTTGGTAATCTTTTCGCCAGATTGTTCTTCCATCTGGAGTTATTTTTGCTAAGAACAGGTAGTAGTTGTAGGATAAATCATTATGATGGCCAATTAAATAATAGCTGGAATCAACTTCGATTAAATCTCTAATTACTCCATAATCTTGACAAGAGAAACTTCTTTTCCAGATCAGATTTCTTGCAGTGTCTACTTTTATAACATATAAGGAACTGTCGCCATAACTTTGTGTAAACCCACTAGCTACAAAGCATGAATCGCTACTTTGAATTACTGCAAGGAAGTCATCTTGGGCATATTCTCCAAAACTTGCACTCCACATAAAATTCCCTAAACTGTCGAGTTTTGTCAATAAAGCATCCATCGAAGAATTGCTACTCCCGATTATGTATCCTTTGTCAAACGTTTGTTTTATGGCATTTCCTCCGTATGGCGAAAACCACAAGACTTGCCCCTGTTGGTTCAATTTAAGCGAAAAACCTTCTTCATATGGATTATTAGTGCTTGTCGCGACATAGCATGAATCATCAGTAATTACAATGTCTCTACCCATACTAGGTATTGAGTCATAAACAAAATCCCAGCTCTGACTGAAACCGATTTGATAAGAAAAAGGTATTATTATCAAAACCAAGTAAAGAATTCTGAAAAAAACAATTTGCTGTTTCATAAATAAAAACTATTGTGAATTTTAATACTTTATTTAAATAGTGAAATATTTACAAAAGTATAAAATATTGGTATATATGCACATAATATAGTGCAATTTTAATTCTTAGAAACAGTTATTATTTCGTAAACATGTGAAAATTTTGGAGCTGTTTGTGGTAATTGTAAAACTTGCTTCCGATGATGAGCTTAGAAGAAAACTACATGATATAATGCTGCTAGGGACAGGATAGAGTACAACACAAAATATTTTAAGTAAAAAGTGTTGCCTAAATAAAAATTTCAGAATATAAGTACGGTTCGTCAAGCCCCAATTTTCGCTCTTGACATTTCTTTAGTCTTTTTTTTAATTAAAATTAATTCTATTTAAGTACTCTAGGCACTTTAGTGCACTCCAAGTACTCTAGGCACTTCTTTACCCTGCATTCTTAAACTTCACCGCCGAAGTCTTATCTAATTTTGATTCTGCGTAAGCTTTGTCAACTTTAAATTCCTTTTTGTTTCCAGAAGGCATATCAAACATTGCTTCCAGCATAATCGATTCGCAAATAGAACGCAAACCTCGTGCTCCCAGTTTAAAGGAAATAGCCTGATCAACAATAAACTCAAGAGCATCTTCGGTAAACTCAAGCACAATCTTATCCATTTTAAACAACTTTTTGTATTGTTTCACGATAGAGTTTTTGGGTTCAGTTAATATTCTTTTCAATGCATCTCTGTCGAGTGGAGATAAGTGTGTGAGAACCGGAAGTCGTCCAACAATTTCAGGTATAAGACCATACTTACGTATATCATCCGGAATTAAATACTGAAGAAGGTTTGTCTTATCTATTTTCTCTTCTTTCTTTTGTTTGCTATATCCAATTATTTGAGTATTCAGTCTTTTGGCTATATGTTTTTCAATCCCATCAAAAGCACCACCACAAATAAAGAGGATATTTTTAGTGTCAACTGCAATCATTTTTTGTTCGGGATGTTTGCGTCCTCCTTGAGGCGGCACATTTACAATCGAACCCTCCAATAATTTTAGTAAGCCTTGCTGTACACCTTCTCCCGAAACGTCTCTAGTTATGCTTGGATTATCGCCTTTTCTAGCTATTTTATCAATTTCATCAATAAAAACGATTCCTTTTTCTGCATTTTTCACGTCGTAATCTGCATCCTGAAGTAAGCGAACCAATAAGCTTTCGATATCTTCTCCAACATATCCGGCTTCGGTAAGTACGGTTGCATCAACAATAGCAAACGGGACATGAAGCATTTTGGCAATCGTTTTTGCCAACAGAGTTTTTCCCGTACCTGTTTCGCCAACCATTATAATATTTGATTTTTCAATTTCAATCTCATCATTAGAAATTGGCTGGGAAATTCTTTTATAATGATTGTAAACGGCTACTGAGAGTACTTTCTTAGCGTGTTCCTGACCAATTACATACTGATCAAGGAATTCTTTTATCTGTTTGGGTTTTAATAATTTAACATTTTTAATAGAAAAGTTCTCTGAAGATTTTTTCTCTTCCTGTAAGATTATATGTCCTCTTTCAATACACTGATCGCAAATAAATCCGGAAACCCCCGAAAAGAGCATTCCAACTTCAGACTCTTTCCTGCCACAGAGTGAACATTTATCCATTATTTCAAAATATTAAATTAAGATTCTTTGATTAAAATCTCGTCAATCATGCCGTAATCTTTTGCTTCTTGTGCTGTCATCCAGTAGTCTCTGTCTGAATCTTTTTCTACTTTCTTAAAATTATTTCCTGAATGACGGGCAATAATATCGTACAACTCATTGCGAAGTTTAATTATTTCACGGGTGGTGATTTCGATATCCGAAACCTGTCCTTCTGTTCCTCCCATAGGCTGATGTATCATTACTCTACTATGTTTTAGTGCCGATCTCTTACCTGATGCTCCTGCACATAACAATACTGCTCCCATTGATGCTGCAATTCCTGTACATATTGTAGCCACATCTGAGCCAATATATTGCATTGTGTCGTAAATACCTAATCCTGCATAAACCGAACCTCCCGGAGTGTTAAAATAAATCTGAATATCTTTATTTGGATCTGTACTTTCCAAAAATAATAGTTGTGCCTGTATAATATTTGCAACATAATCATCTATCGGAAGTCCCAACCATATAATTCTGTCCATCATCAATCTTGAGAAAACGTCCATTGTAGCAATATTCAATGTTCTTTCTTCAATTATTGTAGGAGAAATGTAATTGTTGTAAATACTTGTGTACTGATCAAACACCAGTCCATTGATTCCTTTATGTTTGGTGGCAAATTTTCTAAATTCGTTATTCATATAATTTAGTTTTATTATTTCTTCAACAAAAATACATTTTATATTTTAGTTTTCAAAACCTAAATATTTGATCCAGAATTTAGTATTTCATATAATATAATCGGGGCATCAATTGCTTATTTTGCTATTATTTCTAATGACCACTAATAAAAACTGCATTTTCAGATTTGATTTTTGTTAATATTTTATAATTTTATGCTTTTAAATCAAATAAGCTTAACAACAATTAAAGTTTTAAAATATGGCAATACCCCAAAAAGACGGATTTAGCAGCAAGTTTGGCTGCTATAGGTGCTATTGCAATTGGTACATTCTTTATTGAGGATTAACATAGTATAAAAATGGAAACTTTAAATTCTATAATAAAAGCCTACAATGAATATGTCGGAAGCTATGCTATTCTTGCCTTACTAATCCCGACCGGATTATTTTTTACGTTTTATTTGAAATTTCTTCAAGTATCTAAATTTAGACATGCGATTGAGATTGTTGCTGGCAAATGGACAACAAAAAAGACAAAAGGAGATGTGTCATCTTTCAAAGCATTGACTACAGCATTATCAGCAACGGTTGGGACAGGTAATATTGTTGGAGTTGCTCTTGCAATTCACTATGGCGGGCCTGGTGCTGTTTTTTGGATTTGGGTAGTGGGTTTTCTCGGAATGGGATTGAAACTTGTAGAATGCACCCTTGCTCAGAAGTACAGAATAACAAATGCGGATGGAAGTGTTTCTGGAGGCCCGATGTATTATATGGAATTCGGGTTAAAAGAAAAACTAGGAAAATTTGCTAAGTATCTGGCTGTTTTTTTTGCTTTTGCTGCCATTCTTTGTTCGTTTGGAACAGGTAATATGGCACAGGCAAATTCGATGGCTGATTCGTTGAATTCAAGTTATGGAATACCTACTTATATTTCTGCTATAGTTATTACTACGCTGGTAATGTTAATAATTGTAGGGGGATTGAAGAGAATTGCTGAAGTGACCGCTAAGTTGGTTCCTTTTATGGCTGTATTCTACTTTATTGCAGCAATTATTGTGCTTATAGTTTTTTATCAATTTATCCCGGGAGCTTTCAAACTAATAATTACAGATGCTTTTACCGGAACGGCGGCGACAGGAGGGTTTTTAGGTTCTACTTTTATAATGACTATGTCCTGGGGTGTCAAACGCGGTTTGTTTTCAAACGAAGCAGGACAAGGCTCTGCTCCTATTGCCCATGCTGCTGCCAAAACCGAGCATCCATTGCAGGAAGGGCTGGTATCTTCACTTGAGCCATTAGTAGATACGATAATTATCTGTAGTCTTACTGCTTTAGTTATTGTAGTTACTGGAGCATGGACGGCAAATGATACTGCCGGAGTTAATATGACCATCTTAGGCTTTGAATTAGGATTGTCAGAAATTGGTCTTGGTTGGATGGCTAAACATGTTGTAAGTATCGGCTTATTTTTGTTCGCTTTTTCTACTGTTATAAGCTGGTCATACTATGGAACCAGAGCTGTTCAGTACCTTTGGGGTGATAAAGCAATAAAACCTTTTTATTACGTTTATGGTTTGTTCGTTTTCCTCGGATGTGTATGGGGCTTAGAATTAGTTTGGAACTTTGTTGACATGTCCATCTCTTTTATGACAATTCCAAATCTTATTGCAATAATACTTTTGGCTCCTGTAATGAAAAAAGAGGTTAAAACTTACTTTAAATATATAGATAATCTAAAAAAGAAAAGGCGTGAAAAGTAAGTTTGTTAAAGAATATTTTAATTTTTCAAAACGTGAACGTAACGGATTGATAGTACTACTTAGTATTCTTGCTATTATTATCATTACCCGAATAATCATCGTCAATATTTCGGATAATAACAAAAAGAATTTTAATGAGTTTGAGAATGAAATTGATTTGTTTCTGTCATATAGTATGCCCGATCTGGAAAATGGTGAACGTTTTTATTTTGATCCAAACACTGCAACAAAAGAGGATTTCTTAAGAATGGGCTTATGCGTCAAAACTGTCAATAGTATTATCGCATACCGTGATAAAGGCTGGAAATTTTACAAAGCGGAAGACTTAGAAAAAGTATATGAAATAACCCCCGAAGAATTTGCCGCAATTAAAGACTATATTAATATTGAATCGAAATCATATAAGAACACAAACAATTTCTATGATAAAAAAACTCAAAAAGAGACAAAGTTATTCCAATTTGATCCTAATTTGGCTACAAAAGAAGAATTTCTAAGTTTGGGCTTTAAACCATGGCAGGCAGATAACATTATAAAATTCAGAGATAAAGGAGGTGTGTTTAAATCCTTTGATGATCTTGCAAATATTTATGGTCTAGACCAAGAACATGTTGAAAAACTTAAACCTTATGTTGTAATTTCAGATAAATTTAAAAATTATACTCCTCCAACAAAAAAAGATCCTAATATTATTTTAGATTTAAATTCTGCTACCGAAACAGATCTTCAAAAAATTAGTGGAATAGGTCCTTCTTATGCTAAGCGTATTGTTGAATATAAGACCAGATTAGGTGGGTTTATTAACGTAGTACAATTAAAAGAAGTTTACGGTATGACTGAAGAGTTGTATTCTTCGATTTATGGGAACTTTACTATTAATACAGATAATACGAAAAAGATTAATATAAATACAGCCGAATATTTCGATTTGGTAAGCCATCCATATATCAGTAAAGAAAATGCAAAAAACATATTAAATTATCGCAACTTTGCAGGAAAGATTAAATCAACCGATGAGTTAATAAAACAAAAAGCCGTTGATAAAGAATTCTATGATAAAATACTACCATACATTTGCACAGAATGAATACGGAAATCTCAAAATCAAAAATAAGCCTGATAAATTCATTATCTCTTAATAAATACAGAGAAATCAACAATCTTTTCGTAGCTGAAGGTTCTAAAATCGTATCAGAGCTGACTGAGTCAGATTATAAAATCAAATATCTTATCCATAACAAAAAGCTCAATAATACATTTTTTTCCAAAAATGCTGAGGTTTATTGTGCAGACGATGACACAATGAAAAGGCTTTCAAATCTCAAAACCCAATCCAGCATTATTGCAGTTGTGGAAATTCCTCAATATAATCTTGACATTTCTTCACTTACAAATAAACTCAGTTTGTGCCTTGATGATATTCAAGACCCCGGTAACCTTGGAACAATAATTCGTATTTGTGATTGGTTTGGAATTGAAAATATTATTTGCTCTGAAAATTCTGTTGATATTTATAATCCAAAAGTAATTCAGGCTACAATGGGCGCATTTTTA
>DAOOPK010000021.1:16529-22060 GCA_035388205.1 Bacteroidales bacterium
ATTTGCAGTGAGTTTCGGAGAAGATAAATTATTTATGTTCTGCTCTTTGGTTTAATCTTTTCTCCCAATCCCAAGCTGATTTAATTGTATTTTCAAGGGTTTCTGTAGCTTTCCACCCAAGTATCTTGTTTGCTTTTTCTGTATCAGCCCAAATTTGTTCAATATCTCCCGAACGTCTCCCAACAATTTGATAATTTAATTTAAGATTTGTTGCAGCCTCAAATGTTTTAACAATTTCCAAAACTGATGTTCCTTTGCCGGTGCCAATATTAAACACTTCATAATTATCCTTATTTTCTCTGTTCAGAAGTCTTTGTATCGAAATAACATGTGCTTTAGCAAGATCTACAACATTTATATAGTCGCGAACAGCTGTTCCATCTGGAGTGTTGTAATCATTCCCAAAAATACTCAGTTTTTCGCGTAAACCAATAGCCGTCTGGGTAATGAAAGGAAGAAGGTTGTTTGGAATTCCAATTGGTAATTCTCCTATTTCTGCCGATGGATGCGATCCAATGGGATTAAAATATCTCAATATAATAGCTTTCAAATTATTATCAGAACTAAGTGCATCTGTTATTATTTCCTCGCATATCTTTTTTGTGTTTCCATAAGGTGATTCTGCTTTAACAACAGGAGAATCTTCTGTAACTGGAAGAGCTTCGGCTTGTCCATAAACAGTGCAACTGGATGAAAACACAAGATTTTGAATATTGTGCTTTTGCATTTGCAACAGTATATTGATAATCCCCTGAATGTTATTTTTATAATACATTAGTGGCTTTTGAACAGATTCCCCGACAGCTTTAAAGGCAGCAAAATGAACAATTGCAAGAGCATCATTATTTTCTTTAAAGACTTTTTCCATATCGGTATCTTCCGATACGTCTGCTTTATAAAAAACTGGTCTTTTTCCTGTAATTTTTTCTATCCCATCAAGAACAGTTATATCCGAATTAGATAAATTATCAATAATTACTACTTCAAATCCTGCATTTTGGAATTCAACAACTGTGTGTGATCCTATATAACCTGCTCCTCCGGTAACAATTATTTTCTTCATCTTAGCTTTTTTCAATTACAAACAATCAAATAATAATTCTTTTTCCCTTTTTGAACTAAAATGTACTTGTCTTTTATCAAATAATCGGTATTTATTATACCATTTTCGTCCAGATATTTTTCTTTGTTAATACTCATGCCGTTTCCCTTAATTGTTCGTCTAAGCTCTCCTTTTGAAGGAAAAATAGCAGCATTGTCAACCAGTAAGTCCAAAACAGAAATTCCTTTTTCAATCAGGCTTTTTTGAATATTAAAAGTTGGAACACCATCAAAAACACTTAACAAAATTTTTTCATCCAAGCTCTCTAAGGCTTCGCTTGTTGAATTTCCAAATAGAATTTCTGCAGCTTTAACTCCTGTTTCGTAATCCTCTCTGGAATGTACCATAACTGTTATTTCTTCGGCAAGTGTCTTTTGCAATAACCTTAAGTGTGGGGCTTGATTATGCTGTACTATAAGTTTATTAACCACATCTTCCGACAAAATCGTAAATATTTTAATATACTTAACCGCATCTTCATCCGAAACATTAAGCCAGAATTGATAAAATGCATACGGACTTGTTCTTTCGGGATCGAGCCAGACATTACCAGTTTCTGTTTTTCCAAATTTTCCTCCATCCGATTTTGTTATCAAAGGACAAGTAAGTGCATAAGCTTCTCCCTGTTCTTTTCGTCTGATAAGCTCTGTTCCGGTTGTTATATTACCCCATTGATCACTTCCTCCCATTTGTAACTTACAGCCATATTCTTTGTAAAGATGTAAAAAATCGTATCCTTGCACCAATTGATAGGAAAACTCTGTAAATGACATTCCACTTTTATCATCACCTGAGATTCTCTTTTTCACCGAATCTTTTGCCATCATGTAATTAACCGTAAGATGCTTACCTACATCACGAATAAACTCAAGAAATGAAAATTTACTCATCCAGTCATAATTGTTGACAATGATAGCCTTATTGGGTGCTTCTGTATCGAAATCTAGAAATTTTGAAATTTGTTTTTTTATCGCTTCCTGATTATGGCGAAGTGTTGGTTCATCAAGTAAATTTCTCTCCTGTGATTTACCACTAGGGTCTCCAATCATTCCTGTAGCACCACCTAAAACCACAACAGGGCGATGACCACTTAATTGCAAATGTTTAAGCATCATTACTCCAACCAGATGACCGATATGTAATGAGTCGGCTGTGGGGTCTATTCCAACATAAGCCGTTACCATTTCCTTTTTAAATAATACTTCTGTTCCTGGCATGATATCGTGTATCATACCTCTCCATTCCAATTCCTTTACGAAATTCATTTTAGTTATTTTTGAATAATAAATTTTCTATTAAATTCTTTCCCACTAACTGAGTTTTTAGCATTTATGATATACAGTCCATCAGGTAATGATGATAGGTCAATAAAAACAATTTCCTCATCATAATTATAATCTTTGCTATATAATATTCGTCCGGACATATCGTATATTGAAATCATACCTGAAAACTCTTCACCGAAGTTCAAATAAAACAAGCCTTCGTTCGGATTGGGAAATATTGAAACATTATTAAACATAATATTTTGCTTGTTTTTAACATATAGCTCCCAATCATAAATCCCTAATGAATACTCACCATTTTTAAGAGAGTCAACTGTCAACTTTTTCATTATTGTTTGATTCGAGGCGGGTTCTATAGTCCATTCTGTTGCCCTGTCGGGACGATACAACAAGACAATCGAATCTAGAGAATTTGTGATGAAATCGTTATCTAAATAACCTGTTAATCCCGAATTTAAGGCTGTACTATATGCAAATTCACCTTTTGTTAAAAATGTGGGAGGGAAATTACCTTCTACAGTCCAGTAGCGATGATTAGCAATAATCAATCCCGGAATTTGATTTTTAAATGTGTCAGGAGCTGCCCAATTATGAGTTATGCGTAACAATACTGTATCTGTCTCTACAATATTTTGTACGCTTGCTTTAAAATAATTATACGAATAAGTCTTTGTGCCTGATGTAGTCAAAAACTTAGTTTCGTCTATCGTTGCATCCGACATTCTCTCATTATAATCGCAAAGTGTAAGAATAGGATTAAAGGGAACTGTAAAAGTCTGCTCTCCAAATTCTCCGTCAAATTCCATCAATTGAGTATTTGCGTCAAGATTAGCATCAATAAAGCTTACTTCAACTCTGTTTGAATTTGCAAATTCAGTACGACCTCTCAGTTTTTGTTTCATATAAACAGTCACATCGTAATTTTCACCATTTTGAACAATTTTAGTAGAATCAATTGAATAATGAACAAATCCTCCAGTAAAAACCCAATCATTAAAAAAGTCAGTCATGTCTATTCCTGTATAATTTGTATGAAAATCACGCATATCATAAGATGAAACTGAGTTGTAGGCATTCTGATTTACAAATTCTGAAATTGCATCAAAAAATAATTCATCACCCAGATATCCTCGTAATGCATGAGCTACACTGGCACCTTTTTCATAAACAGTACTTGAATATGTCAGGCTCTGGTCCATTGGAAATAAAGCATGAAAACCACCATCTTCGATGTGATAATACCTTAAAACTGTTTCATGGTATTTTCTTCTGTATGTCAGTGCATTTGATTTCCCACGCAGATATTCAATAAAAACCGTCTCACAATAAGTAGCCCAACCCTCGTTAATCCACATATCCTCAGCAGAGGAACAAGTTATTGCATCGCCAAACCACATGTGAGCAAGTTCGTGATAGAACAGATCTTCATAAGACAATGTCCCGTCAATAAATGCTCTTCCCATTGCAATATTAGTAGCATGTTCCATTGCTCCAGAACTAAATGGAACCGAAACAAATCCTACCCTGTTCCATTTGTATGCACCAAATTTGTTTTCATAAATTGATAAAACCGAATCAATATTTACAAAAGATTGGGCTGTGTGGGCACTATCTCCCGGATAAATATAAAATTCCACTGGGATATCTCTTTCAATTCCATGATAAATATGACTTAACAATACGTAACTCCCTACTGAAACAGATACAAGATAGGTTGGCAGTGTTTCTTCAATTCTCCAGAAATATGTTTTTTTCAAGCTTTCCGGATCCTGAGTAACTTCAATAAGTTCTCCTGCACAAACAGCCGTATGCTCAGGTTTTGTTGTGATTATTGTATTATAAATTGCTCTGTCTATAAAATCATCATTACATGGAAACCAGACTCTGCCATAATTGTGTGGAACATCATCAAAGCCGACTCCCAAATTAAAAGCATAACCACTCATAAAATAAAATCCACCCCAACCTGAAGGGTCCATTTGAGGATTTCCATTATAATAAACCCTAATGCTAACCTCATCAGAAGGTGAAACAGGTGTTTCTAGATTTATACTAATCAATGTATCGTTATAATCAAATGACTCTATCGGGTATGCCTCTAAAACAATAGAATCAACATTTAAGTTTTGTAAATCTAAATAAATAATACTAGTATTTTCTTGAATGGGTAGAAATCTAATATCTGTATAACCTTGAATAAAGCTATTTTCTATATCTGAAATGTCCAGCACAATTGAGTATTCAAGAACGTCAATAACATCACTATGTGATTTTTGGCAATATGCGTTGATAAATATTGCTAAAACAAATGCTAATAAAATAAAACTTTTCTTCATATTTTAGTATTTAATTATTTGCTGTCCAACAAAATAAAAATAAGATTGATAAAAATACATATTTTTTTTAAATTAGCATTTTACTCATTGTTTTTATTTTAAAAGGTGTTATTCGTGCTCTATCTTTGTTTCAAAGTTACTCCCCACCAAAGGGAAAATTATTTGCTCACTCGGATTGCAAATCACCAATGTTCGAGAAATGTAAAAAGACAGACTGTATCAAAAAACACAATCTGTCTCAAGTAAAGTAATAAAATCAACTATTTCACAACAACCGTTTCTGAATCAATTACTTTATTATCAATAATATAAACAACATTATAATGACCTGTCGTCAAACCGTCAACTGTAATTTTTGTCAATCCTTTTTGTGATGGTTTAATGTTCTTCACTATTTGACCTATTGAGTTTATTATCCGTATTTCACAATTCTCGCATGGTTCTGCTAACGTTATTGTAAAACTTCCATCGTTGGGGTTTGGGCTAATGTAAAAATTTGATTTTGTAGTAAAATCTTCTTTTATTGTAGATTTTTCAAAAATTTCTCCTGCATCATCATTATCTTCTACTGTTAATCTATTGGACATGCAAATTTCACAATCTTCTATTGCGAGCATAAATTCGTCTATTGTCAACAGCCCTTCTTTTGCTGATTTTTCTGCTTTGATTTTACAGAGCCAACTTTGCACAAATTGGTATTCAGATTCACTGTTCTGTCCTACTAAACTTGAAGAAAGTGTTTCAAGTTGTGTTATTGATGTTGAGTAATTCTCTCTGACGCGATCCAATAATGCTATATCAAGATTG
>DAOOPK010000022.1:0-22020 GCA_035388205.1 Bacteroidales bacterium
CAGGTTGAAATAATTATTCTTAGACAAGCTATCATTAGATTGTTTAATTGCGTATTTTTACATAATATGTTGTTGAGAAACCTGATATGTGTTTTATTAGGGTTTCACAATATTAACGACCTTAATTAAGACATTTTACTATGAAAAAGTTAATCTGGGTAATCATTATTGCACTTCTTTTTTCAGGATGTAAGAAGGAGGAAGAGATAGACGATTATAAAGGGGTTATTATTAAAGGTAATATTTCTGCAAAAAAAAGTAAATCTGGTGTTTCTTTATCAGATGCGATAAAAATTATGGTAATTAATGTTCACATTGGATCGCTTAAAACACATTTTGTTGATATAGTTGACGGCTCGTTTTCAGATAGTACTCAGGTGGGAACAATTGCTGCCTATGTATTTCTTAACGATCAGAATCAATATATAGGAACACTATCTTGTCAGGGATTAAATCTATTGCCTTTATGTAATCTAAATGATGGTGACGAAACAACTATTGACTTGTCCGAACTTAGCCTGATTGAAACAAGTATTATTCCATCACATGATCCATTGGGCAATGAAATAATTATTTCGGATTCAGAGATAAATAGTCTAAAGGAAATTTCAGGATTCTTCAAAACAATTTCGAAAAATATTGATACTGATAACGATGGTATTTTAGATGTTTCCACAGAACACCAGCTATTTATTAAGACCAGATTTAATATTAGTGCAAATCAATGGGTTTTAAATAATTCGGCTCCAGTATTTAATGAGAGCATGCTTGAAACCTTATGCTACTCTCTAGAAATAAATGGTGGTTCAGGATTTGGTCATCCAGAGTCAATAGAATTATCTGGACCTTCTGGTAATGGCTATACTGATATTGGTCAGATTTGTAATAACTCAGATGGTAATGGTGGTTTTTACTCAGTTTTTGCACGTGAATCCGGAATGTCTTTTGAAAACGGAATATATACTCTTATCATTGATGGCAATAACCATACGATGAGTTTTTCGAATGTTGATGCAAGGCTACATTTGCTGATTGTTTTACCTACATTGCATACAAATGAAGAAGGTAAACTTGTGTCAATTTCATTGGAATACAGATTGCCGGACAATTCAATAATTGATCCTGTAAACATTTTAACAGATGTAATGCTGCAGTTTACAAATTCACTTGGAAGTCAGTTTTATAATACACCAAGATTGATAAACGAAGGTTCAGAAATCGAAGGTTGTGACTGTATTCAGGGATTATATTCATACACTCTGGATAATCCTCTCGATATTTCTGATTTACGAACAGTATCGGTTGGTTATAATGATTTACTCGGTAATTCATATTCTATATGTTGGATTCATAATTAAGAATAATTCCTCGGATGCCGTAGTCGGATTGTATCGTTTGAATTAGCCAGACAATCGGCTAACTATTTCTATGTATTTAGTTAAAAACATACAAATATTTTTATTTAATTTGTAATAATTAATTCCTGATATATGATTGAGATACACAATTTAACAAAGGATTTTGGGCGTTCTAAGGGCGTTTTTGATGTTAGTTTTAACATTAAAGAGGGAGAAGTTTTTGGCTTTTTAGGACCAAACGGAGCAGGCAAAACCACAACAATAAGGCACTTGATGGGCTTTTTAAATGCAGGTGCAGGTTCTTGTTCAATAAACGGACTAGATTGTCGTAAAAATAGTGCAGAAATAATGAAAACTGTTGGATATCTTCCGGGTGAGCCTGCCTTATTTGACTCAATGACAGGCTTGCAATTCTTCAATTTTATTGCAAAAATGCGTCAGAAAACAGATATGAGTTTGTGCCAACAATTAATTGACCGCTTTGAACTGGATGCTGTTACCAAAATTCGTAAAATGTCGAAAGGAATGAAACAAAAAGTTGCTATTGTAACAGCTTTTATGAATAATCCTGATATTTTAATTTTAGATGAACCAACTAGCGGATTAGATCCACTTATGCAAGTTGAATTTGATAAAATGATAAGTGAGCAGAAAAAACTGGGTAAGACAATTCTGATGTCGAGTCATAATTTTGAAGAAGTAGAAAAGAATTGTGATATAATCGGAATCATTCGTCAGGGAAAAATGGTCTGCGTTGAAGACATACACAGCTTATTAAGCAAGAAAAAAAAGAATTATACTTTGGTTTTTGCTTCGAAAAGCGAAGCTGCAAAATTTATTTCAGATAAAAAGTTTGAAATTGGGACAATTGCATTTCCTTCTGTGGAAGTGAGACAAATAGATGATTTTAATGCTCTAATAAGGGAACTGCAGACATTTAATATAATTGAGATTCAATCCGAGACTTATACACTTGAAAATTTATTTATGCAATATTATGGGGGGACCAACTAATGAAACTGAAATCGCTATTATTGTTTGATATAAAACAGAGCTATGGCATATTTGCTGTAATTCTGGGTTTTATGGTAATGTACCTGAGTGTCATTATAAATATGTACGATCCTAACGGACTTGAAGAATTAATCGCTCTTGCAAAATTCAAAATGTCTTCAGATATGATGGATGCATTTGGATTCAATATTGAAAAAAATGCTTCATTAATAAGTCTTATTACTTCATATTTCTACGGGATGCTTATTTATTTTATTTTGATAATATATGTTATTATTGTTGGTAATCGCATGATAGTTGAGCATGTAAATAAGGGTACAATGGGCTATTTACTTTCCACGCCACATACACGTACAAAAATTGCAAGTTTTCAGGCAGTTTTCTTTATTGTCGGGATATTCTTGTTGCTATTTATTCTAATGATTGTCGGAATTATTGTTTCAGAAATTTCTTTTCCCGGTCTATTAGATATTAAAGCCTTTATTCTGCTAAATCTTGGAATGTTCTTATTGTTTGGGATGTTCAGTGGAATTAGTTTTTTAGCGTCTTGCAGTTTTAATGAAACAAAGAATGCTTTAGCAATAGGGGCAGGATTACCGCTGCTTTTTATTATGATCAATATTTTGAGCAACGTAGATCCGTCTTTAAACTTTTTGAAAAACTTCACTATAGTTAGCCTTTTGGATACCGATGCAATTATTTCTGGAGGGAGTTTCCTATTATACTTTGTGATAATGTTTGTTTCTTCTTTTACCTTATATTTCGCAGGGATAAAAATTTTTGCAAAAAGAGATTTAAGTTTGTAGATTATCATTTGGTTATTCTTTTTATGAACCCAACTTAAAATTTTTATTTATTAGTTAAAATATTAAAATATTTAATATTTTTGACTAATATTTGTATATGAAAGTTCATAATGGTTCTTTGGACTTTTCAGAAAAAAATAATTAAGAACCTTGTATTAAATTTTTAAATTATGAAGAAACTAGGATTATTATTAGTAATTTTAAGTTTTGCTCTCTGTGCAGTGAAAGCCCAAGAGGCAAAAGCGACAACAGAGTACAACGGAAAGCTTTTATTCGTAAAAACTATTCCATCAAGCCCTTATACTGTTGTTGGTAAAGCAAAAGCTTCTAACAGCAACAAAGCTGCTGATCAAGCTGGGACGGACCCTACAGGACTAAAAAGTGCTACTATTGCTATTGATAAAGTAATGGCTAAAGAGAAGAAGGGTAAGCAAGCTGCTTTCGACGCAGTAATTATCTATAGTCCAATAAAAATGGAATTAATTAAATTCAACAGTGGACCATTAACTGAAAACGCTGGTTGTTCAGTATTTTCAAAAGAGTATAAAAAGAAATGCGGTAAGAAAGATATTTATTTCTTGAGTCGCCCAGTAAGAGAATATGTTGAGGTGAAGGAAATAGAAGTAAAGAATTTTACTGGAATTGGACAAATGAAAATGGGAAAAGATGAGATTGATACCTTTTTAAATAAGCTTTATGAAAGAAGTTGCAAAGAAGCAGATGATGGAGTTGATTTTGATGCAATAATAGTAAATGATGACAATACTGCAGTAACTAGCTTCTTAGAAACTAAATCATTGAAACTTATAAAATACAAATAGTATTTCGAACTGATTTAATTGTCTATGCGTTTCGAAACGCATGGTAATGTTAAGAATAAAACTGCCGGATTCTGTAATTTATAGAATCCGGCAGTTATTTTTTATAATTTATTAGAGAAAGGATTATTGTTTTTTCCTGACATGTCCACTTTTATAAAAGTTGAAAATAATTCTTCTGATAATCAACGAGTTAAAAAAAATGAATACGAAATTTGTCGCATTAAGACAAATTTCTTTGAATGCTTGATTTATCTACTTTTATTTTTCAAAAGTTTATCTTCAACAGATTTAACCTTAGCGTTTAATCTACCCATGGCTTTGTTTGTTTGAATATCAAAGCTGATAGTTGAATAAACTCTTTGCGAACCGCTTTCCAGTAGTTTGTATGATTTTTCTACTATTTTAAGAGCCTGTTCAATATTTTCAGTTTCTATAATGGTTCCCATAGCAGTCAACTTGTAATCGAAACCCGACTCTGATATCAGTTTTACTATTTTACTGACATACTCACTTACACTACTCCCTTTATCGGTAGGGAACATAGCAAAATTCATTAAAACTGACATAAACTATTTATTTACTGCACTTATCAACTCGCGGATTATTATGCGTTCTATTGATTTTGCGACTTCAATATAAGCTTTGTTATCTGCCGCATTTAGATCATTTCCCGAATAATCTGCTGTTGAGGTTTTACGATAAACTACATTTCCTTTGTTGTCAGTAAGGTCAATAGTGTAATTTATAGTAACCTGATATTCATCGTAATATCTTCCGTTTTCAATAGTGTTGCTCGATATTTTAAGTGTAAATTCAGATTCATGATTTTCATTTATCACAAATTCGCTGCTCAGCAATCCTTCAAATGTTGTTTTCAATCTGCTGCTATCTTCCCGCATTTTACCAAAAGATTTTTCTTCAGAAATAACGGTTAAGTATGGTTTTTCAACATTTACCCTAATCTTTGTTTCTGTTGCTGGAATACTCTTGATGAGGCTACGTATCATAGGATCCTTAGCCGCTCTCGAAAAACTGACCATATCAATACTGATTGATAATGTCTCAACATTTGGAGCAGACTTGATTTTTTTCAAAGCACAGAAAACTCTTCCATCATTACTTGACACTTCCGAATTGCGGATTAAACCGGTGCCAGTAAAACTAATCTTAACTGGAATGCTTGAAACAGGGTTGTTATTTTCGTCAAGTATTCTAAAACTAAAAGTTTCATGATCTATTTCGATGCCTTTTTTAACTGTTATTTCTTCACTATCAAATACAATTTTCAGATTATTGACAAAATTTGCAATGGATGTGAAAACGACATTTCCCAAGTCTTTTTCTTCACCGTTTATGTCTGTAACAGTACTTTCTCCAAGATAAGGCTTGAGTGCAGTCAGGGATTCGACATAAAATTGAAAAGCATTGTAATGCAACTGTCTGCCTAACAATTCTGTTGCCTGATAGTACTTATTCTTTGCATCCAGTATTGTTTGTTGTTTTTTCTCTTCCTTTAATGCCTGATATTGAGATTTTGACAAGCGGTAATAAACCCAGTAAAAATTATCATCTTCCCATGTGTCAACTAGTTCGTATCCTTCGAGTTGTTGATTTGTTGAAGCAGTAATTTCGCTTGAAAAGTTTTCATTGATATTGTAATTGTGTTCAATAATTGACAAAACCGAAGTACTTTCTATATTTACAGAAATATCAGATGACAGGTCTCCCAAAGCTTTTTGCTGAGCATTAGACATGTAGTCTGCCGGTAAGAATCCCTTTTTGGGAGCAGAGCTAATGCCTATATAATACATTGTGCTTTGAGGTTTTGTTGAAACCCATTCCGGCATCGGTTTTTTCTCATAAGTTGTCTTTTTGCCAATCTGACAAGAAGAAACGACTACCAATAACTGAAGAAATATAATTATCTGTATTTTCTTCATATAAAATTTAGTTTTCATTTACAAAATCAATTACTGCTTCGGAAACAACAGAAGCTGTTGCATCAGTTGCTTCACCCGATAATGTATTATAATCTTTTATTTGAGATCTGGCATTCAACAGATTGTTTAATTCGGTTATAGCATTCTGGTTATCGCTGATATAATCTTCAGGACTTGATGTCTTAACGTCTTTCCAGTAACCTGGCACAAGGTTATTTACATCTCCGGTAAATTTAGCGTAATGTATATCATCTCTTGTCTGAACAGTTTTGGTATTGGTCCTGTATATTTCGTTTGTTCTTCCGTTAACGAGTTTATAGGTTACTGTCATGTCAAGAGTACGAGTCATATTATATTCATAATACTTAACTTTTTCGTATTCAGTTTTTGTTTCATATTCACCTGTCTCGCGATTAAGAACTTTGACTTTTTTCCTTAAATAACCACGTTTTTCGGTTTGTTTATTATTACCGGCATTGTAGTTAAATTTTGTTATTTCACAGTATAAAATAGCATCAGGCTTTGTTTGAGAAGACTCTGTATTTCCTTTAACAAATGAACTTTTTTGATTGTCAATTAGTTTGATGAACGGATTGCCAGCAGATTGAATACCACTTATAATTTTACTCCCTAAGACAGATTCTAAACCGGACGTTGAAGAATTGTTTTTTATCTCAGCAATCGAAATTGTTATTGTTCCCTTTGTCAGACATTCGGATTTTAGATCATAAGAACTCTTATAAGCGCCAGCATTTTTAATAATTTCGTCAAAAACATAATAAGCCTTACGGAATTGTTCACTGTCCATCAAACGAAGTCCTTCACGATATTTTGGCTCATTAACTGCAGTAATGAGTTTATCTTTCGCATCTTTATAATTTTCTTGCAGTTTTACTATTTCACGAAAAACCGTTTCAGCATCGGAGAATTTCTCCTGATCAAGCAGATTAGACCCCTCATAATACCTGTCTTCCAAATAGTTGCCTTTCACTTCGTTATAATATTCTTCGTAGAAAGAAGGGAAATTTAATTCAATCCCAACACCCGTAATTTTATCGTAGTAGTTTTTTGCATCCTGATAATAATACACAGCTTCTTTGTCATTTTCGTTATTATAAGCCTGATTAAAATCAGAAAGTTTTTTGCTAAGTGTCATTTGTCCGGTTCTTTTAAGTCCCGCAACAGCCTCAATATTGGTTTTCTTTATTACAACAGCCTGATAAAACATGTCTGCAGCATCTGAATATTGTCCTAATGCTTCTAATTTTAAGCCTTTTTTTGTATATCTTTTTGAAGCACAACTGCCAAAAACCAACAACAGACTTAATAGAATTGTGCTAATGGTAATTATCTTTTTCATAATATAGGTATTTTGTTTAAAATTGTTTCAAATATATATCATTTTAGTAAATCTTTCTTAATATTAATTACTTTTTGGTCATGATCATAATCATAGTCAATAATAATCTTTCCTGTTTTTTGATTAATTTTCAAGTAGTTTATTCTATATTTTTTAAAAAAGGGTTTGTAATATAAATTGGATAATGCCTTAATTTGAACATCTCCGTTTTTATAAATGCTTATACAAAATTGTGCATTATCTTCTAAGATTATTCCTGCAAATGAAAAATTATCCAAGCTTGCTACTTTTACAGTAATAATACCATTTTTACTTTTTATTTTATTAATGTCTCTGATATCTTTATATAATCTTGGATAAAGTTCAGCGAAATCATTATTTATTGCAGAAATTGAAGATAAGAATTCATCACTTTTGATAGTAATATTTCCATTGTTCAAAATTGTCAGAAGTGAAAGTAATCCGGCAGCATGTTTGTTATAATTGTTGGAAATGAACGTCAGAGTTAAATCATTCCATGTTTTCGCAAAATCATAAGGTTCATGTTTATCATATATTTTACTTTCGGCAATTTGGGGTATTTTTTGTTCGTATTTGCCGTAAATAACAATTTTATCAGTTGTTGCTACATCAATAGGTTTTTGCAGTTCGTAACTTTGTTCGCTTATTTGTTCTTCATAAAGAAAATTTCCTTGTTTGTCAAAATTTGCTGCAAAAAAGATATTAGCAGTTTCCTCTTCCTGAACAATCCCACTTGATCTAAGCCAGATGTTTTTTATGCTGGTATCATAAGCAGCCATAAATAATTCTCTGTCATAATCAGAGGTAAGGGTTTGTTCTTCGAGATACAGAGTCTTGCTATAATAGCCAGATAAATAGATCATATTATCCGAATAAGCTATGCCAATTGGCATTAGTAATCCAGTGCCTTTAATTACTTCACAAGACAAAACATTTGCATTATCATCAACATGGGCAATAAATATAACTTCGTTTTCGGTGTCTGAATTTATTCCGGTTCCTTCGGCGTAAGCAACACTATCAAGAAGTCCTGTCATGTACCATGAGTTTTCAGCAACTTTAACAATATTATTTTCATAATTGGTTTTTCTGAATCCTTTATCATACATCTTTTCCCATATTTTATCCTCTGCACTTTCTGTTATCTGAGTATTTTTCAAATGGATTATATTGACATCTGTATTTATGAATTCGGGCATACAAGCACCAACCGGTGCATTGATGTATGTAGGGTCACAAATAACATATTTTTCGTTATCAATGATATAGTAATACCCATTTGCATTTTCAGTAAATTTTACTGCTGTGGCAATATGACCGGGATAATTTATTCCTGCAACAGGCAATCTTAAATACTCGTTAACGAGAAAAGAATAGAAAACAGATCTATCTTCGCAATCAGCATAAGCATAATGGAAAATTTCTTCGGGGAAAAAGAATTTTTCATATCCGAATTGTTCCTCATCTGTTTTATATTCAAAGGCAGTCTGAGTGAAATTCAGAAGAAAATTTGCAGATTCAATTTCGTCCATTTCCGAGATTATTGAATCCAAACTTCTGTCAAGAGACTCTTTTGCATTATGAGAGATGCCCGCATTGAAAAATATTTGTATTTCTCCTTGTGGATAAGTATCATAGAAATCAATCAGATTTTTACTATAATCAATAGTAAATTTATATTCCTTATCTTCATAGTTGAATTTTAATTCTCTGGAAAGCGTTTCCTCACCAAGCGAGGGCGTTCTGTATAAATTAAAATTCATTATTCTGTTAGCTTCGGGGTAGTCGTTTTTGTAAGTATAAATACTGCCGATATTTTTATCTTTTTCAAAAATGTAATATTTCATGTTTTCAAAAACAAAATATGAATAAGAATAAATTGTATTTACAACGGGAACAAGTAAATAAATATCATTTCCCGAATATCCTATTTTAGCTTTATAACCTGATTTTAATAATAAAAACCAGGTTAATAGTTTTGCATTGTTTGGGGACATTGGGTGAATTGATTGGGATAAGCTTTCGGTCAGTTTTAAAAAAGCAAAATCGTTTAAACCCTGATTGTTTTTAAAATCCAGCAATTGTTCGATAAGCGGATAATAATCGGTTTTTACCATTTCTGACCAGAAGTATGCAATGTGGGGTTCGTTTATGCTTGATATTATGCAGCCGGAAATTTCTTTATTGTAGTTGAAATTGCTTTCAATACCAAAATAATCAAAAGAAGCAACTGACAAGTTTTGGTTAGAACTGGAAGTTACGGTTGCAGGAATAGGGCGATATTTTGTTTTTGTCTCAGGAACGATTTCGTTTGGAATTTCAACAATTTGCGTTGAAGGCATTTTTGCTTCAATTAATACTTCGTTTTTTTTGTCATAAATAGGTATTTTTTCCGGACCCGGCAATTGAATAGGCTTTCCGGCAGCAAAAAGTTGGAAATTTTCCCAATCTTTCTTCAGGAATTCTTCGAATTCTTTGTCTCTTTCCTCTTTATATTTTTCAAATGCTTCATTTTCCTTTTGCATGAATTCGTCATATTCATTTTTAAATTTCTCAAAATCTGTAGTGTCAATTTGAGAAAAAGCGGGAATAAACAAACCGGTTAAAACGATAAGAAGTAAAAATCTTTTCATACAATTATATTAAAATTGAATGGGTAAAACAATATTTATGCCATGGGGTAAAGATACAAAATTTCAAAAAATTGGGCAAAAAATCTGAGAAATAAAAAATAAGTTGATAAATCAGGAAAAACAGTTTATAAAAACTTTTAAAAAAAAAACAAAATATTTTTATTGAATTAAAATTTTTTACACATTTACAGCGTGAAAATAAAATAGTAATTCATAAAAACATTGAATTGAAATGAGTACAAGTAAGCCGAGAGTAATACAGGATTTTGATAAGTTAAGCAAAGATCTTCAGGAACAGATCAAATTAACCTATCCCAATGGGTTTAGCCAGCATCTAATACAATTTACCAACAAAGAGGGAAAGTTGGTTAGTGCCTTGCCATTTGAAACAGATGAGAAGTATTATCTGTTAAGAATGACAACACAGGAGGCTAAGGACATTATTTTTGCTGATGAAGATTATGATGATGACGGGATTTTAAAAGAGTCTGTCAAGGAAGAATTTGCAGACAAATACGCAGAAATTGATTATATGAATGACGCTTTGGAAGAAGAAGATGATTTTGAGGATGAATATGACGAACCTTTCGAAGATGATGAAGACGATGAAGACGATGAAAAATAAAAAAAAGCCGGACTAACCGGCTTTTTTCTTAATACATATTATTTAAGTTTATTTCAACACACCCATTTCTTTTCCGATTTTTCCAAAAGCAGCAACTGCCTTGTCAAGATGTGCAATTTCGTGAGCGGCAGAAAGCTGAACTCTGATACGTGCAAGTCCTTTAGGTACTACAGGATAGTAAAATCCTATTACATAAATACCTTCCTCAAGTAATTTAGCAGCGAAATCCTGAGCAAGTTTTGCATCATACAACATAACTGCGCAAATTGCAGATGCAGTAGGTTTGATATCAAATCCGAGTTTACTCATTTTTTCCATGAAGTAAGCTGTATTTCTGTGTAGTTTATCCTGTAACTCATTTGTTGAGCTCATCATTTCAACCATTTTAATTCCGGCAGCAGCTACTAGTGGAGGAATTGAATTTGAGAATAAATATGGTCTTGATCTTTGACGCAACATCTCAATTATCTCTTTTTTACCTGTTGTGAAACCACCAATAGCACCACCAAAAGCTTTTCCTAAAGTTCCTGTAATAATCTCTACCTGTCCTTTGAGATTGTAGTGTTCTGTAACGCCTCTTCCTGTACGACCGACAACACCTGCAGAATGTGATTCGTCAACCATTACCATAGCGTTGTATTTATTTGCCAGAGCAACAATTTTGTCAAGAGGAGCAACATTTCCGTCCATAGAAAATACACCATCAGAAACTACAAGTCTGAATCTGCAAGTTTGGGCTTCTTTTAGTTGTTTTTCAAGGTCTTCCATATTAGCATTTTCATATTTGAAACGCTGAGCTTTACACAATCTTACACCGTCAATAATTGAAGCATGATTTAATGAATCAGAAATTATTGCATCCTGTTCATTTAACAAAGGTTCAAAAACCCCACCATTTGCATCAAAACATGCAGCATATAAAATAGTATCTTCAGTACCAAAGAATTCCGCTATTTTTTGTTCCAGTTTTTTATGCAAATCACCAGTTCCGCAAATAAATCTTACCGAAGACATCCCATAGCCATGGGTCTCCAAAGCTTGTTTTGCTGCAGCAATTAATTGTGGGTTGTTTGACAAACCAAGATAGTTGTTTGCACAAAAGTTTAATACCTTTTTGCCTGTGCTTACTTCAATTTCGGCTCCCTGAGGAGATACAATAACTCTTTCGTTCTTGTATAAACCAGCTTCTCTGATATCGGAAATTTCTTTCTGTAAAAATTGTTGAAAATCTTTGTACATAATAGAATAATTTAAATTTATTTATGCGACAAAAGTATAAATATTTGAATGAGAAAAAAATGATATTTGAAATATTTTTTAATTGTTAAAATTTCATGAATTAAAAGGCAACGGATATTAAAACTTTAAATCGGTATAGCTTCTTATGCAATCAACTGATTGATTAGCAATAATTTAGAAAATGTCTTCAGGGTATAAGCAAAAATTACTATTATTGTGTTGGAATAATTAATTGCTTTTTAGAAATCGGAATTTAGCAGAATTCCTAATTTAATAGATATTGTCAAAATTGTTTTAAACGAATTGTCTGACTATAAATAGTGTAGTTGTAAAATACCTAAATGTATTTTCTCGTTATAACAAATTGATAATATAATACATCAATGATTATTTTTGTAGTAAATTTGAATATTGAAAAAGGCACTCTTCATATTATTATTTCTGATTTCATTATCTCCATTGTTTTCTCAATCTTTAATTAATCTCAAGCATTTACGGGTTGAGATTTACGGAGACACAATTTTTTTAGATTCATTAAGTGTTGCATCGGAAAGCATAGCATTTTTTACTCCGGACGGAGACACTCTCAAAGATATTAAGTATCATTTTGATTTTGAAAAATCATTGATCATATTTGATAAGAAACCGGAGCTAAAGTCTTTGATAATTGAGTACAAGGTATTTCCTGTGAACTTTTTTAAACCTGTAAGTTTGTTTAACAAGTCGGATTTTTTAGTTGGAAGCGACAAAGACGAGTTGGACTATGAAATGATATTTAGTCGTGAAGACTATAAATCCGTTTACGATCAGACATCATTGTCCCGAAAGGGTAGTATATCCAGAGGAGTAAGCTTTGGGAATAATCAGGATGTAATTGTAAATTCTGGATTAAATCTTCAATTGGACGGGAAATTGAATGATGATTTGTTCATTTTGGCATCAATAAGTGATAATAATATTCCCATTCAGCCAGATGGGAATTCTCAGCAGTTGCAAGAGTTTGATAAGGTTTTTATCAAGTTGTTCAATGACAGGATTTTTCTGACTGCAGGAGATTTTGAATTAAAGAAGCCCCAGGGCTATTTTCTTAATTATTATAAAAAAGCACAAGGTGCAGATTTTGGAATTAACTGGATTAACACAACAAAGTCAGGCAAAGAATATAAAGTAGAAACAAAAATAAGCGGAGCTGTTGCAAAAGGAAAATATCGAAGACAGGAAATAAAAGGAGTAGAAGGAAATCAAGGACCATATAAATTAGCGGGAGCAAATAACGAGTTATATATTGTTGTTCTTGCCGGAACAGAAAAAGTATATATTGACGGAATTCTGATGATGAGGGGTGCAGATCTGGATTATGTTATTGATTATAATCTGGGCGAAATTGTATTCACTGCAAGACAACCTATAAATAAAGACAAAAGAATAATTATCGAATTTGAATATTCTGACCGAAACTACACAAGATTTCTGGTAACAGGTTCGGGAATTATAAATTATGAAAAATCGAGTGTGTGGATAAATTTTTATAACGAAAGCGACAATAAAAACCAGCCATACGACCAGGAATTAGATCCCGAAGACAAACAATTGTTGAAAGAAATCGGAGACAACAAGGATTTGGCAGTATTGCCCGGTTATGATTCTGTTGGCTATGCAACCGGAGAAATACGATATATGTTAACAGACACTTTAGTAGGAGCTGAGCTTTTTGATTCGGTTTTTGTTTACAGCACCGACCCCGAAAATGCTGTGTTTAGGGTAAATTTTTCGTATGTCGGTGCAAATAAAGGGAATTACAAAAAAGGTGTCAGTTCGGCAAACGGCAGGGTTTATGAGTGGGTTGCTCCGGTAAGTGGAATTTTGCAGGGCGATTATATTCCTTATCAGCAAATTGTTACACCCGAAAAATTACAAATGCTGGTTGTTGGAGGCAAATCTCAGATATTGGAAAATACTGTGTTTAATTTAGAGCTCGCTTGCAGTAATAATGATATAAATACATTTTCTCAACTCGATTCGGATGATGATGTTGGGATTGCATTAAAAACAGGCATTGAACAAACACTTTTAAAATCAGGAAATTCAAATTTAAGCATTATTGTAGATTATTCATATCAGCATAAGAATTTCAGAGGAATCGAAAATTTCAGAGCTACTGAATTTACACGCGACTGGAATTTGAATTCATATTATTCTACTTATGATGAAAATAGTGTGAATGGGGGATTATTATATACAAACAAAAAGAAAGGCAAAGTTTCATTTAACAGTTCGTATTTGAACAGGGGACTGGAATATGTTGGGTTTAATAATTTACTCAATGGAGGATTGAGATTAAATAAATGGCAATTATCTTTCAATGGTTCTTTGCTTAATTCGGATGACGTTCTTTATAACACAAGGTTTTTAAGGCATAATTTAAAGATTACGAGAAATTTTAAAATTTTGAGTATTGGTATTGGAGAAGATTCTGAAGATAATTCATGGAGACTGGTCAATTCTGACAGTATTGTTGCCACAAGTTACAAATTTAATTCTTATGGGGCATTTATAAGAACTCCAGACAGTCTTAAAACGAACCTTTCAATGAATTATAAATACAGGGAAGATTTATTGCCCAAAAATAACATGTTGATAAATTCTACAACGGCACATGATATTTCTTTTGGTGCAGGAATTAACAAAAACCCAGCACACAGGTTAAACACATTGTTTACTTACAGATTGCTGGAAGTTAACGACACCAGTTTGTACACAGGTCAGGCGGAAAACAATCTGACAGGACGGGCAGAGTACAATTTTAAGTTGTTCAAAGGGGTGATTTCTTCGTCAAATTTTTATGAAATAGGTTCGGGACTTGAAAGAAAGACCGAATATTCGTATATTGAAGTAGCGGCAGGACAAGGTGTTTACACATGGTCTGATTATAATTCGAACGGAGTTCAGGAACTGGATGAGTTTGAAATAGCTCATTTTATTGATCAGGCAAATTTTATAAGAGTAATTAATCCCACCGCTGACTATATTAAGACATATTCAAATCAGATAAATCAAAGTATAAATATAAACCCTGAAGTTTTATGGCGAAACAAGAAGGGTATTTTGAAATTTATGAGCCGATTTTCAGACCAGTTTGCTTATATGATTTCTCAAAAGAACACATCTTCTGATTTTACCGAATATGCAAACCCTTTTGCCAAAAATATTGATGATATTAATCTTGTCAGTATGTCATCATTGTTCAGAAATAGTTTTTCATTTAACAGGGGGAACCCGAAATTTGGTTTTGATTATATTTATCAGAACAATGATAATAAAATAATGATGGTTAACGGATTTGACACCCGCAAACTGTTAAATCATACTCTTCAGATACGGTATAACATTAGCACCAAAGTGGGAATTGTAAATAAATGCGGAATAGGGAGCAAATATTATAATTCGGAGTTTTTTAATAATAAAAATTATTTGATAGATAATAAAAACAATGAATTACAAATGAGTTATCAGCCGGATATGAACAACAGAATATCGTTCAAATATAATTTCAGAATAAAAGAAAATACTTCGGGAGGAGAAAAACTGATGATTAATGATGTAGGTTTTGATTACAGATTGAGTTCGGTAAAAAAAGGCTCATTAAATGCAACTTTCAATTATTTATATTACAATTACAATGCTGCTACGAACGGCTCACTGGCTTACGAAATGCTCGAAGGGTTCATGCCCGGGACCAACCTTACATGGTCGGTAAGTTTTCAAAGGCAATTATCAAACGGTTTGCAGTTAAACTTAACTTATAACGCAAGAAAATCACCTGATATTAAAATTATTCATACAGCAGGCGTGCAGATGAGGGCGTTCTTTTAAAAACAATTATAAATAGGAGATTTTATTTTAAAATTGCTCTTTGTATCAATTTCTTTTTGTCCGTAAACAATATGCAAAATTATAAGTTGTCTCCAAATTATAAATTGCAAAAAACAAAATTAGCAGAACTAATTGTTATTTGTGATTTTATTTTTGATTTCATTCTTGCCAGCCCTGCCCTTTGTCCCTATAGTGAGCCAGCGCACAGTGCGTTGTGTGTCGGATCCCTTTAGGGAAGCAAGGGGTGTGATGGCCAAAAACACTCACTCTTTCACAAACTTCCCATACAAATTCTCTCCCCTTATTCTTACCAAATACATTCCCACAGGCAAACTCTCAATATTTATTTTGTTTGTGCCAGCTTGTATTTTTTGCTGGCAAATGACAGCTCCGTTTGTGGAGTATATCTCGAGAATATCGGTTTTTATATCTGTTTGCAACTCAAAACTAAACTCATCTGTAGCTGGGTTTGGATAAATTTCAAGTTTAAAGTCGTCTATAACTGTTGTGTTGCCATTATAACTTATTACTACACCATCATTGCCGAGACTGTCGGTTTTTATGAGAAAGATGCGTTCTGGAAGTTCCCAGTTTTGAGTTTCTTCGTGCCACACTATGTAAACACCCCAACCCCCAATCGCGAAACCACCATCTTCTGTGCATAGTATTTTATTTGGAAATGACTCGTTTACAAAGTCGGGATGACCTTGGGGATATAAACAAAAGTATTTTGAAAAAATAGTGTCACCCTGCGGTGACAATAGATACATAAATGGTTTCGTGGTTGCAATACCAGCATCTTTTCTCACTTGCCCAGTAACGGCAATTCTACCATCTTCCAACTCGGCCATGGAGAAAAAATAGCAGTAAATAGTATCGCGCCAGTCGCCGGAATCGTAATGGTATTCGCGGTAAGTTTTTTGCCATTTATAATTACCGTTTGTGTCGAATTTGTATAGCCAACCATCATAAGGATACAAACCCCCGAAAACTTCGCCATAATTTTTAGCACCGCAAATTACATAACACGAGTCTTTGGTTTCCATTATATCCATAATATCTGGGGCGTCATTGGGAGCTGCCGAAAACAGTCTTTTCCATTTATAATTACCGAGACTGTCAACTTTCATAATGAAAGATAAAAAATCATTACTTGAAAAGTCATATGTTAAACCAGCAATGATAAAACCCTTATCCCATGTTTGAATTATATGCCTACCTGATTGCCATGTGTCAAGTCCAATATCATTTGTTATTACATATGAATTTAGCCATTGCTGATTTCCAAGACTATCAATCCGCACCAAAAGAATTTGTCCTTTTACAATCTCTGGAGAAAAATATTCCGACCTTGTAGAATCAATGCTTCCAATAATTGCATAACCATTATTATCTGTTTCGCACATATTCCATGCGCGTTTTGCAAGTGTATCTTCATAAAATATCTGTAATGCTAAAGTGTCTAAGTCTGAATTTAATTTTAAGAAAAAAAGGTCATTATGTTGACTAGTGTCTGAAAACTCTTGGCCAGCAAAAAAGAACATATTATCGCTGGCAGCATAAAAGTTGTTAATACTATTAAAAAGTAACCAGTTGCATTTAGAAATAGTTTTAATTTCCTCTAATTCCCCATCTTGATTGATTTGAGTTATATGCAAACCTTGACACCATTGCTCACAAGTCGAATCAATTAGTTTAATGCCACCACCAATGAAATATTGCTGATTTATAATTGACATATTATTACCAGTATAGTAGTATTCGTGAGGATAATTATGGTTAAAAACCATTTGAGTTTGTGAAAAGCTCTTTATGCTCATTAAAAGTATGCACAATATAAAGATAGACTTTTTCATATAAAAAGTTTGAAAAACAGCCACAAAGAATTCCTTGTGGCTGTTTAATTTGATTATTTTACAACAATTTGCTTACTAAATTTACCACCGTTTTCTCCAATACTTACAACATAAGTACCGGCAGATAAACCGTTAATATCAATTTTCACATAACCTGCTTTCTGACTAACCGGATAAGATTTAATAAGGCTGCCCGAAGCATTGTAAAGGTTGACAGATTTATAGTTGTTTACATCAGTTAAAATATACTCAACATAAACAAAATCACTTGATGGATTTGGATAAATGTTAACCATGTCGTTGAAAGAAGCATTAAATTTTGAAGTTTTTTCAACTACAGCATTCTTCTGCTCAACCGCAGGCTCAGGAAGTCTTATTACTTCAGTCATTGGTTCAATCTTAGCCTTATCAAGTAAAATAGCTGCATAAACAGAACCAGCAACATCGTTTTCCGATTTCATAGCTCTAAGTAAATCAATATTTTGAGTAACCGCATCATCTAAACTAATATTTCCTTGTTCAATGTTCATCATTAGCCTTAATACATTATTATTGTTTTCAAGTTCAATAATATAATCCATATCGCAAATATACAAAATTTAAAGCTACAAATTACAAATCACAAGCTCCAAAATCACAAGTTCCATCTGCCGCGGCGGAACAAGCTCCAAATCACAAATGCCAAACTTTGCAGAATCCATTGTAATTTGTTATTTGTTTTTTGTGATTTCCCCCATTTATTCCTTCACAAACTTCCCAAACAAATTCGCACCTCTTATTCTTACCAAATACATTCCCACAGGCAAATTCCCAATATCAATTTTATTGGTTCCAGCTTGTATATTTTGTTGGTATATTATGGCTCCGTTTGTGGAGTATATTTCAAGAATATCATTTTTTATTTCTGTTGGCAACTTAAAATTAAACTCATTTGTGGCTGGGTTTGGATAAATTTCAAGTTTAAAATCATCTATAACGGTTGTGTTTCCTGTGTAGCTTATTACAACTCCATCATTGCCGAGACTGTCTGTTTTTATTAGGAAAATGCGTTCGGGAAGTTCCCAGTTTTGAGTTTCTTCGTGCCACACTATGTAAACTCCCCAACCCCCAATCGCGAAACCACCATCTTCGGTGTTAATGATTTTGTTTGGAAATGCCTCGTTTACAAAGTCTGGATGACCAGGAGGATATAAACAAAAGTATTTTGAAAAAATAGTGTCACCCTGCGGTGACAATAGATACATAAATGGTTTCGTGGTTGCAATACCAGCATCTTTTCTCACTTGCCCAGTAACGGCAATTCTACCATCTTCCAACTCGGCCATGGAGAAAAAATAGCAGTAAATAGTATCGCGCCAGTCGCCGGAATCGTAATGGTATTCGCGGTAAGTTTTTTGCCATTTATAATTCCCGTATGTGTCAAATTTGTACAGCCAGCCATCAAAAGGATAAAGACCCCCGAATACTTCGCCATAATTTTTTGCTCCACAAATTACATAGCAGGAGTCTTTTGTTTCTATTATATCTGCAATAGCTGGGGCATCATACGGAGCTGCCGAAAACAATCGCTTCCATTTATAATTACCAAGACTGTCAACTTTCATGATGAAGGAATTATAGGTATAATTAGCATAATTACGATGCATACCACAAACAATGTATCCTTTGTCCCAAGTTTCAATAACTCTAGTGCCGTATTGATAATTAATAGTAGCGCCTTGGCCATCAAATTTGTAACTCTGAATCCATTCGGGATTTCCTAAATTATCTGTTTTTATGAGCATGGTTTGAGAAATTACTGTTTCAGGAGATGAGTATTCTGAGTGAGTGGAGTCTATCCCGCCAACCAAAATAAAACCACTGTCATTGCAGGAATTTATGTTCCAACATCTTTTTGTAAGAGTATCTTCATAGTATTTTACCAAAGCAATTGTGTCGAATTCTGCATTAAGTTTTAGAAAAAACAAGTTATTATGTTGGCTTGTATCTGAAACTTCTATGCCAGATAAAATAAATGTTTCGCCATTTTCGGCATAAAAGTTATTAAAACTATTATAGAGTGACCAGTTGCATTTAGAAATAGTTTTAATTTCCTCTAATTCCCCATCTTGATTGACTTTTGTTATATGCAAACCCTGACACCATTGCCCACAAGTCGGATCTATTAACTTGATGCTACCAGCTATGTAATAATTTTGATTTATTATTGCCATATTATTGCCAGTATAATAGTATTCATTTGGATAATTATGATTAAAAATCGTTTGTGCTTGTGAAAAGCTACCGATAATGAACAAAAATGTATATAGCGTAAAAATGGATTTTTTCATAGGAATAGATTTAAAAACAGCCGCAAAGAATACTTTGCGGCTGTATAATGTGTTTATTTTACAACAATTTGCTTACTGAATTTGCCACCGTTTTCTCCAATACTTACAACATAAGTACCGGCAGATAAACCGTTAACATCAATTTTAACATATCCTGCTTTTTGACTAACCGGATAAGATTTAATCAGGCTGCCCGAAGCATTGTAAAGATTTACCGATTTATAATTGTTTACATCAGTTAAAATATACTCAACATAAACAAAATCGCTTGCAGGGTTTGGATAGATATTAACTAGGTCGCTGAAAGAAGTATTGAAATTTGAACTCTTATCAACAATAGCATTCTTCTGTTCAACTGCTGGCTCAGGTAATCTTATCACTTCTGTCATAGGTTCTATCCTTGCTTTATCTAACAAAATAGCAGCATAAACAGATCCTGCAACTTCGTTTTCAGATTTCATTGATCTAAGTAAATCAATGTTTTGAGCGACTGCTTCATCCAAACTAATATTTCCTTGCTCAATTTCCATCATTAGCCTTAAAACATTATTATTGTTTTCAAGTTCAATAATATAATCCATATCGCAAATATACGCTAAATCTTCGATTTTTGCAAGACATTCGCTGGCAGCAGTGTAATTTTTTTCGTACAAGTAAATATCAAACAAATGTTGTTGCGACAAAATCTCGTTATCCGACACAAGAAAATCCTTTAACTGAGAACGGTTTTCTTCGCTGGCATTTTCGTCCCAGTAGCCGCGAACCATTGCATTAACAACCAAACTTCGATTCTGATGCATTTCGCCAATCTGCATTTCCTTAGCTTCACGAGCATTAATTCCGTTTTGGTTAAGAATTAGTAAGGATTTTAGATTATCATCCATTGGAGCATTTTCAATTTCAGCTACAATATTAGATGGTAATGGACTGTTTGCTAACAAAGCTTCTGCTTTTGCGTATTGATTGGCATTATCGTTTTCTAAATATGTTAATGCAACTTCATCGCTAATATAACCTTCGGCATTAGCAACTTTTTCAGAAACTTCATCATCAGATATAGGATTAACATTCTCGACTTCTGTAAGTAATTGAGTAGTATTACCATTGTCGATTAATACGGCTAGGTCATACTCCATCAAGACTTTTTCATTGTCTATCTGCGAGAGTAACTCAGAACCTTCGGATGCAGATATTAGAGTTTGAATTATAACTCCGTCTTTTGTTGATTCTTCACAATGAGTGGTTTCATAGTAAGTTCCAAATATATTGTTGACCTTACCAACTGGTATTGATAAGTAATTCTGTAACTTGTGATAATATCCATTAACTAAACCCTCAGCGTTGCTGCAATATGTATAATTACCCAGATCAAGTGTAGAAGGAACAATGTTTAAGTCAACATAAAAATCACCTTCGGTAAATATAGTACTGCGGTCGAAACCGTTTCCGGCATAAGTAGTAATATTATTCAAAACATAATCTCCCTGTACTCTTCTAATATTGCCATCAACAACAGATAATGCAGAAAAGTAGTTTTCGAAAATATTGCAGCGATATTGTAAGCCTCTAGTACCTCCTGCTCCATTCCAATCAGAGTTTTTAGCAAGATTGATACATGAATAGAAGATTTTATTGCTTGAGCTTTGCCCTTGGAAGACGTTGTCTCTTACAATATTTCCATTATATCCGGAATTGTTAACATACAATCCAAGTGCAGGAGATTCAGCAGTAACCACATTGCTTTCGAAAGTAAATGCAGTGTTTGTACCGTTACCGTAAATATAGCATCCATAAGGATAAGTGTTTGGGTCGGATGAGTTGTAACTTGAGCTATTTGCAAAATCGTATGCGTTAAAGTTGTTTGATTCAACAATTGGAGTGGTTGGGCTAACTAAATAAACTCCACGATAGTTGTTGTTGAAGTTGGTTCTTTTAATACTAGCTGCTGCGGGTTGGTAAGAATTAATTGCGTAGTTGAAGCCTTGGATATAGTTGGTCATACCTAGTGCCCCTAAGACAGTAAATTTAGTACCAGCGGTTGTGGAAATTGCATTACCTCTGCTCTCTGCCAGAACAGAATTGTCTCTGGAGTTAATAAAGTCGCAATAATAAATTTTAATACCTTTTACATTGTCCATATACAC
>DAOOPK010000023.1:0-21502 GCA_035388205.1 Bacteroidales bacterium
ATAAAATTGTATAGTCTAATCGAGCATAGCGAGATTGGACTATTACAAGTTTACAATCGGTATTAATCTGGTGTACAAAAAAAATTGCCTCAAAAAATTAAGGCAATTTTTATAAAAAGACTTCTCTCAAAATCACTTTCTATTCATTTTTGCATCTATGCTTAAAGTTGCATGTGGAACGGCTTTGAGCCTTTCTTTAGCGATAAGTTTGCCTGTTTCACGACAAACTCCATAAGTGCCGGTCTCAATTCTTACCAATGCTGCCTGTAGATGCTGAATGAATTTCAATTGGCGTTGGGCAATCTTTCCAATCTCTTCTTTTGACAATACATTTGCTCCTTCTTCAAGGACTTTAAATGTTGGAGATGTATCCATAGTATCATTTGTATCTTCATGACTTAACATGCTCTTATATAGCTCATAATCTTTCTGGGCTTTATCGAGTTTTTTCAGGATTATTTCCTTGAATTCCTGCAGTTCCTCGTAACTGTATCTTGTTTTTTCTTCTTCTGCACTCATAGTCCTATATTTTAAATTATTATACCTTTTCAACTCTCAATTGAGTATCAAAATTATTCACTTCTACGACAACATAATCATTTTGTTCCGTTTTGTTAATAATTTTTATAGAATTTGCTAATGTTTGTGAACATATATACTCACTAAAGCTTGTAATAGCATCGTCTAACTCGGGGTGAGATATAATAAAAATATTAATTTTATCTGTAACATCAAAGCCACTTTCTTTACGCAAATTCTGAATTCTGTTTACAAATTCTCTGGCAATACCTTCCTTTACCAATTCCGGAGTAACATTTATATCTAAGGCAACTGTTATTTTACCATCATTAGCTACAAGCCATCCCGGAATATCTTCTGAAATTATCTCGACATCTTCAAGACTTATGTAAATTTTTTGTCCATTAACCTGAATACTAAAATTTCCATCTTTTTCCAGAGCTGCTATATCTTTTTGCGACATTGACATTATTGATGCTGATAACTGTTTCATTATTTTACCGTATTTTGGTCCCAGCATTTTAAAGTTTGCCTTGATCTTCTTAATAAGAATATCGGAGCTATCTGATAAAAATTCAATTTCCTTAATATTTGTCTCCGTCATTATAATATGTTGTACTTTTTGTATTTGTTCAACAAAATTATCTGAAATAACAGGAATCATAATTTTTTGCAAAGGTTGCCTTACCTTAATGCTTACTTTTCGTCTCAGGCTAAGAATCATTGAGGAAATAATCTGTGCAAGCTGCATCCTTTCTTCAAGTTCTTTGTCAATAAGTTTTTCGTCTGCTTTTGGAAAATAAGACAGATGAACAGATTCGTAACTTTCACTTGTGGTAACCGAAACCAAATCACGATATAATCTATCCATGTAAAACGGGGAAATTGGAGAAGCAAGTTTGGCAACATTTATCAAACAAGTATATAATGTTTGATATGCAGAAATCTTGTCTTCATCATATTCGCCACCCCAGTAACGCTTGCGTCCCAGGCGAACATACCAGTTACTTAAATGGTCAATTACAAAATCCTGAATTAATCTTCCCGCTTTAGTATTTTCATAGTTTTCATAACATTCATTCACTTCTTTTATCAAAGAATTCAATAAACTTAATATCCACTTGTCAAGTTCGGGACGTTTGTTAATTGATATTTCCTTTTCGCTATAAGAGAATTTATCAATATTTGCATAAAGAGCAAAGAAGTTATAAGTGTTATAAAGAGTACCGAAGAACTTTCTTGTTACTTCATCAACGCCGTTTATGTCAAATTTGAGATTATCCCATGACTGAGCATTTGTTATCATATACCAACGTAAAGCATCTGCACCGAAATCATCTAACGTCTTAAAAGGATCTACAGCATTATTCAACCGTTTTGACATTTTATTACCCTCTTTGTCCAAGACTAAACCATTCGAAATAATATTTTTATATGACACTGAATCAGATATCATTGTTGAGATAGCATGAAGAGTAAAGAACCAGCCTCTTGTTTGGTCAACCCCTTCTGCAATAAAATCGGCAGGGAAAAGTTTGTCAAATACTTCAGCATTTTCGAATGGCCAGTGCCATTGAGCATAAGGCATTGATCCTGAATCGAACCAAACGTCAATGAGGTCTGGTTCCCGAAACATTTTTTCTCCTTTTGATGAAACTAATACAATTTCGTCCACATCGGGGCGATGCAGGTCAATCTTTTCATAGTTTTCGGATGAATAGTTGCCGGGAACAAATTCTTTCCAAAAATCGGCCGACATATATTCTTTCGCAACAGACTTCTTTATTTCTTCTATCAATTCCGCTACAGAGCCTATACATTTTCTTTCAAATCCATCTTCAGTGCTCCAGATAGGCAAAGGCGTTCCCCAAAATCTTGAACGACTAAGATTCCAGTCAACAAGGTTTTCGAGCCATTTACCGAAACGTCCTTCACCTGTACTTGCAGGTTTCCAGTTTATGGTTTTGTTTAGCTCTATCAGTCTGTCTTTTACAGCAGTTGTTTTAATAAACCATGAATCAAGAGGATAATACAAAATAGGCTTGTCTGTACGCCAGCAATGTGGATAATTATGTATATGTTTCTCAATACGGAAAGCCTTGTCCTGCTGTTTAAGCATTACACAAATATCAATATCTGTAGAAGTTTCTTTTCCTTTCGCCTCAGGGTCATATTCGTTTTTTACATATTTACCCGCAAACTCGCCGTATGTTTTTATATTTACATAATTTTTAACAAAATCAGTATCAAGTTCCTCTATTCTGAAAAACTTTCCTTGTTTATCTACCATTGGACAGAAGTTTCCGTCCTTGTCATCGAGTATTAGTGCGGGAATTCCTGCTACTTTGGCAACGCGAGCATCGTCAGCACCAAAAGTAGGAGCAATATGCACTATTCCGGTTCCTTCATCGGTTGTAACATAATCACCGGCAATAACTTTAAATGCCGAAGTTTTTGGTTGTACCCAGTCAATTAGTTGTTCATATTCTAGTCCTATGATGTCTTTGCCAGAAAACTCATCAATGATAGTCCACGGAATATTTTTATCTCCATACTTGTATTCTTTAAAATCAGCATCCTGACTTTCGGATTTAAAATATGCAGAAATTCTATCCTTGCACAAAATCAAACTAATATGATTCCCCGAATAAGGATTAAAAGTTTTAATTCTTACATATTTAATATTTGGACCTACCGCAAGAGCTGTATTTGATGGCAAAGTCCAAGGTGTGGTTGTCCAAGCTATTATGAACAGAGGAGTATCAATTCCTTTGAAAAACTTTTCCGATTTCTCGTTGCGGATAACTTTAAATAATGAAACTGCAGTAGTATCTTTAACATCGCGATAACAGCCAGGCTGATTAAGCTCGTGTGTGCTTAAACCAGTTCCAGCTGCTGGCGAGTATGGCTGAATGGTGTAACCTTTATACAATAATCCTTTGTCGTACATTATTTTTAGCAAATGCCAAACTGTTTCAATATAGCGGTTGTCGTAGGTAATGTATGGATTGTTCATATCAACCCAATATCCCATTTGTTCAGTTAGTTTTTCCCACTGATCGGTGTATTTCATTACTTCTGTTCGACAAGTGTTGTTATATTCCTTAACAGAGATTTTTTTGCCTATATCTTCTTTGGTTATACCCAGCGATTTTTCAACACTTAATTCAACAGGAAGACCGTGAGTGTCCCAACCTGCTTTTCGGTCGACACGATAGCCGCTAAGTGTTTTATAACGGCAAACCACATCCTTTATAGTTCTTGCCATAACATGATGAATCCCCGGAGTTCCATTTGCAGAGGGAGGACCTTCAAAAAACACAAATGGTTTATTGTCTTTTCTGGTATCAATACTTTTTGCAAATGTATTTTCCTTTTCCCACAATTTCTCTATTTCGGCATTTATTGCCGCTAAATCAAGTTGCTTATATTCAGCAAATTTCTTATTCATCACTTAGTTCATTAAAATAACCTGCAAATATATATGTATAAGCATTACTTTCCAAATTTTGATTTTTTGAGGAAAAAACCGAGCATAAATGGTCTGGCAACTTAAGATTAGTCTGAATTTAATCTGAATTTCAGCCGATTGGTTTAATCTCTAACAACAATAAACTTTGTTGATATAGTATTTTCTCTTGTGTTGGCAAAAACAAAATAAATCCCATTTTCAAATCCTGCAATATTTACACATTCTCCTTTTTTAACGACTTCTTTTTTTATTATTTGTCCTGCAATGTTGTAAATAGATATTTCACTATCTTCTTTTAAATCCATATAGAAATAATCTTTGCAGGGATTTGGGTAGATTGTAAAAACTTCATTCGAGATATTGTTTTCGCGCAAGATGGGATCTTCGATATAGTTTTTGGTGATGTCAAGTCCCGAGAACTGTGTACCTTGTATATTAATCAATTCTGTACGGTTATTTCCTAACAAAGATGACCTTACTATTAGTCCATTTTCTCTTTCAACCCAATAAATAAAACCATCTTCCAAATCTATTGTAATAACACCTATGACGCCGCTACAATCTATGATATCAGTAATATCATTACCTGTATAGTTTATTCTTTGTATTCCATCTATTGTCCTGTTATCGAAATATATATGCTGATGTTTGATATCAAGATAGATATCAAACACTTCAAATGCAGATGAATGAATCAAAGTGATTTCTGTTCCGTCTGTATTTGCCCTGTAAATTTTTCTATAAGTGTTATCAGTCCAGAAAAGAATATCTCGTGCAGTATCAACTGCAATACCTAAAACAAGCCCTGTTTCAGTAATAATTGTATCTCTTTCTGTACCGTCAATATTACATTTCTGTATGTTCCCTGTAAAATCTTCAGTAAAAAAGATTTTATTATTTTTCTCGTCAATTTCAATTAAGTCTATATGATTTGATGTGGTGAGAACAGTTGTTATTTCTGTACCATCAAAATTTGCACAACGAATTGAACAACCATCTCCTGCAGCCCAATAAATCTTATTGTTGTGCCGGTCAAGTCTAATTCTTCTGACCAATTGCTGACCGGTAATTAATACTTCGGCATCAGAACCATCAACATTAGCTTTATAAATATAACCATTAACATATTCTCCCCAGAACATGTAATCCTGAGAAAAAGAAAGAAAAGACAGAAAAACTAAACCGAATGCGAGAAAAATTTTCATTTACGGAAGCTTATTGATTAAGCTTTAAAGATACTAATTTAAAACTAAAAAAGCAAATAAATTATTAAATTTTCACTTTGTAGATAGTTTTAGTAATGCCTTTTTTAACTCCCATCTGAGTTTTTTAAAAGCAAATACATTAAGAAATTTTCTTTTTTCTGTTTTTTTTAGATAACTAATGATTTCAGAATATTCGTTTGTGAATGGCTTATTTTGAGAATCATCAGAAAGTTTAAAAATCGACCTGATCTGTTCATCGCCTAATATTAAAGAAAATCCGTGTTTCGTAAGAATCCTATTTAATGAGTTTAATGAAAAATGGTATGTGTGTGCATTTTGCAGATATTTCAGTAAGTTCATGTCGTAAGTACTGTGAATATATTTTATTCCTGGAACTTCAATATAGACAATACCTTCAGGGTTAAGATGTTTTTTAATAGTTTCCAATTCTTTATCTAGGTCTAAAATATGCTCCATCACGTGAGAATATATTATAATATCAGCTTTATAATCATTATTTAAATCTGATAAACTACCTCTCATTAGATTTAATCCGTATATCTCCTTCCCATAATTTAAGTATTCTTCTCCTAAATCCATTCCTGTAATCTTATACCCAGCATCTTTAAAAACTGACAAAATTCCTCCCGCTCCACAACCTATTTCGAGGATTTCAGCATCTTTTTTTACAATTAAATTATCTGTATGTATGTATGTATGTATGTATGTATGTATGTATTCTTTTCCCCCGAAATCTCTGATCATTAAAAAAGGCTTCGCAGGGTTCTTCGGTACCAACATAAAGTCGTCTGTATTCGGAATCATAAAACTCTGCATACGATTCTTGTGTCATTCGGGGTGAAGTATAAACAAATCCGCAATCACAACAAATCCGAGCCGTATATTTTAAACCATATCTATCTTTTTCAGCAAGTATTTCAGATAAACTGCTTTGGCAAGCTGGACAAACTACTTCTTCAAATTTATACTTACCTGAATTAACTTTTTTTTCAATCTCAGATTTTGCTTTCAGTTGAGTATTGTTCAGTTTTATTTCCGGTTTCCCGTCATTTTTATATCTGTTGCTTATCATAAAGAATGATTTTTCACAAATCTACAAAAAATCCCACACAATTGTGCAGGATTTTTAGTTAGTATATTCTTACTTCTAATCTTACATTCTAAGTTTTTTAAAATCTTCTCTCATTCTGTCAAGGTCATTAATCCAAGCTTCTATATCTTCTTCGTGTTCGAGTTCTTCGTTAAGTATCTGAACTGCCATTTGGTGTGTTGCATGGTCTTTTCCTGAAGTAAATTCCGCAATATCTTGATAACGTTGAATGGCACATCTTTCACCACGAAGATTTTGATTAAGTATTTCTTCTACATAAGGATCTATTGGCTCTTCATAATCACATTTAGCAAATTTTGTCCACTGATTCGGATTTAATAAAGGGGTTCCTCCCAATTGAATTATTCTTCCAACTACCAACACGGCATGGTTTAATTCCTGATTAGCATGTAATAATAATTCGGGCTCTATTTCGCTACGCATAGGACCTTCCATAACCCTTGCTCCTACCCAGTACTGATAATATGCCAACCATTCTTCTGCCAAAGCTTCGTTAAGCATTTGAATAAGTTTTCCAGTGTCTAAATTTGAAATTTTTACTGCATGTTTTCCCATAATTACTTATTTTAAGTTTATGCAAATTTAATAAAAAAATTAGGAATATTAAACAATGAAGTTTTTGGAGAAAAATTTGCCTATGGGTAGGGCATTTCTGCTGCTTTGCGAATTTTGCGTCGTGGTGAGTATCTCGAACCATGACAAAAACCATTTTGCAGAAAGTTCAATAATATGCTGACTGGTAAAAATGGAGACGTATGTACATACATAATTATGCCTGATAAATCAAGCATATTACGTAAAAGAATAAAAGATCTGATTATTTTAAAAAATCAGAAGAAACAGGATTACAACTAAATTAGTTGTTTCTTCCGTAACCGCTTCCGCCTCTTCTCTGTCCACCACCGGAGTTGCCACCATAGCTTCTGCTTCCGCCACCCGGTTTTCTTTCAGTTTTTTCCTGAGCTTCATTAACTACTATTGTGCGTCCTTCAAGTTCAGCACCATTCAATTCTTCAATAGCTTTCTTTGCTGCTGCTTCATCAGCCATTTCAACAAAACCAAAACCTTTGCTTCTGCCTGTCATTTTGTCTTTAATAACGCGTGCAGAACTAACTTCTCCGTATTCTTCGAAGAATCCTTGTAAATCGCTATCCTTAACTGAGTAAGGCAAGCTTCCGATAAAAATGTTCATTATAAAAATTTAAATTAAAATTAAGATACAAATGTAAACTATTTTATATTCCAAAACTATTTACCGTAAAATATTCTGAGAATTATTTCGATATATATCTATAATGCAGTAATAATGATACCAGAAGTTTATTTTTAAATGCAAAAACAATAGAAAAATTATTAATAAATTGACATTGGGTCCCAGAAATGAGAGTTGAAATCAATTATTTGATCGTTAATAACCTTAATCCCTTCGTCTTGGAGAAGTTTCTGCATTAATTCTACATTACCAAAATGATTTTTACCTGTTAATAAACCATTACGATTAACTACTCTATGGGCAGGAACTTCTGGGATTAGATTGTGTGAGTTGTTCATTGCCCAACCAACCATTCTTGCAGATTGAGGAGATCCAATACAACGTGCAATTGTTCCATAGGTAGTTACCTTACCATAAGGAATTTCTCTGACGACACTATAAACTCTGTCAAAAAAACTTTCTTCAATTTTGCTTTTCATCATCAATAGGAGGTTCTTTAAGTATTTTATTTTCCGGCAATAAAAAACTTAAGTATTTAATGGTTTTGCCTTCTTTGTTCCACATCCTTTCATAAAAAGTTTTAATTGCAAGAATATCAGTAAAATAATCAGAATTATACAGATCTTCAGTATCAGCAATTATTTTAAGGTCGTTTAGTAAAACCACCGCTTTTGTATAGTGGTACAAAACTTCATCATCAGTTTTTAAGTTTATTATACCATTGTTTTTTAAAATTCTCTGATATTTAGAAAGAAAAACCGATGAAGTAAGTCTTTTCCTGATACGTTTGCGGGGACTTAAATGCGGATCAGGAAATGTAATCCATATTTCAGAAACCTCATCTTTTCCAAAACAATAATCAATGTATTCAATAAATGTCCTGACAAAAGCTGTGTTTGGCAATTTACTGTTTAATGCTTCCGTAGCACCTTTCCACATTCTTGCTCCCTTTATATCAACCCCTATATAATTGAATTCCGGAATTTTTTTTGATAATTCAACAGTATATTCTCCTTTACCACAGCCAAGTTCTAGGATTATTGGATTTCCATTTTTAAAATACAGTTCATTCCATTTTGATTTAAACTCAAAGTCTGCAGGATTGGTAAAATTGAAAACAGGTTCGAAAAAATTAGGAAAAGTTTTATTCTGACTGAACTTAAGTAATTTCTTTTTCTTTGACATTACTATTTATTTTTCATCTTTTTTTTCAATTCTTAATCCCATATCCATAATACCAGGCAATGCATCAACCCTCATAGCTTGTTGATATTCAACAATATAATTACCTGCAATCGGAAATCTGACTCCCATTTTCCATGGTATTTGAATATCCCAGATATCTCCGCTACCATCACCGAGCCATTTGCCTTTTTCATCTGACAACACACATTCAACAGTATCTATGTTTGTCAACCCGTTTGGAGATGATGATTTGATAAACAACCACAAATTATTGTACGGATATATGGTCGCATGACGAACATTTATATAAACATTATGTAATGATGACGTATCTTGTATTTCAAATTCAAACCGTACTATGTTTTTGTTTTGCCAAACATAATCATCAATTTTTATGTATTCTTCATAAACCCGGTTTCTATCGCAAGAAGTGAATAATAAACCTGAGAATAAAACTATAAATAATATTTTACTGATTTTCATCTTGATTGTTTTTATTATGTCTGTTTTTCTTTTTTTTCTTTCTTTTCTTTTTTAATACATTTTCGCTATCAAATCTTGTCAAACTGTCTGAGTTTAACTCTTCTTTAAACGAAATATTTGCTCTTCCTCCAGTTTTTTCGTTTTCAAAAATATTATCAGGATAAATGCCTTTTTTGTTAAGCTCTATAATCTCTTTTACTTTCTCCGTAGATAATCCTCTGATAACCGGACAATCATTAATTTTAATCTCATAATACATAAGGCTTCTAAAAACATCATTTTTAATGTGAGTTGCTTCGCCTTGTTTTGTTATTATTACAGTTACATCTTCTGGGAAATTTTGTCTGGCTTCTAAATATAAAGGAAGTTCATAATTCAGGCAGCATTTTAATTTGCTGCATTGTCCTGCAAGTTTTTGAGGATTTAATGATAATTCCTGCAATCTTGCTGAATTTGTTGAAACTGAATTAAATTCAGTCATCCAAATTGTACAGCAAAGTTCTCTGCCGCAAGGTCCGATGCCTCCTATCCTACCGGCTTCCTGTCTTGCCCCGATTTGTTTCATCTCAATTCTTATCTTGAATTCCTCAGCCATTTTTTTGATTAGTTCCCTAAAATCAACCCTTTCTTCAGCTATATAATAAAAAATCGCTTTAGTTTTATCTCCCTGAAACTCTACATCACCTATTTTCATGGTTAAATTTAAAGCTCTGGCTATTTCGCGGGTTCTTAACATATACGAAACTTCAAGAGAGATTGCTTCACGCCATTTCTGTATATCTGTGGTTCTGGCTTTACGGTATATCTTTTTTAATTCACCATCCTTTTCCGTTTTGTATTTTTGCATCTGAAGCAAGGCTATTTTCCCTACGGCAGAAACAATTCCGATATCATGCCCCGGCGATGATTCCACTGCAACTATATCCCCCACTTCCAGACAAAGATCGGAGACATTTTCATAAATGCCTTTACGAGTATTTTTAAACCTTACTTCTATGTACTTGTTTTGACTAAGTGGATCATGAATATCCTTTAACCAATCAAAAACATCCAGTTTATTACAACAAAGATTTATATCTATATTACCCGTATTTTCATCTGCATCAATAGGGATACACCCTCTTTCGAACTTCCTTTCTGTCATTTCTTTAAAATTTTCATAATATTAAATGCGGTATCAGTAAATATTATTTTAGCATTTCCATTCCTTTCGATATGAAAATGGGCAAGATTAAATAATTCTGATAAGAATCCGACATTTTTTATATTTATAAACTTTGCAAAATTCTTTGCAAATTCTTCTTCTTCATGTGTCATAAAATTCAACTGGCTTAAGTTGAAGTTAAAAGCGAAGTTTTCTCTTAACAAAACACAACAGTAATGTAAAAATGATTTCTGCATTTCTCTTCCCGTTTTTGAAATGTCTTCCGCCCATTTCATTGCTTCGTTTACTTTTCTCGCATAACAAATTCGCATCAGGTTTATAAACTGCTCCAGATTGTATTTTGTTTCATCGCTTAATGAAATCTGCTCTTCTGCTTCGAGTAAACTGCCGTTACTGATTTTTACAATGTCATCCGCTCTCTCTGAACTAATATTATACTTGTTTATAATAACACTTTTTAAAGATTCGTCATCTATTCCCAGAATCTTGACAGGTTGAGTACGAGACCTTATTGTCTGTAAAATATTCTCACTATTGTCGCTTACAAGTATAAATAATGTGTTTTGAGGAGGTTCTTCCAATATTTTTAAAAGCTTATTTGCACACGAAATATTCATTTTTTCGGGAAGCCAGATTATCATATTTTTAAAATCTGATTCAAATGTTTTAAGATTTAGTTTTCTTAAAATTTCTGAAGATTCGTCCGAAAAAATTCCGCCTTGTTTGTTTTCGCTACCTAACTGAATCATCCACTCCCTAAACGAAAAATATGGATCTTCCAAAATAATTTCTCGCCATTGAGAAATATACGAATCGCTGATTGATTTTTTGCCAGTAGCTGAAACAACCGGAAAAACAAAATGCAAATCGGGATGAATTAGTTTTTCGTATTTCTTACATGAAGGGCACTCTCCACAACTATCATTGTTTGTTTTGTTCTCGCATGATAAAAATTGTGCAAAGGCAATTGCAAGAGACAGTTTCCCTGTTCCGGGAATACCATAAAACAAATACGAATGGCTTAAACGATTTGTAGTAAAACTCTGAACCAGTTTTTCTTTTATTTCATATTGTCCGATAACTTTTTCAAATTTCATAACGACAAATTTCCCTCGGTGCAAATTTAATAAAACTCTCGCATTTTCTTCTTAGTTTTTTTATTAACAAATATTTATATTTATATGTGTTATAAAATAGATTTAAAAAACTTGTTTTTTATTTTATTCATATTAAGTTTGTTAAGTAATAATTAATGTAATATTTATTAAATAAATGTCTGATTATGAATAATTTAGATAATTATAGCTTTAAAGACAAAAGGGTATTGTTAAGAGTAGATTATAACATCCCCATTACTAGTGACATTTTTCTAAATAAAGACTCATATACTCTGGACGATACCAGAATCAAAATGTCTTTACCGACAATTCAGAAATTATTATCTGAAGGGGCTTCAATAATAATGATTACACATTGGGGCAGACCTAAAGGAGAGCATTTAAAATCAAGGTCACTGGTTCATATATTACCATTAATCGAAAAACTTATCGGGAAACCTATTATTTTCTGTGATGATCCTCTTTCGGCAAAAACACTGGAGTTGGCGACAAATCTTAAAAGTGGGCAAATAATGCTTCTCGAAAATATTAGATTTTTTAAAGAAGAGCTGAATGCTGATGAAAAATTTGCAGAAAAACTGGCTGCACTAGGAGATTGTTATGTAAATGATGCATTTGGAACAGCACACAGAAATCATGCTTCCACTGTTACCTTGGCTAAGTTTTTTCCTTATGACAAGATGTTCGGATATGTGGTTGAAAGTGAAATGAAAAAACTGGACAAACTAATCAAAAGCTCGGAAAAACCATTTACTTTGTTAATAGGAGGCGATAAAGTTACCACAAAGATTCAAATTGTTGAGGCATTACTACCGAAAATTGACAACTTGCTCATCGGAGGCGGCATTGCTTTTACTTTTGCCAAAGCTTTAGGATATAAAGTAGGGAATTCACTGGTCGAAGAAACTTGTCTCGATACTGCAAAAAGGATTTTAAAAAACGCTTCAAATTTTAATGTGAAAATTCATTTGCCCGTAGATTGTATAATTGCTGACAAGGATGGTAACGAAGCAAATATTGAGCATTGCGATTTTACTGAAATCCCGGATGGCTGGAAAGCATTGGATATTGGAATAAAAACAATTGACATTTTTGCTGAAGTAATAGAAGAGTCTAAGACATTATTGTGGGATGGTCCGATGGGAATGTACGAACTATCTCATTTCTCTTATGGAACTTTAAAACTAGCACTTTCGACAGCACGTGCCACAGACAAAGGACTTTACTCTGTTGTTGGTGGTGGAGACACTATTGCCGCTTTAAATAAGTATAGTATGGCTCATAAAATCTCGTATTTAAGTTCTGCCGGAGGAGCCTTACTCGAATATATCGAAAAAAGAAATTTGCCTGCGATCAAGGCTATTAAACAATCATTCAGCGTTGATGATTATAACTTTTATGGTAAAAGAGTACTTATAAGAGTTGATTTCAATGTGCCTTTAGATAAAGAATTGAAAATCACTGATGACACAAGAATAAGAACAGCTATGCCAACCTGTAGGAAAATTATTTCTGATGGTGGTTCTATCATACTGATGACTCATTTGGGAAGACCCAAAGGAGCATACGATGAGAAATACTCTATTAAGCATATCGTCCCCTATTTGTCAAAAATACTTGAAACTGATGTAAAATTTGCACCGGACTGTATTGGAGCAGAAGCAAAAAAGATGGCAAAAAATCTTAAATCTGGAGAGGTCATGATACTTGAAAATTTGAGATTTAATCCTCTTGAAGAAAAAAATGATGAAAAGTTTGCAAAAGAACTGGCATCATTGGGTGATGTGTATATTATGAACGCTTTTGGTACGGCTCATCGTGCTCATGCCTCAACGTATATGATAGCTAAATTTTTCCCAGATGACAAAATGCTTGGTTATCTTGTAGAAAGTGAAGTTAATAATATAAATCGAGTATTATATAAGGGCGAAAAACCATTTACTGCAATTGTAGGAGGATCAAAGGTGTCTACTAAAATTGACATTATCCGCGCTTTGATGGAAAAAGTTGATAACCTTATTATTGGCGGTGGAATTGCATTTACTTTTATCAAAGCTATGGGAGGAAGTGTAGGAGATTCATTGGTTGAGGAAGACTATATCCCTGTTGCTACCGAAATAATGAAACAGGCTTTAAAAACCGATGTTAAATTATATTTACCAATAGATTGCATTATTGCAGATAAATTTGATAATGACGCAAAAATAAAACATTGTAAAATTAATGAAATTCCGGATGGCTGGAAAGGCCTCGATATTGGAATTAAAACTGCCGAAACATTTTCAAAAGTTATAGAAAAATCAAATACCCTATTGTGGAATGGACCTATGGGTGTTTTCGAAATGGATCACTTTTGCAATGGAACAATAAAAATTGCTTTGGCTGTGTCAAGATCAACAGATTTTGGTGCTTTCTCTCTAGTCGGTGGTGGAGATAGTATAGCTGCCCTTAATAAATATGGTATGGCTCATAAAATTAGCTATGTGTCAACTGCCGGAGGAGCTTTGCTAGAATATATTGAAGGAAAGGAATTGCCAAGTCTTAAGGCTATTAGAACAAAAATCTAAGCATTTTTGGTAAAAAAATAACCTGAATTATTACATGCGTATTTATACGTATTTATACGTAAATCATATTTTATCATATTTAAATTCATGTTTTTTTGTTCATTGGATTAACATTATTTTTACTTTTGCTGACATTAATCATAATTTTTTCATACTATGAGAAAATTTTTACTTTTTTTAATTGCCGTCTTTTTTCTTCATTTAGGCATTAACGCTCAAACAGTACTTTTATCTGGAAAAGTCATTGATAAGTCAAACAAAGAGGCTTTGTACGGAGTTAATATTATTATTGACAATGTTAATGGTCTGAACCCTACGAAATCTCAATTGGGAACTACAACTGACTTTGATGGTGTGTATAAAGTCGCTTTATATCCAGGCACATATAAAGTAAAATTTGTGTATATCGGCTATGAAGAAATCGAAGAACAAGTTGATCTAATTGTTGGTAAACCAGTTGTGATAGACATTATGCTTGAGCAAAAGGCCGAAATCATCGAAGAGGTTGTTGTTAGTGCTGGTAAATATGAACAAAAGTTATCGGAAGTTACTGTCTCTATGGAAGTAATTAAACCTAGCACTATCGAAAACACTAACTCTTATGATATTTCGGAAGCTATTAACCAAGTTCCCGGAGTGGACATTAGCGACAAACAGCCTAGTATTCGTTCAAGTACAGGTTGGAGTTATGGTGCAGGTAGCAGGGTGATTATCCTCATGGATGATCTGCCAATCATGTCAGCAGATGCTGCAGATGTTAAGTGGAATTATATTCCTATTGAAAACATTTCTCAGGTTGAGGTCGTAAAAGGTGCCAGTTCGGCTATGTTCGGGTCAAGTGCATTAGGCGGTGTTATTAATGTTCGCTCGGCTTATCCTACCGACAAGCCGGTTACAAAAGTATCCTATTTTGACGGCGTTTATGGGAATCCAAAAGATGATAGTTATAACTGGTGGGGAAAGGAGTTCTTTACAGGAACAAACAGTAAGTTTAATGTTCTCTTAAGAGATGAGGTGTTTTATTTTGTAAGACAGCCTATGTATTCGGGTATAAGCTTTTCTCATAGCCAAAAATTTGATAACCTTGATGTTTCTTTAGGCGGAAATCATTTTATAGATGAAGGCTTCCGTGAGTTTGAGTATGAAAAAAGAAGCCGCTTTAATGCAAATATAAGATATAGAAGTAAAAAAATCCAGGGGCTTGCAGTTGGACTTAACTCTAACTTTATGGCTATTGACATGAGTGACTTTTTTATGTGGAAATCAGATACTACTCCTTATCTTGCAAATACATCATTTGGGGCAGTTATTCCAACTGAAGGTTATAGAATGAATATTGACCCCTTTATATATTATTATAAACCTAACGGTTCGAGATACAGTATCAGAACAAGATATTTCAGAACAGAAAATGTAATGCCGACAGATACCGCCAAAAACAGTATAGGCAATACGTTTTACGCAGAATATCAGTATCAGACAGTATGGGCAGAAAAGTGGAATTTTACTGCAGGTTTTGTCAATTCATACTCAACAGTTGAAGCGAATCTTTTCGGTAATCACAAGAGCAATAATTTCTCAGGTTATAGCCAGGTTGATGCAAAATTCGGCAGATTAAATGCTTCGGTAGGAATCAGAGGCGAATACTTTGTGTTGGATTCTACTCAAACTGAATCGGCATTTGATATAAATATCGGCGAATCCCGTATCGAAATTCCTATCAGACCTGTTTTCAGGACAGGATTAAATTATTCCATTACCGATCAGACTTTCTTACGTGCATCATTTGGACAAGGATATCGATTTCCTTCCATTGCCGAGAAATACACTGCTGCAGCTTTAGGGATGGTTAATATTTTACCTAATCCGAGACTGCTGCCCGAAAGTGGTTGGAGTGCCGAAATTGGGGTAAAACAAGGGTTTAAACTTGGAAAATGGCGTGGATTTGCCGATTTGGCATTATATAGACAAAATATTGATAAAATGATGGAGTTTACTTTTGGAGTGTTTAATGCACTGACTTATGAGCTCTGGCAAGATACAGATACTGTTCCTCCTACCTTGGGATTTCAATCTCAAAACATCGGAGATGTCAAAATTAACGGTATAGACGCCTCTGCAACAATAACCGGTAAGGTCCGTAATTGCCTTATTACTTCAATTATTGGTTATTCATATAATAATCCTATGTTTAGAGAAATGGTTGATACCACAACGTCAAGTTTGTTACCAACTTTAAAATACAGAAATAAACATACAATTAAAGGAGATGTAAACTTCGAAACCAAACGCTTAACATTTGGAATAAATGTTATTTGGAGATCCAAAATGGATAATGTTGACAGATTGTTCTGCGACGAAAGACCAGAAGAAACTGTGAATCCAGTTACATATAATTCTTACAAATTATTTAGTAGTTTTATTTTACCCGGTTATTGGGATTACAGACTTAACAATGCTGACGAACAATATTTTAATATTGATCTAAGATGTGGATTTAAATTCAGCGAGTCTCTTCGAGCATCATTCATTGTTAAGAATGTGTTTAATCAGGTATATGTAGGACGCCCCGGAGATATGCATGCTCCTCGTAGATTTGAAGTAGTTTTAAGTGCTGATTTTTAATATGTTTAACCAAAATTTATTTATATGAAAAAATTGTACGTTTTATTAAGTGTTATAATGATGTTCTCATTGACATCAATTGCTCAGATTTGTTCTCCATCATGTACTCCAGACCCAACATGTCAGGATTTACTTATGCCAGGTGAAATTTGCCCTTTAGTTTTACCAACTGCTATGGCAAATGTTTATTACGATGAAACAGTAACTGTAATTCCTCCTGAAACATTTGAAATTGCTGGCATTGAGAGTAATATTTATCAGATTCGCATTGATGCTGTTAATGGATTGCCAGAGGGAATGAGCTGGTGCAAAAGTCAAGAAATGTTCATTGTTACGGATCCCGCAACCAGATACTGTTGCCAGTTAACTGGAACCCCAACTGTTCCTGGAGAATATCAGCTTACATTGCTGATTACTCCGTATGCTAATTGGTTTGGAAGTCCACAAGAACTTCCTCAACAAACTGACGACACATCTTTGATGATTATTGTTATTCCTGCTGTTGATGCTCCAGTGGCCGCATTTAGTTCAAGCACACAAGAAATCGCAACTAATAACAACGTTACTTTCACTGACTTAAGCACTAACTCTCCTGACGAATGGTTATGGTCATTTGAAGGCGGAACACCTCCAAGCAGCACAGAGCAAAATCCAACTGTCATGTGGACTACTGAAGGAAATTTTGACGTAAGTCTTAAGGCAACAAACGCAGGTGGCGAAAATACACTGACGATGACAGACTATATGACTATTTCTAATGGATCAGGAATTACAGACGAAATCAATGGCAAGGTAAAAATATATCCAAATCCAGCAAGCTTTGAGATTGTTGTTGAAGGAAAAGACATTGAATCTATTACTATTGTTGACATTCTTGGAAAAATCGTTTATACTTCTGATGCAAAATCAGAAAAAGAAGTAATAAACATAAGCAATTTGAATAAGGCTAGTTATTTTGTAAAAGTTAAAACCTCAACAAATGAAATAACTAAGTCTATTACTATCAAATAAACAATTATATATTGTACAATAAAAAAGCCCTGATTTGCTCGAGGGCTTTTTTTTATGATTATTCTAGTTTACTTGAAGTGCTTAGTCAAAAAAAATCTATTTTGTGCAGATTAATTAAAAACCTAACTACCGATTAGCTCTTATTAATAAATAATCACTCCCCAATTACTTTCCTTTTAATGACCTAATATAATTGACAACATTCCATCTGTCAGTTTCGTCAGGAACTGCTTTTGTAAAATTATGCCATGGGTTACGACCTACGAATGATTGGTAATATATCTCACCATCGGTAAATTTAGCATGAAAATCTGCACTTGACAAATCAAACAAATCTATTCCTTTTGCTATTTTTGCTTTACCTGTGGTTCCATGACAACTTGCACAAGCCATATCGAATAATTCTTTTCCTTCTGCTAAACTAGTTTTGCTAACAGCAACCTTGTTTTTCATTGTCTTATAATTTGCTGGAACCTGCCAAGGGTCTTTAATTAGTTTCATTGCGGTTAATCCCCCTGCAAGTACAAGTGCCGAAACAGCAAAAAATAAATAATCCTTTCTTCTCATTTTGTCCGAATTTTAAAATTTTACGACCACGTTAAATCCAAGCATTATGCCAGATTTCTGTGTAAAGTCGAAATTATTCATAATTAAATTATTCTGAGGGATAATTCCCCTGTATGATGACGCAAACATCTGAAACGAATGTGTCAGAGTTGTTATCTCGAATCCTAGTGCCAGACCGGGTTTTGCCTTAATGGGTTTTGGGTGCTCGCTGTGGCTTCCGTGTCCATTACCCCCTTTTCCCCCAATTGCAAATGGCTGCTCGTATTGTGCAACAATATTGAATTTCCCACCAATCTTGTAACGTGCACTAAAAGAAAGTCCAATCGCATCATTAAAATATTTAGGATAATAGGATATTGTCTCCGAAACAGAATCTTCGGTTTCAACCCTTGTGCTTTCTACTTTATTAATATGGGCGTATCCAGCACCAATCATTGTTGTAAAATTCGGATTCCACTTTCGCGAAATAATTAGTTGAGTATAATACGACATCCGGTTTGTAAAACTATAATCTAAACCAAAGTATTCCTTCTCCCTAGTGTTTATACATGCACTTGCATAAATTGCTGCTGAAACAGGAAATACTCCATCTCTCGACTGGTTTAAAAATCTATATTTAATAAGAAATTGCTGCATTTTTTTATCCTTCTCGCTTCCAAATCCAAGCATAAGATTTTCAGTAATCCCATAATTAAGTCCAAGTCTGATATTTGAGGCTCCGTAAAAGCCAAACAGATCATTTATACCAATATCAACCGCAGTAAACCTATGATGTATTTCTAGTTCTAGATGATTTTTTACTGTTGTATAAGTAGTTTGCTGATCTATAAATGTACCGGTGTGCCATGGACCAATTACCGGTTTACGAACAGTCGCTTCAACAATAGTACTATCCTCCTGTGCATAGATTATTGACGAACTTATCAGGAATAAAATGTATATCAGGTTTTTCATAATCTCCATTCTCTAGTTATCAAGAGCACCTTGCTCAATCCATTCAACAATTAATACATGTTGTTCACTTGTAAGGTAATCATCAGCATGTCCTGGATCTGGCAAATTAAATAATGTGCTTCTTTCCGGATCTATTAAATTGAGATAATTTCCATTTATAAGATTATGGTACAATTCTGGAGATTCCAAATCAGGCTCGGTACCGGCAAAATGGCAAGAGCCACAGTTGTTTTGTAATAATGGAAGAATTTCTTCGCCAAAATATACTGTGTCGATTGGATTTAATATCGTGTCCTTTATAAATGTGCCTTCATCATTAAAATGAATATATGAACTTTCACAGCTATTGAGTGCAAAAACACTGATAACGACCACGATAAATAAAAATCGTTTTTTCATAAAAAATGAGATAATAAAATGCAATTTATAACATTTAATAAAAGATTTGCAAAGCAACCTAATTTATTATACAACGTCGTAGATTTGTACATTTAATAAACCTAATATGACCACAAAATTACTTTTTTTATCTATTTCGCTTCTTATTTTTATGGATTTATTTTCACAGGAATGGACAGTAATCGAAATTGGCACTTGTCCGAACGATAAAGCTTATGGAATTTGTCTTGGTGATGGACACAACGACGGTATAAACCGTATTTATGCGAGTACACGAGGAGAAGCAACAGATGGTGCTATATACGAATGGACATGGAATGGTTCAGCTTGGCAAATGACAGCTACGGTTGGAATCGGGCTTAGAAATCTTGTTACGATCACCCTTGGTGATGCTCGAAACGATGGAGTTACTCGATTGTATGCAGTTGAATGGGGCGGTACATCAAGCAATATTTATGAATACACATGGAGTGGTTCAGCATGGAATAGAGTTACTTTGGCTAGCCCAACGAAACCAATGCTTTCGGTTGTTGTCGGAGATGCACGTGGCGATGGTATAAATCGCTTGTATGTTGGCGGATGGATAATTCAAAGAGAGTATTCTTGGAATGGTAGTTCGTGGGTTTCAACTGATATAAGTACTGCACACGGAACAGAAGGACCGGTATTTTTTGGTGTTGGCAGAAATGATGGTAAAACCCGCTACTATACATCAGGAGATCACGTTAAAGAGTTTTCGTGGAACGGAACTGCTTGGGCAGACTCTTCATCAGTTTCAACATCTCTTGGTTGGCCAGAAACTGTTATGGTAACTGATGGACGAAACGATGGAGTTCAAAGAGTTTACACACAGGACAACAGCGGTACTCACGAAATAACACGTAGTGGCGCATCTTGGGTTATTAATACCATCGAGGCTCAGAGTGGTAGATCATTTCTATTTTCTGCGAAGACCAAAAGCGATGGTAAAAATTACATTTATAGTACCGATATAGGTTCACCATTTAGAGAATATAAGTACAACTCTGGAACAGGTTTATACGAATACACAACGATTGATGCTGCAACCGGAGCCACAGCTCTAGTTGATGCCGGAGCCGGACGTAATGATAATGTGGTACGCATTTATACTCCCGGCTATGTCAGTGGTATAATTTATGAAATAACAAACACTAGTCCGTTTACCCTTAGTGTACCACCGGTAATTACAGGAGATAACATGCTTTGTCCCGATGGTTCTGGAGAACTTAGCACTGGTTTGTTTGATACTTACCAATGGTTTCGCAGATATTTTGGTTCTTTCGACACAGAAGCAATTACAGATGCAACAGGTCAAAGTCTAAGTATGGGATTTTACGATTATGCGGCATCTTATATCAGTGTTAAGGCAGGATTATCGGGACACTATTATATGTCGGCTGAGTTTTATGTTGATGGTTATGCATTTGCATCTCCCACAGTAGAAAGTACAGGTGAATATACTGTTGGTGGTAGTGGCGAATTTATCTTGTGCACCGGTGACGAAATGTATTTCACTCTAAATAGTCCATATACCACCAATATAGTCTGGTACAAAGATGGCAATCCTTTACCCGGGCAAACGGGGCAAACGCTAACGGTTACTGAACCTGGAATCTATTATGTAGAAGGGGCTCCTGCCGAATGTCCAACTTTTATACAAGGACCGGGTGTAAATCTCGAAGTTGTTCCATGTGATCCTAGCGGTATTTTAGGAAATGAAAATATTACTAAAACAAGGTTATACCCAAATCCCGCAAATAATTATACAAGAATCTTTCCGGGAGTAAAATATGCCAGAGCTTCATACAAAATGGTAGTGTTTAAAAAAGTGTGTATTTGAGCTTTTAAAATCGACAATAAATTTTC
>DAOOPK010000024.1:0-5422 GCA_035388205.1 Bacteroidales bacterium
GGATTCTCCTAATCCGGTAATAGTACTTGTAATACGAGTGTTATAGAAACTAGCCATATCTCCTTCAGCTCCTTTTTCATCACTTCTAAAAAGCTGCCCATAATAAATAGTTGAAAAAACTATATTTGGATTAATTTGAGAGATTTCACAGTAACCACCATCTCCACCTGAAATTTCATAATATTCATGAGAAGTTCCTGTAGTAGTAGTAGTTTCAGGGTTTAATAAAATTGAACCATTATCCTGAGTTCCGCCTAAAATCTCATTTTCACTTGGACCATGTGCAATTGCATAGAACTGAGTTACATTAAAATATTTATTTTTTGTTTGCCATGTAATACCACCATCAGTTGAACGATGAATTCCCCCATCAGATCCGCAAAATACTATGTCAGGATTTGTGGGATGAAAAACAAGTGCATGTTGGTCAGCATGTACATACTGTAAATCATTAACATCAATGCTCCAATATGTCAGCAAATTCCATCCTTCAGTTTTTCCCCATGTCCATAAAGAATACTGACCACCTAAAATAATTTTATCAGCATTATCAGGATATACAGTAATTACATTATCATAGGTACCTTGTTCTCCAAGAGGGTTGAAACTTGCAGAACCACCGGGACCAATAATATACCAGGTCTGACCTTTATCATCGGAACGATAAACATTTAAAAGACTTCCATCTGAATTAGTACATTGTGCATAAACAATATTAGAATTTGTTGGAGCAATGGCAAATTCTGTTCTTGATGAGTTCGCAGGCAGCATTCCTTCCCCTGAACCGGTTATTTTTTCCCAAGTACCATAAGCCCCACCTTGATATGACACATAAGCATTAATTCCTACATCGGCAATTAAAAAAGTTCCATCTGAACTGATTTTTACATCACCAGCAAATTCGTTTATTGGAAACTCTGCTACATTAAGTACTGGATTTGTCCAGTTTTCGCCACCGTCAGAAGATATTTGAATACCTTTTTTGGTTGCGGCAAATATCTTACCAGGTATTGTTGGATGTGCTACCAACTTATTGACATATACGAAAGTATTTTTACTATCTGAAGTTGACCATGTAGATTCAATACGGCTAAATACTTTACCGTCAGTAGATTTCCATATGCCGGCACCTTCAAATCCTCTTGCACCTGTTCCATAACCCATATAAAATCCTTCACCGGTACCGAAATATATTGTACCATCAGCATCTTGACAAATAGATCCAACATTCAGATTTGGTATATCATTCGATTCTTCGTCACCTGCATATTTTACCTGTGCCCATGAATTTCCTCCTGTAGTTGATTTCCAAAGACCTCCAGAAACGCCACCGGCATACATAATATTAGGATCATTTTTATCAAAAAGAATGCTTCGGCAACGCCCTCCAATGTTTGTTGGGCCTAATTCAATCCAATTCAATTGATTGCCATCTTTTGCTTTTCTTAATTCAGAAATCTGTTTAAGAGCATTATCAACATCTTTCACATCAACTTCTCCGGTAATCAGATTGCTTCTTCTTCTGGCTTGCCATTCTGCCGCTCCATAAAAGCTTTTTTCGACAACTATTTCATTGTCATTTGAACGAGGAACGTACATTTTTTCAGATTTTGCTGAAATATTTACTACAACAATACCTATAAGGATAACAAAAGATAAAGTAAGACCTAATGCTAATTTCTTCATATTCACAATTTTACGTTAAAAGAACAATAATATTTCTAATATAAATTTTAGACCTCTAATATATAAAGTTTTATTTTAATTACCAAAATTAATTAACAATGTTTTTAACAATATGCTTTTAATTACTTATTTGAAGAGATTTCCTTCTTTGGTCTTTACGATATTCACGATTCAATGCAGCATCATATTTTTTACCAAAATTATAACAAATATATAAATAAAGAAATGTCGAGTTAACTTGTCCGGCAATTATTTCAATAGGGTTTAGGTAGTAATCAAAAATTGCTCCTGTTTCCAAAACCTTTGACTTCATGACATCCTGACTAAAATCGAAACTCATACCCATCTTTATGTAGAAACCAGGGTGAAATTTAATTTCATTTAAACCGAGGTTAAACGGAGCTTTACCGACAATATCCGTAGGATTATTCTGAATATTAATATCTATACGATAATATGAAGTGTATGGAACAAAATAACCATTTATAAGTTTTAGGCTATCAACAATTTCATAGTAAATGGGCTTTGAAAATGCTAGAATTGCACCACCTGAACCTTTGAAATTAATTGAGACACTGTTTTTGTCTCGTTTGTCAAAAAGAACCTTGTTGTAACCGTAACCAAATTTGATATTATGGACAGTATAGGTTTTGCCAAAAACAAACTTTTTGACAGTGATAGATTCGAAATAAGGATTAACTACTTTAATCTCTTTCGGGCTTTTCATATAATTGTATTCTGCCTCAAAAAAACGTCTTAATCTATAATTGATTCTAGTAGAAAAACTATAATATGCTCCACTTCCATTAGAATTGAGTTTAAATCCGATTGAATTGAGATTGTATTTATCAGGTTCTCTATTTGTTTCTAGTTCACCTTGAGGAAAACCGCAGAAATGAAAAAAAATAAAAATTTGCAGTAATAATATTTTATAAAATACATTCATCATTACTACAAAAGTACAAAAAATAAAATATTTCTATGCTAGTTTAAGCTCTTTTTTTAACTATATCATTATGTGCCTTACCGTAGGCAGGGCAATCATTAGTCGTTTTACATGAGTACAACCCTAAGCAAACTAGAGCAAAAACAGCTAAAATTATTAAAATCTTTTTCATTTTTAATTCTAAATTATTTAATACCAAAATTAAATTATTTATATATATAACGTTTTATTAACCCATTTTATTTATTAACAATAAAAAGTTAATATGGGGGTATTATTAAAGGCAAAAAGAAAGGTAGGAATTTTATCTTCCTGCCTTTCTTTATTTAGTATTTGTTTTTGTACGTTCTTAGCTTGAATAACAATATTTATTCAATAATAATTTTAGAATTCAGACTATTTTTAGTAGTATTTATCTTAATGAAATACATTCCTTTAGCTAAATCACTAAGATCAATATTCTGTTCTTCAGTTGTAAGAATGTGTTTGCCTGCATTGTCAAAAATATCAATTGAAATAATGTCATTACCTGAAATGTTGATAATTCCATTTGTTGGATTTGGATAAATGCTAATACTTTTTATATTATCCGAATCTACTCCGGCTCCAGGTATTACAGTGATTACAATTTCGTCTTCGGCAACACATTCATTAGCACTCGTTACTGTAACAGAAAAAGTGTGTTCACCTATTCCTAATGTTGATGCATCAACAACTATAAAATCTGTTGTGGCACCTGATGACCATAGATATTCAGGATGTCCTGTTTCGACACCTAAAATAATTACCTGAGTTTCATCGGCAATTATATCAGTTCCAAGGTTTACTCCAGGTAAATTATAAATGTTAAGTGTCAAATGGTCAGAGTTTGAGCATCCAAATTCATCAGTGATTGTACATACATAAACGCCAGCAGTATCAATAGTTATAGATTGCAATGAGTCGCCTGTATTCCATGCATACAAAACTGCTTCAGGAGCAGTTAGTATAGCAGATTCTCCATCGCAAAAAGCCTGATTAGCTCCAAGGTCAATTAATGGTAAATCACGGAAAAAGACATAAACACTATCAGAGCCTTCACATCCTCCTGTAACAGTTACTGTAACATAATACCAACCAGATGTTTCAACTTCCAAGCTGCTTTCTGTAGAAGAATCGCTCCAGAGCCATTCAATCCCTTCTTGAGGATCTAAGGTTACAATATCTCCTTCACAAGCGTTAATGCTATCACTAGTGTGAAGATTTGGAACTATAAAGTCATTAAATTCTACATCTATATCGTCACTTCTTTCACAACCATATTCATTTGTTACAGTAAGACTATAGGTACCTGTTTCTGTAACTGCAATATCCTGAGTTGTTTCATCAGTATTCCATAAGTATTCTACATCAGACATTTCAGGTCCTTCAATTGTAACAGTTGTCCCGTCACATGCAAAAATACTTTCACCCAAATCAAATTCTTCTGGTAGTGCAACAATTTCAACTAGAACGGAGTCATTTGCTGTACAAGTTGCCTGTGTTATTGTCAAGTAGTACCAACCTGCTACAGTTACAGTAATTTCCTGCGTGTCTTCCCCTTCTCCCCACTCATAAGTATCTGCATATGTTGGACCTGTAATCACAGAATTAGAACCTTCACATAAATAAATAGTATCACCTAAATTTAATACAATCTCATCCTCAAAACTAACAATAGTCTCAACGCTGGCTGTACATCCGTTTTCGTTAGTAACTGTCACTGAATAAGTTCCATTTTCTGTTACCTCAAGTATTTGTTCTGTTGATTCATCTTGCCATTCGTAAGAGCTAAATTCTCCAGGATTAAGTTCTATAGTAGAACCTGTACATGCTGAAATTGTTGGTAATAGTGTAGGGTTTACAGTTGCAACAGTTATAACGGCAATTTCTGTTTCCAATTGATCCAAACCAGCAGTAAGCAAACAATAATAATCACCTGCAGTATTAACAATAATTGAGTTTTCAATTGAATCAGTAAGAATAGTTTCATTAAAATACCATTGATATTCAAGTGTTTCTGCATAAGTTGCTGTTGCGTCAACTGTAAGAGTTGCGAAATCATATTCGCAGATTAATGCAGATTCAGGTTGAGTATTAATAATAATAGGCTCAATTATTTCGTCCTGAAGGTGAACATAAATTGCAACATCATGAGCTGGCATTGTAAAAGTATATTCTATACCTAAGAAAACCTCGGTAGTATTTATTTCTATATCATCAGCCCAAACTTCAATCATACCAAATATTTTACCAGATTCAATATTGGAAATACTGACAATTACATTGTCATTTTCTTCCGCAATCGAAGCAGGAGCAGTAACAACTGTTGCCGTGCCACCCATCACAGTAGTTGTTATTTGGTAGGTTACTGGAATATCTTCAATTATAACATTGATTTCAACAGCCTGAGCTGGCATTACGAATGTAAATTCAATTTCAGGGTTTACTATTGTTGTTGTAATGGGAGTGAGGTCTTCTCCGATTACATCAATTGATAGGAACTGTTTTCCTACTTCAATATTTGAAATAGTTACAGTAATTAGTTCAGCTTCTTCAGCTTCATCAGCAGGGTTTGTAACTACGTCAGCAGTCCCGCCTATAACATTTATTGCAATATCATATAAAGGTGCAGGAATATCTTCTAAAGTAACCGTAACAGTAACATTTTGAGCAGGCATGGTAAAAGTATATTCTGCGCCGGCAGTAACTTCAATTGTAGTAATAACCGACAAATCTTCAGCAATTACATCAATAGCAGAGAATTGTTTT